>JAFLVQ010000025.1 GCA_022508205.1 Spirochaetales bacterium
CCAGCAGCGGCAACGTTATATTGGTAAAACGCTGATAGTTATTAGCTCCGTCAATAGAAGCAACTTCCAAAATATCAGTAGGAATGTTCTGAAGCCCCGCAAGATAAATAATCATTATATACCCTACGCTTTGCCAAACAGATGTTAAAACAACTGCCCACGGTGCGGTCGTTTTATCTACAAGCCAGTTTTTCCATCCAAGAGCTCCGAAACCCTCACGGAAAATAAAAGACCAAATGTAAGCTACGATAATGAGACTCACAACATTCGGAAGGAAAAACATTGTTCGCAAAGTGTTTTTATGCTTGATTTTAGAATCAAGTGCCAATGCCAAAAACAGTGCAATCACATTTATGAGCAGCATGTTGAAAAATGTATAAAATAAAGTAAATCCTATTACTTCCTTGAATTTTTCATCATGAAATAATCTTTTATAATTTTTCAATCCGACATTTTTTATATTATGGTAGTAAACTTTTCCCAAAGTTTTCTTCACGTAAAAACGTTCCAATATGGAAACAGTACCATTCAAAACATACTTATCTTCTTGTAATTCATAAAATGAATGCAGTTTGCTTTTTTCCTTATCAGAAAGTAATACAGAACAATCCGATTTTTCCAGAATCTCTTTTGCAATGTCGTAACTCTGTTCATCGAGATTTTGATTAAGACTATAATCTTCACTTGGAGTCAACAAATAAATGCTTTCAATATATTCTTTATCATCAGTATGTATCTGCGGCAAAAATTTTTTATTAAAATCATTCTTGTTTATTTCCGTCGGTATATTTTTATCAACTAAAAGCTGAAATTTCTTTTCATTAATCTGAATAGGAATATCCGGAGTTTTGCCATTCCAATTCAAAAAGGAATATTGTATTCCCAAAAAGAACGGGAGTAAAAAAAATACAAAGTACAAGATAAAGGCAGGAAGAATGAATAAATAAAAAGCTTTTCCCAAGCCGCCTTCCCTATAAGAAAAATGTTTCATCAATAACCTCCGCATAGCATATATGCATTATTAGTATATAGATTAATACTTTATATGCTATCTCAAAAAAAAGGGAAGCACTCAAAATGATTTTTATCATTTTAGAAAATACTCCCCTCTTTACTATTAAATTACTATTAAAAGATGATTTCTTTTATTCTAAAGTTTTTTTCCATTCATCATCAAGGAACTGAAGCAGTTCATCTTTTGTTTTTTGTCCGCTGAAATATTCCTGCAAACCGTTTTTTGAATTTTCAAAAACTGTTGTAGGCCACATACAGAATGCCCATGGCATTGTTTTTCCTTCACCTAAATATTTTACCAAGTCTTGGAAAGGTACCGGCATTTCCGATACATCAGCATTTTTTACTGTAGGCAATAACTTGAATTTTTCCACAACCAGCTGAACGCCTTCCGGAGAAGTTAAGAAATTAAAAAACAGTTTTGCGGCTTCTTGGTTTTCTTTAGAAGCAGTAGCTGAAATAGCAAGAGTTGAATCTGTATCAACATATAAATTTGTTTTTGATTGATCGTCGCTGAACGGAAATGGGAAAAATCCCGCATTCAATGTAGGATTCAGCTTCATTGCAGCACCATAAGCCCAAAGACCTTGAACCATCATTGCGTAATTGCCTGAAGCAAAATTATTCAAGCATGAGTTATAATCCATTTCCATAGCTTTATCACCGCCGTTAGCTTTGAAAAAATCAAAAACTTCAAACATTTTGTCCATTTCTTCACTTGCAAATGTTCCGGTTCCTGCGTTCATTTCTGCCAACCAACTATCAAGTTTGTCACCTATTGCAGCCGTATGCGCCATAGAAATAAAATGTCCCAAAGGCCATGACTCACGAATTGAAAGAGCAAACGGAGTATACCCGTTATCGGAAATAACTTTGCATACATTTTTTAATTCGGAATAAGTTTTGGGGATCTGCAATCCCAATTTTTCAAATAAATCCTTATTATAAATAACACCTATTCCCGCCATATCCAGAGGCAGTGCATAAATTTTACCGTTATATGTTACTGATTTTTTTGCAGAATTTACTATGTTATTCATAAAATTTTCATTAGTCAAATCAGCTAAAAATCCTTCTTTGGCATATTCAAAAACTGTAGAATACGCTTGAAGCATCATAATATCAGGTGCTTCACCGCCGAACAATCTTGTTTTCAGTACAGTTTGCGCATCATTAGGAATTGTTTCTGTTTCAATAGTAATGTTTGGATACAAATTGTGAAATGCTACGGCAATTTCTTCCATCTCATTAACAATTTCCTGTTTGTAATGGAAAAGGTGTAGTGTAATTTTCTTATTATTCTCTTTTTTACATCCCACACAGAGCAAAACCGTTGCTGCCAATAAAGATAAAGCAATTTTTTTCATTCAAAACTCCTTTGATAAAATAATAGTTGATTTTATGGAATAAAAATCTAAAAGTCAAAGTTTTTTTATTAATAAAAAAATAATATTATAATGTAACAATCGTTACACCGTAATTTGTTTGATAATCTCCGATTTTTTCAAATTCAAATTTCTTTACATACGGACAGTTTTTAAGAAAATCATGAACTATTTTTCTCAGTACGCCGGCTCCCGTCCCGTGCAGAATTTTCAATTCAGTAATATTGGCGGTAATTGCACTGTCAATGCATTGTTCCAATTGATTTGTAACATCCTGCGCCCGCATTCCGCGAATATCAATGTCTCGTTTTTTGCATTCATTGATAAAAACATTTTTGGAATAAACAATTTTATTTTTATCTTGTTCTATCTTCTGAAGATTTTCGGATTTGCATATAAGTTTTATCGCTCCAAACTGCACATGAATTTCCCTGTTTTTTACGGTTATCACCGTTCCTTTTATATTTGTCTGCAAATCGATCACACTGTCTCCCTGCTTAAATGTTTCAAAAGAATTTACGGTTTTATTCTTTTCCGGTATATCATTTTCCAATAAATGTACAATGTCTTCACCGAGCAGACTGCGATTTTCAAATGTATCAAAAAATTCTTTTCCATGCTTTATACTTTCTTTTGACGCACCAGTTTCTTTTATTTCCTTAACCAAACGCTCGAATTCTTTTCGCGCTTCAGATAAAAAATCACGTTTTTTATTCTTTAGGATTTTGTTCAATTCCTTGCTGTTTTCTTTATATTCCGCAATTTTTTGTTCGAGAAGTTTTGTATCTTCTTCGTATTTCTTTCGTTCCTTTGCTAAATTCTCCCGTTCCTCATTCAAAATTTGCTGTTCCTGCTCTATTTTGCGAATATTTTCTTCCATACTAATGTAATCGGTATCGACAAGCTCTAAAGCCCTCGAAATAAGCTGCTCATTCAATTTCATCTGCTTTGCAATATCAAAAGCATGACTACTTCCTCTGGCCCCGATACGTAGACGATAAAGAGATTGAAAATTTTCTTCGTCATATTCCATCGCAGCTGTTTTGATTTTCGGAGTAATCCCCGCGAACTGTTTAATGCGTTGATAATGCGTCGTAACAATGGCAATACAATTTTTTTTCAAAAGAAATTCCAAAATACTTAACGCCAAAGCCTCTCCTTCAATCGGAGAAGTGCCACTTCCCAGCTCATCAAGAACGACTAAATCATCACTTGCAACAGTATCTGTAATTTCTTTCAGACGTTTCAAATGACCGGAAAATGTAGAAAGAGAATCTTCAATCGATTGCTCGTCACCTATATCAAGATAAATATTGCCGCATATACAAAAAGATGAATCTGCACTTACCGGAACGGGAATTCCGGCCTGAACCATCATCTGAAAAAGTGCGACCGTCTTGATTGCAACTGTTTTCCCTCCGGCATTCGGTCCGGTAATAACAAGTACCGAAAGATCCCTGTTGAATTCTATATCAAGCGGAACAGCATTTTTAATCATAGGATGTTTTCCGTTTATGATACGAATAGTTTTGCTGTTATTCAATGCCGGAACTACAGCATGATATGAAATGCCGAATTTTGCTTTTGCATGAAAAATATCAAACTGCAGCAGCTGAGTACAAACTATTTTCAAGACATCGGTATATTCCGATAACATTTCGGAATATTCATGCAGAATTCTGCGAATCTCGCTATTTTCCTCTGCAATCAATACATTCACTTCGGAATTAAGCTGCAATACAGACGAAGGAATTACAAACACCGTTTGTCCGGAATTGGAAGAATCAAGAACCAAGCCATCGACCATATTCCTGTAATTGCTTTTTACCGCAACACACTCAAACCCGTCACGAACAGAAATTATATCTTCATTGGAATAGTTTTTCGATTTTATATCACGCGAAAATGCCGCAACCTCGGAATGCGACTGATTTCGGCAATATTTTATTCGCTCTCGAATACGCAGCAGTTCTGTTGAAGCTGCACTTTCCACGTATCCGTCGTTTCTTATGAATCTGACGATTTTTCGGCATATCGGCAAAAAAGCCAATTCGGCGGAAAAAAGCGATTTTAACGAAGAGTGAGAAAATGACTCCTGCAAATAATCATACAAAACGACAGCTTCGGCCAAACAGCGAAGCTCCAATGCATTAAGAGTTATTTTCTTTTCCAATTCAGGGAGAAAATCTTCAAATGATTCATATTCGTGAAAATCCAATGTTCCTTCATTTTCATAATAACGCATTATTTCCTTTACCGTTTCCAAGTCGGCAAGAATCTTTTTATAATCGTTTATCGGTTCTGATGCTAAAAGTATTTCTTTTGCTTTATCGGACTTTGCGAATTCCGCAATCATCTCGCAAATCACGTTAAAATCGGCTTTATTTCTGTCAATATACAAATTTGCCCTTCTCTTTCTGAATTTTTATCGTAATATCCTGACCGCTTTTTAAAAAACCTTCTATTGTACGTCCGTTTCCAAACTGCACGGAACAATTTCCCGGCGGCAAGTAAAAAACAAATGTTTTTACATCGTCTTTTACTGTCGGCTTTATCGAACTATACGGCATTACAAGATACTTTTGCGTATCTTTATACTTTGAAAATATATATCCCGATGATTTCCCATTAACTTTCATTTGAATATTATTTACATCAGAAATTACTTTTATCGATGCCGGACGGCGCGTCAGCGGAATATGAGTAATTACGGTTCTGTCATCAACATCGAATTTCAATTTAAAACGTTTGTCCAAATATTGAATACCGTTTTGTTCAAAACCTTTCACAATGAAAGCGTATTCTCTGCCGGAATAAAAAGGATAGCTTACCGGCGGATTCAATTTTTCCTGAATGTAATTTTTCAGCGGAACATTTGCATTTTTATCCCAAATATACAAAGAATCTTCTTCCTGATACAGCTTATTATTTATTGTTCGATAATTTTCAAATTGAAATATCGGATATTCCGAATTTGCAAAATCATCCCAAAATCTGAAATAAACCATTACATCTTTGTTATTCAAACCGGGAATATTTACCGAAACATTTTTGCCGCCGTTGGAATCGATTTCGCGCTTCTGCATACTTATAGGCAGTAAATCTACCGTTTTAATCGTATTATACGAACCGGACGAAATCTTTATCCGATGAGTTCCTTTCTTTAAATAAAGAGTTTTTTTGAATATCATTTTATCCTTTTTGAACAAAGCTTTTCGCAAAGGACCATTGTCGATTCTGTAAAAAATCGTTTCCGGATCCATTCTTTTTGGACAATTAAACGATAAATTGATTTTTCCGTATTGATTCCGCAAAATCCACTCATAATGACGATTAGTCTGAATAAATACTGCCGCTGCGAATAACAGAGCAATAAAAAAGAATGCAATCTTAAAAGTGTGCTTGCTTTTTTTTGCCAATTCAAATTTTTTCTGATAATAAGGCAGCTTTGATAAATCGTTCTCCTGCTTCAAAAGACACTTCACGGAAGCTCTTAATTCATAAATATTGTATTTGCGGAAATGTTTTTTCAGTAAATTAATTACCGGAATGAAATTTTTATATCGTTTCCGAATATCGGGATTGAATGTTTTAGCAAGAATTTTTCTGCAAATATCGGGCACATTTTTTACCAGCTTAGTCGCCGGCACAAAACGCCCGTGCGCAATCGCACTGAGTACCTCACTTGAAAATTCGTTTTTAAAAGGAACGGTTCCGGTAAGCATTTCATAAAGAACGACTCCCAACGAATAAATATCGGACTGATACGTAATTTCTTTTGTCGTGCTGAATTGCTCCGGCGACATATAAGCCGGCGTACCGATTATCGAACCGGTAGATGTTAAACTTTGTCCGGAACTGCTGCCTTTCTGCGCTGCGATTCCGAAATCTATTATCGTCACATCACCATTTTCGGAAATAAGTATATTCTGCGGTTTTACATCACGATGAACAACTTTTTTTACATGCGCATGATTCAGCCCCAGCGCAGCCTGATAAAAAATAAAAAGTGCAATGTCGGGCGGAATCTGCTTGTTTATTTTTATAAGCTGGCTCAAAGACATTCCTTTTACATATTCCATTGCGATGTAAGTTGACGTTCCGCATTTGAAATGGTCATAAACTTGAACTATATTTTCATGACGAAAATTCAGCATTACCTTAGCTTCACGCAAAAAACGCTCTCTTGTTTCCTTATCGCGAATTTTCAGTTCTTTAAGGATAATTTCCTGCTTTAACGTGGGATGAATTCCTTTGTAAACCTTTCCCATTCCGCCTTCGCCGATTATTCCGGTAATTTTATAATCTTTAATCATCGGAGCTTTCACAACGCGTTTGGCTGCCGTTTTTGCTGCTGTTGATTTTTCGGTATCTGACTTTTTCGCTGCACTGTTTTTCTGCGGTACAGGTTTCTGCGGTGTGACTTTGATTGTTTTATCGGACATATTCAATTACCCGTAACAAAAAGAATTACTGCATGGTACCAAAAAAAATTGCGACTTTCCAGTATTGATTCCCCGATATTTGCACATAAAAAACTATTTTTTTCATAAAAAATTTATCATTTAACGATTGACAAAAAAAAAAAAAAAAAATAACTTGCCGTTACCAAATTTACTTTTTAAATATGAGGAGACAAAAATGAGAAAAAAATTTTTAGGACTGGCAGTTATCGCAATTGCCGCATTATGTGTAATGGCTTGTGACACTTACACAAACGCAGCTCCGATTGACTGCGCGCTTGTAGGAGAATGGGAAAGCGTAAACGCTGTCGAATCTCTCTATGATAGTGATAGTAGAAAATCCACTATCAAATTTGAAGCAGACGGAACATATACTGAAAGCGGTATTACTTTTGAAGCAAGAATAACTGACTTCGGATACGTAACTTTGTTCAGAGACAAACGACAACAGAGGGTTATGCGTTATTACTTTTCAGACAATAAGTTATACTTAAACGGAATTGCTTACGAAAGAAAGAACTGATTCCCTCATTCTTAAAAAAAGCTGTCCAGTACGGGCAGCTTTTTTTATTGCCCTGCTGTATACGCAGAAACAGCGCGGTTTGTTACCGAAAAAAGTACCGCTTCTCCAAAAATCGATATTCAAATAAAAAAAATCGTTTCGCACATATAAATTTATCATTAGTACTTGACGTTTACGTTTTTTAAATAGAAAATTACTTAATTTACTATTTACACCAAAGGAGGTTTACAAAAATGAAAACAGCAAAAAAATTTTTGGGTTTAATGGTTATCGCAGTTGCTGCATTATGTGCAGTAGCGTGTGAGGCAAGTAAATGTGCGACATCGGTTGACTGCGCACTTGTGGGAGAATGGGAAAGCATAAATGATAAAAGTATGACTATCAAATTTGAAGCTAACGGAAAATTCACGACATCATCGCTTGAAGCGTTCGGACTCAGCAGCGAGATTGAATACTATGCAAAAATAGTTGATGCAGGACATGTGACTTTGTGTGACAGAGACGGAAATATAAAATTTACTGCACGTTATTTCTTTTTCTTTTTTGAAGACATCAATAAATTAAACTTCAACGGCATTGCTTACGAGAAAAAGATTTGATGCACCGTTCTTTAAAAAAAGCTACCTTTTTTATGCAGGTAGCTTTTTTTATTGCCTGTCTGTTTTTACAAGCAGCCGCTTGCCGCAGAGTAAAATTATAATTTGACTAATACTTTTTGTGGTGATATATTGCTTTCGATTTTATTGGGGAGCTTGTAGGCTGAGAGGAATCTTTTACTGATTCGACCCGCTGAACCTGTTCGGGTAATGCCGGCGTAGGGATAAAAATGCAAAAAGACATTCTATTCATTTTTATGATAGCGGGAAAGTTTTTTATCGGACTTCCCGCTTTTTTATTTACTCAAAATCGGAGGCTCCTATGAGTTGGACAACACAAATGAACGCAGCGCGTCAGCACATTATCACCGAACAAATGCGCATTGTTGCGGAAAAAGAAAAATTACCAGTACAAACAATATGCGAACGCGTAGCAGCCGGAACTATCGCAATTCCCGCAAATCATAATCATAAATCATTAAGTCCCGAAGGCATCGGCAACGGACTGCGAACTAAAATAAATGTAAATTTGGGAATTTCCGGTGACAGCGTAGATTATGAACGAGAACTGGAAAAAGTCAAAATCTGCCGGAAGTACAATGTCGAAGCGATAATGGATTTATCGAATTACGGAAAAACATCAGACTTTCGCACTAAATTAATAGAAATATCTTCCGCTATGATTGGCACTGTTCCGATGTATGATGCCGTCGGATACCTTGAAAAAGATTTGCTTGACATCAGCGCAAAAGACTTTTTGTCCGTTGTGGAAGCTCATGCAAAGCAAGGCGTCGATTTTGTCACTATACATGCCGGCATTACACGAAGCGTAATTTCAATGTTCAAAGAAACAAAACGTCTTACAAATATTGTCTCACGCGGCGGTTCGCTGTTGTTTGCCTGGATGGAAATGACGGGCAATGAAAATCCTTTTTATGAATATTACGATGATGTTTTGGATATTCTGCGAACGTATGATGTTACGATTTCACTCGGAGATGCGATGCGTCCCGGTTCGATTAACGACAGCACCGATGCCGGACAAATTGCCGAGCTTACTCAGTTGGGGCTTCTTACAAAAAAGGCATGGGAACGTGATGTGCAAGTCATGGTCGAGGGACCGGGACACATGGCTTTGAACGAAATCGCAGCTAATATGCAGATTGAAAAACGGTTATGTCACAATGCTCCGTTTTATGTTTTGGGGCCTTTGGTAACAGATATAGCTCCGGGATACGATCACATAACTTCCGCTATCGGAGGAGCAATCGCAGCTGCCAACGGTGCGGATTTCCTTTGCTATGTTACACCGGCCGAACATCTGCGTTTACCTGATGTTAATGATGTAAAAGAAGGTATTATTGCTTCAAAAATAGCAGCTCATGCCGCAGATATTGCAAAAGGCATTCCGGGCGCAAGAGACATTGACAATAAAATGAGTGATGCAAGACGGCGTATAGACTGGGATGATATGTTTAAATATGCGATTGATTCCGATAAAGCCAGAACATATTACGAAAGCACGCCGCCGACCGAACGCCATACTTGTTCCATGTGCGGAAAAATGTGCGCAATGCGAACCGTAAATAAAATCTTGGATGGTGAACATATTTCGCTTTTAGACAAAAAAAATTGCGATTAGAAATGAAAACGGTTTTATCCATTGCCGGTTCTGATTGCAGCGGCGGGGCCGGAATCCAAGCAGACTTGAAAACAATAGAAGCATTCGGAATGTACGGAATGTCTGTAATTACTGCCGCAGTTGCGGAAAATACGTATCAGGTACAAGATATTGCCGAAATTCCCGTGCACAATCTTGCAGCGCAATGTGACTGTGTATTTCAGGATATATTCCCTCATGCAGTAAAAATCGGAATGACCGGTTCCGCTTCCGCAATCAATTTAATTGCAGATAAATTATCATGCTACAAACCGCGCAATGTTGTTTTTGATCCGGTAATGGCTGCCACTGCCGGGGAAAAACTGTTTCATACAGACGCGCTTGATATTCTGAAAGAAAAACTGTTGCCGCATGTCGATGTGTTGACTCCGAATCTAAATGAAACCGAAATATTATCGAACTGCAAAATATCGGATCGTAATTCCATAGAAAGTGCGGCACGTAAAATAGGAGAATTTTACAGAGGCGTCTTGCTCATCAAAGGCGGTCATCTTGACGAATTGGGCGAGAAAAACAGCTGCGCGGATTTAATATACTGCAACGGAAAATTTGAATGGATAGAAAGCCGGCGGATTGATAATCCGAATACACACGGAACCGGCTGCACCCTTTCCGCTGCCATAGCGTGCGGTCTTGCAGCGGGTCTGGAGCCGACGCAGGCAATTAAGCAAGCAAAAAAATATCTTTGCAACGCGCTGCTTTACGGTTTGAAACTCGGACACGGAAACGGACCGCTTTATCATAAAGTTCCGCTGAATTAAACATTGATGTGGCCTTTTACCTGATAACTTTTGCAGCCTATCGGTACGCATTTAAACTGCCCGCTTACCTTTTTGAAAGTATTTTCGCAAATCGTTGCTTTCATGGCACTGGAAATAAGCATTAAATCAAAAGCTTCTTCTACGGGCTTTCCCCAGATATTGTTTAATTTCTCGGAAATAGTAACTTCCCCCGTAGATATTCCGACTGCGCATTTTAGCTTTGTGTGTTTTTTGATAAACTTAATACATGCCAGTGCCGCTTTCAAAAGTTTCTCGGCAAAATCGGAAATATGTTCCTGTATCCCACAAACTGCTACATACATATTTGCGCACGAACTGATTGGTATGCATGAATAATGCTTCATTATTTTGTCAAATTGATTGAAAACCGAATTTCGATTTTCATACTCTTCGCAAACAGAATCCAATTTAAGATATAAAACGCTGATTAATTTTGTGTCGTTCATCTTTTCGGTATCACCATCGATATTCTCGAAAGTATAATTCTGCTGCTCCGAAGATTTTTTTATTGCATTATGAAATATTTGACCTACCTGAACCAACTCGGTAACAGGAACTTTATTTTTATTTTTCAAATCAGTTTCAAAATTTCCGTTAAACGCTTCCTTCTCCATCGCCAGAAGCAAATTAAAATGATTTTTATATACACCGCTGCACAGCGATGCAATTAAAAAAGACAAACAAATTAGAATAAGAAAAATTACGCAAAACTCCCAAATCGGCATGTGCCCCAACGGAGACGTCATTAATTTCAGCGGATAAAAATAATACACTTTCATTCCGGAACTTGGAGCCTTTTTGTAAAGGGCAAAATATTTTTTCCCCTTATATTCCACTGTTCCGGCAGCCGGCTCCAACCTATCTCCGTTTCGATATACATCAATCAGCTTCAATGTTTTCGGCTCCTTAAGAATCAGCCTATCGGTATTCAATAATAAATATTCACTGTATCCCATTCCTTCTGCCGGGTCATACAAAACATCGTTTTCTTCCAAAATATAACGTTCCGATTCAGCATCATAATCATAATAATCATCTGATGAAGGATGATTGTAATGAATAATAGTATCAAACTGGTCCACAATATAAATTGTTCCTTTTTTCAAACTTGTATTTTTGGCATACAATCGCTTTAAAAAATCGGGCTTTTCAATATTAATCATCACTCCGGCAATCTCGTTGTTTTCAAAAATCGGGCAAAAAAAATACAAACACTTATCAAGCATATAGCCGTAAAATGACAGCAGCATACCGGCAATCGGCTTCATTTCTTTTGATTCCTGCATCTGCAAAAAAGGTGCACTGTGTAAAAAAGCATCAATATCAAGATTGACATCGGTACTGTGATTAACCTGCTTCAATGTGTACCATGTATTTCTGTCTTTATCCGGATACTTTAAATCAAGGAAACAAAAATCGCCTGACATCTTGCCGCGGACTTTCGATGCAAGCGCAGATTCTCCTACCGGCAGCACATCGGAATGATAAATCATTTTGAATTCATCGGAATTGGCAATATCTATAAAATCAATGGCATAGCGTTCATAATAAGAATCGATAGTCGAAGTTACCAAATCGATACTGTCAATATGCATCTGTTTATTTACTTTTTGCATTTTAGAAGAAATAACCGTAAAGAAATACAAATTGGAAAAAATCACCGCTGCAGCAGAAAACAGGAAAAAGAATAAAAACAGCCAGCTTCTTATTTTTAATTTCATGTAATTTTTTCCTCCGTCAGCTTCTTATTGATTTTTATCGATATTCCGTCAGTGCAGCATTCTCTTTCACATGCTCCGGACGCGTCATCGTTACAAGACTCGTCGTAACTCCCGGTGTATTTATCACAAACGATAAAGCCTCATGCAATGGATTTTTTATCTTACTCTTTTGATAAAGCGCATTGTCAAAAAGTTTTTTATCGGTAAAAATCGGATTTAAATGACGTACATCGCGATTTGACGGTTTGAATTTTTCATCAACGGAATCGGAAAATATTCCCTGACAAAGCGGACTGTACGCTATAAACCCTACATTTTCATTTTTGCAGTAATCCAAAATGTTTCGAGCTTCTTCATGCTGGAAGATATTAAAACGATTCTGCACGCTTACATATCCGGCATTTCTCGTTTCATGCAACAATTTCAAAGAAAAATTACTCACTCCAAAGTAACGTATCATTTTTTCCCGTTTAAGTCTGTTCATCATATTGAAAACCGTCTCCAGCGGCGTTTTATTATCGGGAAAATGAATCTGATATAAATCAATATAATCGGTTTTCAATCTTTTCAGTGTAGATTCTATTTCACGAAAAATACTTTCCGGTTTCAAACAATGTTCCACAACACCGTTTTCGTTTTGGATAAGCCCGCATTTTGATGCAATAAAAACCGTATTTCGGAATGACGAAAGTTCCTCCCCTAAAATTTCTTCCGATTTTCCATTACCGTAAATAGGAGCTGTATCAAAAAAATTGATTCCGCTTTTATATGCCGCAATTATAGATTCACGCACTTTTTTTTCGCTTACATTACGCCAGCCTTTGATTCCCGCGCCCCAGCCGCCGTATCCGATAACTGAGACATTCATATCGGTTCCCGGAATATTTCTGTATATCATTTTAACGCTCCGAAATTCCCAACTTTATACTTTATATGGCTTAATTTGACAATTTTTACGACATTATATATAAGAGCGCACAATGAAAATCACTTTAGTATCAATTCATATCAAAAAAAGTGCACCCGAAGCAGTTCCGCTTGCCGCCGCAATGCTGAAATCTGCGTGTATGGATTTGGCAGATATTTCACTTGCGGAATTTGCTTTGGAAGATACCGAAAGCAAAATTGTATCGGAACTCGAAAAAGAACACACCGATGCAATAGGTTTTTGCGTTTACTTGTGGAATCGCGAGATTGTACGCAGCGTAATTGCAATTATCCGCAAAAAGCACCCGAACATCATTCTTTTCGCAGGCGGGCCCGATGTTACTGCCGATATTTCCCGCTTTATTGAAAGCACAGCCGTTGATTTTGCAATATCAGGTGAAGGCGAAAATGCTCTGCGCGAGGTTTTGAAAATGATTGCCGATACCGGCACCGTCGAACATCTTCATACAATTCAAGGTGTGGGAACAAAACAGTTTCCCAATGCAGAAACTGCCGTGTTCACAAAAGATTTATCGCAAATACCTTCTGTGTATCTATCGGGGATTCTCGATGTAAAAAAATACAGCGGCGTTTTATGGGAATTATCAAGAGGCTGTCCGTTTCAATGTGCTTTTTGTTATGAGTCGAAAGGCACTCCGGGGATAAGACAATTTCCTATCGAACGGATAAAAAAAGAATTGGAATTTTTTGAAGAAAACGGTGTAGAACAAATTTTCGTACTGGCTCCGACATTCAACATGGATAAACAGCGGGCAAAGCACATTCTGCGAATGATACAAAATAAAGCTGCGAATATTCACTTTACATTTGAGGTAAGAACGGAATTTTTAGATGCGGAATTGACCGAATTGTTTGCGTCTGTTTCATGCGGGCTGCAAATAGGACTTCAATCGACAAATCAATCTGCGCTTTCACAAATCAACAGAAAATTCGACAGCAAGTCATATAGGAAAAAAATACATTTACTTAATCAATATTCCGTTATTTTCGGACTGGATTTGATTTTCGGACTGCCCAAAGATTCATTTGAACATTTTTGCCGCAGTGTCGATTACGCCGTCGGTCTTCAGCCTAATAACCTTGACATATTTCGGCTTGCGATTTTGCCGGGAACAAAATTGTACGACAAGGCAATCGAAAGCGAAAATAAAATAAATTTCATGACGGAAACGCCGTATTTTGTACTTGATACTCCCGATTTCCCGGCACAGGATTTGGCAAAAGCCGAAAATCTGAAAAGAGCATGTGACATTTTTTACAACAACGGCCGTGCAGTCGGCTGGCTGTATATAATTTTGGAAACATTGAAAGTTGCGCCATCGGATTTCTTTTTGAAATTTTATGAATGGCTGAAAAAGCAAAACCGCTTTCGGGAACAGTATTCCGATGATGAAATTTTTCAATTACAGATTCAATACACTGCATTTCTTTTTGAACAAAAGAGCAAAACGCATCTGTTACTGCCCGTATGCGATATTATCAAACTGCATAACTCACTGAACGCTTCTTTGACAGCAACGCCATTTTCCGACAAAAAATACGATTATGCATTGCCGTCATGCACAAAATTGCTTGAATTGCATTATGATGTCGATGATTTATTTCAAGCCGGAATTACACCATTAAAATATTGGATAAAAACATACAAACCGAGAAAAACATTCGCAGTAACGTGGAATAAAAACGGATATTCGGATGTTATGATGATCAATAAAAAATGGTTTGAACTGTTACAAAACATCAATCACAAAAAAAATGTGAACACAGATGAAAAGGCATTCCTTGATTACTGCCTTGATGAAAAAATAGTAATCTAAGTTTTTTTTGTTTTAATGACAGCTTCCAGTCGGACTAAGTTGTCATCACTTATTTTGCAGCTGATATTATCGATATAGTTATTAAACACGGAAGAAATTAATCCCAAATGCTTTTGAGAATCGAGCATGTATTTCAAAATCAGTTCATGCATGTTTTCGGCATTGCTGATTTCGTCTACAATAGCTTTCAGCTGAGCGGCATTTTCCGGGTCCGTATAATTTTCGACGGAAATAACAATAGCATTGTCTATATATGATACGACAAGTTCGTAACCGTAACCACCCGTTACATACAAATTGGCATTTTGCAGAAATTCCTGTATTACAAATGACAGATTGGTTACGGTTTGTTTTATTTCACTGCTGCTTTTTTCGGTTCTCTTTTTCAAATAATGCGATAAATATTTTAAAAGAAATTTACGAAAAATATTAACTTCGTCCCAATCTATCTTTTGAAACGTTATTATCAAAAGAGCTTCGTTGTCCGGTATATACGAATGCAAATGCATAACAGGAACTTCATTGTCAGATTCCAGCTCGATCTCAAGTATATTATCTTCTTTCAGATTCAAAGTTTTCAAATATTCGGTTATTTCGGATAAAAACTGTGACTGAATTTTCGCCGTATAAGATTTTGTCATATTCATGCCGCTGCATTTTCTTTTTGACAAAATGAGTAAATTCATCAAAAAATCGGTTGTATAACCGACCGACGTATTGTAATCGATTATTCTTTCACGAAAATGAATAATGGTTTTATTTGTTTTCCCGCTAATCATACAAACAGTTACCTATGTATCCGTAAAAATCAGTCATCTGCAAAAATTTCAAATAAATCATAATGTACCGTTTAATTTCAAACGTATGTGTTCATGTTTTTCGATAAGTAATTTTTTATACTCATTAAACGTAAACGAAAATACCTTTGAAGCCTCTATAAATTCTTCTCCTACATGAATTATATCCTCTTCATGCGGCAGGATATAACGTTTTTCCAAATCTACCAGACGTAAAAATTCCAATCTGTATGTTACATAAAATTCTTTCTGCTTCAATATCTGCAATAAATTCAAGTCATCGATTATTTTGTACGCTTTTATGCAGACAACCGTATCAATATCGTAACTTGTACTGATTTGCGTATCGATACATGTTTGCATTAAATTGTCGATTACCTTGAAAAAGACGTCCAGATCCTGAGACGGCAAAGATTTCTGCAAATAATTAGCTTTATATTTATAATCGATTGCCGCATTCTCACGCAGGAACAAACGAAAATCTTCATCGGGAATGTACGCTTCCATATATAAAAGAAGCTGAAGCATTTTCAGAACATCCAAAAGCTGTTCGTTTAATTCCGTAATCCATTTTGATGGGCATTGAGTGTCATCATACCGACGGATTTGGCGGTATTTTCCCGAAATCCACAATTTATACCGCTGCCAGTCAAAGTTTATTTTGTGCTTGTCTATATAGTCTTTCAACCAGTCTCTGTTATTTGTTACTCTCGCATAAAATTTTTCAAGAAAACGAATTACAACATAATATTTAGGTGCATGCGCCAAAATATCTTCCATCGATAATTGCTGACAAGACAGCATCTTTTCATTTGCTTCAAGAAAAAAAGTTTCTATCTTTTGATAGTAATGCTTCATTTCCGTAATTGCGGATTCCAATCTTCTGTCATCATGTGCTGAGATAATTTCGTTTTCCAAATTGACATTCACCTCCATGCAGTCTCTGTTAATATCATTTTATTATCTTGCGGACTCTGTTCTGCTTTTCGGTTAACAGTTTTTTGTATTCATTAAAAGCAAAAAAAAGATTTTTATACGTATTATGGAATTTTTCAGCCGTTGCCATTGTACCGTCTTCATCGGGCATTACATAACGTTCGGCTTTCGGCATTTTCTGCATCATTTCAAGATGAAACGTCACATAAAAATCTTTTTGTTTCAGAATATTCATAATATCCGATTCATCTATAAATCGGTATGCTTTTATACATTCGGCAGTGTCAATATCAAAATAATTCGATTGATCGGCTTCTCTGTACGCTTTGCTTAAAGCATTGATAACTCTGAAAAAGACATCAATATCCTGCGACGGAGGAGATTTTTGAAGAAGATTGGCTTTATATTTGTATTCAATTACCGGATTTTTACGCAGAAAAGTTTTGAAATCTTCATCCGGCAGATATACCTCCATCACAAGCAAATCCTGCAGCATTTTAAGCATCTCGGCAAACATGTTGATTAATTCGGTAATCCAGCTCGAAGGACATAAAGTATCATTATAGCTGCGTTTTGCATTCTGCTTTCCTGCGACCCATGCTTTGTATTTTTTCCAATTAAAATTAATCTTTTTTTTATTTATATAATTTTCGAGCCAATTTTCATTCTTTGTAATTGCAGCATAAAAACACTCAAAAAAATGAATTAAAGAATAATATGACGGTGCATCCGCTAAAACCGAATCGACGGAAAACTGCTCATTAACTTCAAACTCATGGGCTTTCTTCATAAAAAACACTTCTATTATATGATAAATATCTTTGATCTGTTCGTTTTTTTCTTTCAATGCACTCGGATCCTTACCCAAAATAATTTCACCCATACTTCATTCCTCAAATAAGATTTTTTTATTCTTCATCAAAAAAAGCTTCTGTTTCTCCGACAAACGGAAAATAAGGGAGAATATCGATTGGAAAATCTTTCATTTTACCGATAAAATCCGAAATTATCGCAGATGATTTTCCGAATCGTTCAATCAAAGAATTTGCCATTTCATAATTACCTTCGCCTTGAATCGTCAAAAGCAGAGTCAGAAGTTTTTCCGTTGCCATTTCCATTTTTCGTAAATCCGCAGTAATGTTCAGCGGTTCGTCCTGCAATATCAAAATCGCACCTTCTCCCACCAGAAAATTCCACTGAATCATACTTGCAATGCCGTGCGGATTATGCTGCCCAAATCGAATGGAACGAAGTATACCTGCCAAATAAGTAAAAATTAATTCCGTAATATTACAGTCCGCTAAAATTCCCTGCTTTATCAAATAAAATAAAAGAAACAACGCCATAACATCGGCTTTTGCTTCCTCAATTACGGAATATAAATCTTTCAAATAATGAGAAACATCATGGAGTTCCCCATCATCATCTTTTATCATTCCTATTCCAAGCCCGTGACTGATTTCATGCAAAATTATATGATTGAAATACGCCGCAAACGCAACTTTTTCTTTATCACGCTCACCAAAAACAACATCGGCAATCAGCAGCATCACGGAATCGAATTTCGCTTTAACGACATTATGCATAATAATTTTTTTTGCGCCGAATTCCGCTCTGATTTTTTGAGAATTGGGGAGATTGAAGGCTGCCGTTACAACCGGACCGCGCCCGTCTCCGGCACTGTAAATAACATCTACAATCATAAGCTGTGATTTTCGTTCCACTTTGTTTTTTTTGTAATTTCCGGGAACGGGCAGCAGTGACTGCAGTGTATCAGTTAATTTCAAAATCTGCTGAATTTTGTGCAGCTGCAATTCGTTTTTTATCGTAATAAACGAGGTAAAAGATGTTTTGTAACCTAAAAAACGGTCATCGTAATATTCATACGCACCTATCAAAGGCTCGATAGAATTATTTTCCAGCTGAATCCAGCGAATATCGGCCTCCTCAAAATTGTTTGTATGAAACGCATTCGCCTGTGCATTCAAAAAAGACTTCAGATAAAAATTTTCCGCCGCTTCACCGGCTTCATAAAGCATATCCGCAATCAAAACAAGTTTATCACGGTAATAATCACAATATTTTACGGCAGCAAGTCCTCCGTTTTCATCACGTACAATCACCGTATACGGCGAACAAAAATCTTCTTCATCTTCCGGATGATCTTCCAGCCACTTATTCCATTCTTCAATTGTCAAATCTTCGGGGTAAAATCCGCCGCCTTCATGCCGAACGTAATCCTTTATAAAAACTGTATTGTCAAACTCATTGATTCCGCCTGCCATAACATAAAATATTTTCAGAAGTGACAATTTTTTTTGTTTCTTCAGGGATTCTATTATTTTGGCATTTTCGCGAGAACGCTGTATCATATACAAATCTTGAATATGTTTTGTCGCTTCGATTAAATATCCGAGAACATTTTTTTGTGATTCGGACAAATGCGAAGTATCGGCTTCGATTTTCGTTACTTTCAAATATTTTTTCAGAGATGCTGCTGATATTTCTTTAAATTCCATATTAACTTTCATGTTACATCCGATTTCGGAGTTCTTCTAAAACTGTATCAAAAGGAATTCCTTTTGATACCAGATATACCATAAGATGGTACAAAACATCCGCCGATTCATAAACAATTTCATTTTTGTTATCATGCGCCAAAATAATCTCGATTGTCTCTTCTCCGAGTTTCTTTAAGATTTTTTCATCGCCTTTTTGAAACAAATGAGTTGTATAAGAATTTTCCGGCATATCGCGCTTTCTTTGCTGTATTGTGGCTTCCAGCGTTTTTAATACATCGGAAAGCGGAATATTTTTATTTTCGCAAACTTTATTCTGCGTTCTCATCTTCAGAATAATTATATTATTTTCATCATCGATTTGCACCTCTTCGGTTACCGGAACAAATCCACAAACCGAATGTTCTACAACACGTCCATTTTCCGTATATTCCCAAATAACATTATTTTCTATAGTTTTCGACCACGCTTTGCTGTTCATTAAACATGAGAACATAACTTTGCCGTTATCAACAACATCACAGTGATACACTGGCACCGCATTAAAATCAGGCTGTTTCATATTTACACATATCCTTATTATCTGCACACAAAGTTTCGCCATTATATAAAATGGTAAGTAAAATATCAATGCTGTTTCAGTTTGTTTATGTGAAAAATCGCACGATATTTTCAATACTCAAAAAAGATTTTTATACATTGCAACATATTGTTCTGTCGACTTGCCCCAATCAAAGCGTACATGCGCCGCAACATTTCTCATATACTGCATATTGTCTGTATTACGGAAACAGTCAACCGCACAATCGACCGTTTCCAATAAAGATTCATAAACAGACAAATCCTGTCTTGCGCAAAACTTGAATCCGCTTTCACCATTGCTTACAGTATCATGCAGTCCGCCGACATCATGTACAATCGGCACTGTTCCGTAACGCATCGCAATCAATTGGCTGATTCCGCACGGCTCGTAATAAGACGGCATTAGAAAAAAGTCTGCATATCCATAAAGCAATTGTACGAATTCTTCATCAAAAACATTGAAATACAAAGCATTTTTATGTTCATTGAGAATTTCGACTTGCGCATCGAGTACTCCCGTTCCCGCAAAAACAAAAAACGCATCACGCGCCAAAATTTTTTCAATAAGCAAAGAACTTTCTTCCGAAAACAAAATACCAAGTTTTTGGGGTACTGCACGACCGACAAAAACAAACAAAGGTTTATTGTGATACGCTGCGATTTCAACAGACGGAAGATGAGAAATAACATTGTGATAATTGAAAAAATTCTTTCCGTGCCGTAGATACATTTCTTTTGCCGTCTGCGAAAGTCCACGCAGAAACTCACACTTACCGGCTTCTTTTTCTGCCTGCCAATTATCTTTATCAGTATCAAACGGAAACCGCAGCTTCTTGGGATCGTGAAAATCATAGTCTATACCGTTAATAATTCCGATTAAACGATTATCAATGAATTTTTCCTTTAAATCATTTTCAAGACCACAGCCGTAAATTTGCGTTTCGGTATCATGAAAAGTAATTTCGGTCGCATACGTTTTACTTACGGTATTTACTTGATCGGAAAGATTAATCGCAGCACGCATAGGATTAAAGCAAAGGCAGCCTTTATCTATCAATTCCCGATAAAGACGCTCCCTTTCGGCTTCGGAAGATATTTTTTGAATGCAGTAACGACCTGTCGTACAATCAAGTTTGTACAAACTTTTGAGCTTGTCATGCAATTTTTTATCGGATGCCGTTTTCGACAATAACAGCTCCGCTTCATTTTCAGGCAGCGGCTGCCTTTCCGCCGGGTAGCATATCGCTTGAAGAAGACTGCTTTTGCGCAATTTTTTCAACAGCAGCGGAGCCCAGCTGCGAAAAGAACTTTGTCCGAAAATATCAAACGGCAGTGTAAACGGACGTATTCCTTGATAATTTAAGTTATGAATCGTAAATACGGTTTTTAATCTATGCCGCAGTTTTTTAAAAGCCGGATCAATTTTCAAAAGCAAAAACAGAAAACCTGTGTGCCAATCATGACAATGCAGCAGATTCACATCTTTAAATACATCACAATGCAAAAGAATTTCAAGAATTGCTTTACTGTAAAATGCAAATCTGCACGCATCATCCTCAAACGGTCCTTTTTTGTCGGAACTGCTGTTTATGTAGATACTGGAATACTTTCCGCCGAAAAATGCTTTATTACAGATAAAATAAAATGCCATTCCGTTGTGATTGAAATATTTCAGTTTTACGGCATAACGTCTTTTGGAAAAAATTACCGTACAACGGTATACGGTTTTGGCATTTACATTATCTGCATATCCGGGCAAAAATACGGCAATCGAATCGACTTTGTCTTTCAGATTACAAGACAAATCATTTACCACATCACCCAACCCGCCAACTTTTGCAAAACCGGAGCATTCGGTTGCTGCCATAACCATATAAATTCGAGTCATTTCATTCTCCGAAGTAAGTCTCATTTTATACCTTTTGACTTTTTATACCCATTTATGTATATCATTGCAATTTTGATTTTACATAAAATTACAATAAATATTTTTAAATTAGGAGATAAAATTGAGTCAAAGTCATTTTTTTGTGTTCGATATGATGATGCGCGCATGCATACTTTTGGGACTTATCTTCATGACATTCAGTCATTTTGTATTAATTTTGAAAAACAGAAAAGCAAACGAACAAATGGAAATTTTGCACTTCCGCAAAGGATTTGTCATACAAAAAGTACCGCTTTATTCCACATATATCTGCGCTTTTCTGCTCGCTCTTTCAATATTCAGAATCGGTTCCATACTAAAAGTCGACTCATCGCATGTTCCGTCATTATCAATACTCGGAATAACTTTTATGTCCGGAGACGAATTGAAGCAAAATATGACAGCTTTATATGTTATCTGTATTGTAGGCGTTGTATTATACTTGGCATCTTCCATACTGTACAATACGGCACAAGTTCAGCTCGGAAAAAATTACTCGGTGGATGTCGATATTAAATACGGATACAGATTGAAAGTCAACGAACTGTACGGTTTTGTTCGTCATCCTTTATATTTGAGCGAAATTCTGTTGTGGCTTTGTGCCTCATTAACGCTTTTGTCCTGGAGCCTTTTTTTGTGGACTGTATGTGTTCATATTCCGCTTTACGTAAACAGGGCAAAAGCAGAAGATGAACTATTGGAATATTACTGGAAAGATGAATACAGAGAGTACAAAGAGCGTACCGGTGCGTTTTTTCCGATAATTTTTGATAATAAACTGAAGCGTAAATAATGGAAATAAACGAAATATTCAGAAGCGACGGACTCCTTGCCGTAATAAAGCCGCAGGGAATCGCATCTGTTCCAGGCAAATTACCCGATATTTGCTCCAGTGTATTGGAAAAATATCCGAATATTGCAGAAGTAAACGGTTTTAACAAATCAGAAGGCGGACTTTTAAACCGCCTCGATAATGAAACCGGCGGTATTATTCTCTTTGCCGAAACAAACGAAGCCTTTGCATATTATAAAGAGTCTGCAATACATAAATATTATTATGCAGTTGCCGGAAATAAACCGAACTGGATGAAACAAGACATACATTTTCCTATAGCACACCACTGCAGCGATAAGTCGAGAATGGTTGCAATTATTCCGGACAAAGCAAAAACGTTAAGATACAGGGGAAAACCGCAAAGTGCACATACACATCTGCGCCTTATAAAAGCATGTGACACTTTGTCATTAATGGAAGCTGAAATAACGAAAGGATGCAGACATCAGATAAGAGTCCACATGGCTGCCGTTAATTTGCCGATATTAGGTGACAAATTGTACGGTAAAACTGCCAAAATAAAAAATGCCGCTGCTTATCATCAATTATTCTGCTACAAAGTTATGCTTAAAACAATATCGGGGAAAAATATCGAGATAGAATACTCTCCCGGTGAATTAAAAGAAATCATACAATCACATTAAAAAGCCGGTTTAATTTTTTTCTCACGTATTTTTTCTATTTCCGGTTTAATTTCATACGGGTCAAAAACATTTTCAGCATGATCTATTTTTTCCAAAAGCAATGTTGACAATACTGTGAATTTTTCATTCTCCGAACGTTCCTCGTCCGTACCAAGCTCTCTGAACAAAAAAAATACGGAATCCAAATATTTTCTAGCGACTTTGTAACTTTTCAATTCATAATAATTATAGCCAATCAAATAATTGGTCATCACTCTTTCGGTATTCGGAAATTTCTGATTCATTTCATTTAATATTTTAATTGCGCTTAAATATTTGCGCCTATTCGTAAAAGATTGGGCTTCAAGCAGGTAATTATCAAAAATCCATTTCTCTCTTTTCATTCGTTTAGCCTCCGAAAACGATCTGCATGAAAAAAGAGTCGATACTATAAAAACTTCACACAAAATAACTGTAATATGCTTAAAAAACACTTTCATTATAAAAATCCCCTTACTTTATTCCGTTTTATCTTGCAGATATTTTGTCATCAAACGAAACAGTTTTTTCGCAAATCTCTCGTTAACTTCTGATAATCGCTGAGCTTCCAATGGACTTGAAGAAACGGTTTTCACTATATATTTTTTCCTAATTTTTGCAACGATTTTCTTATTCCCGTTTATAACTTCCGCTCTGTAAGTCATTTGAGTATTTATATTTTGTATCAAGTTGAATTCCCCGCTTTGATATTGTTCCATATAAACGATAATTTCCGGAATATTTTCCGAATTTTCCATACTTCTGAAAAACGCTGTCTTTATATTATTGTTTTTTACCATTTTAAACAATTTCATTTCCAAATCACTTTTATTTTTATCAAGTACATCTTGATAAAACAGCGTTTGCTCTTCAGACAAATAAATGTCTTTTTTTTGAGCTTGATCACTTTCTGCAGAATCAGCGGAAGCATCCTGCGGTTCAGGCAAGTTATCTTCCAAAACAACGTCTGAGGAAACATCGGTTTCGGCATTGTTTTGAATTTTTTTTTCATCATTCTGCAGTTTTGCTTCCGGAATTTTCATATATTTTCCGTTGATTTTAGTTTTCTCATCAAAATTAACTACAAACAAAACTTTTTCTGGAAACTCAATTTCTTTACTTTTTACTGTACTAAATGTAAAAGAATGCAAAAATATTGATAATAAAAATATAATATTTTTTAAGATTTTCTTAATTCAACT
>JAFLVQ010000026.1 GCA_022508205.1 Spirochaetales bacterium
TGATTTGATTTTTATCACAAAGCTGCGCGAAGGAAATATTTTCAATTACACAAAATATCAAATTGACTTATACATGCTGAATCTGAAATACAGAAATGCAGGATATATCGAGACAAGAATCGAAGATATTCCGAACATCGATGAAGAAAACAAAATAGTTAGTTTCAAAATCAATATTACGGAATCAAAACGAAGTTATATCGAGTCGGTATATTTCAGGGGAAATGAAAAAACGAAAACATACGTTCTGGAACGATACGTTTATACAAAAGTCGGAGATATTCTCGACCAATCCAATTTGGAATTATCAAGAACGTATTTGATGAATCTGGGTTACTTCAACAATGTTACGTACGATATTCAGCAAGGTTCCAAACCCGGACTGCTGAAAGTTATCTACATCCTCGAAGAACGTCTGACTGCCGATTTCAAATTCGGGCTGCAGGTTGCAATGAGCGAATGGCCGCCTGATATTTCGCTGTTTGCCGAAGTTGCCGAAAACAACTTTTTAGGACGAGAAATCGTTATGAGCGGAAAAGTAGAACTGGCGATGTCAAAGCAAGGCGGACAATTCAAGATTCAAGACCCTTGGTTTCTGGGAGCACCCGTAAGTTTGAGCAGTACGCTTCAATTTTATCACAACTGGGATTCGACTATTCTGCGAAAACTTACGACTGATGATTATTTGAATTACGACGGCTCAAAAGCCAATCCGAGCGACGACGATATTCGTAATAATTACGATGATAAAGCTGGAAATACAACTGCGAAAAATTTGAACTATATCGGAGCCAATTCCAGCGGTGACAACTGGGGCGGAATGGGGATTCACGATCTTGATTTCCTGTTCAGTACATCGGCGGCCTATCGATTTGCCAATATTTATTCTGTAGGAGCAACCTACTCCATCGAACCAATTTACACATTTTTGCCGTCTCGAATCGAATACGACTCGGTAAAAGACCCTGAATATTTGGCAAAAATCAACGAAATAAACAGTTCCACATACAGAGATATGCTTGTAAATGAATTTTCTATTAAGTCAACATTCGGTGTATCATTCTCGATCAACACAACAAGACGAAAGATAAATCCTTATGACGGATATAAATTCAGTGTTTCTGCAGGATATACATGGGGACATTACGATTATGTTTCACTTTCATCGCGTTTCACATACTATTTGAAATTGCTGCAAATGGACTTCAATAACTGGGTATTCAATCATGTTCTTTCAATCAATGTCGGTGCGTCATTTATCTTTCCGGGTTTCAGAAATATCGGCGGACAATTATATGGAAAAGATACCAAAGACAAAGGACCGATTATAGATGACAGCGACATGCTGTATGTCGACGGCTTCTTTGTCGGACGAGGCTGGGGTTCTTCCATCGGAACAACTTCCGGATATGAAGGTAAATTAACTAATAAATACGGTTTCGCCCGTTTTGACGGTTCTTTGGAATACCGCGTGCCTATTCAGGAACAATTTATATGGCTTGCCGCATTTGTCGACATTGTAAATTTGGTAGAAGGACCAAAACGACAATACGTCTACACCGACAGTAACGGAAACACCATTACATCGGGAGATTCCGTCATTTACAGTACGATTACCGACGATGCTTGGCGTTGGTGGACTCAAACCGAAAACAATAAATGGTACAACAAAGATATGAGCAATTGGTACGGACTTGAAAACTGGTACGGCTCTATAGGACTCGGCGTACAGCTTGCGATACCTCAGCTGCCGCTTAGTTTTTATATTGTAAAACGCTTCCAAATAAATTATCAAGGTGGATTTGAATGGTGCGGTAATGTCGCAAACTCACCTAATTTGGACTTTGTTTTATCAATGACTGGAATTTATTTCTGATGAAAAAAATAATTTCAACAAGCAAGATGTTTTCATAAATAAAAAAGATGTCGGATTTTCACAGACCGAATTTCCGAAATCTTTTTTTGCGAAAAAGCGAATATATTTAACAGGAGTTTTCTAAATGCGGAAAAAAAGATTTTTCCTTTTTTATTTATTGTCAGCCATTGTACTCGGCGGCTTAACAGCTCAGGAAAAAGAACCCGATTTTTTTATTACCGAAGAAAAAGAAGACAGAACAAAGTTTACAAATGAACCTATATCAACCGAACAAAAAAACGATACGGCAGACATTACTGCCGAAATGAAACTCGACGAACTGCAAAAAAAAATAGATTCGCTCTCAGGCGATGTGGAAAAATTGAAATTGCAGAGCAGTTTCTTACATTTTGACATAAACGGTTCATTGAAAGTTACATGGGGAATCAACTTTCCCGATAATCCGTTCGGATTTCTCTCCGGACAAAATGATGTAAAATATCCAATTCACGGCTTTGACTTTGAAAACAATCTTAACCTAAAATTATCATTGAATAATAAATATTTTAACAAGAAAGCCGGAAGTTCCGATGATTTTGCCGAAATCGACTTCAAATTCAAGATGAAAAACATAAAAGCAGTCCCCTACGATTACCGCCCTACTTCCGGAGATTACTATGAAGTAGATGCCGTAAACCAAGACGGCGAAAAGGTAAAAATATATTTTCCGCGAAACAATGAAGATAAAAACAAAGCGCATCTGCAATTCGGGAATTATGAATTTATTTTGGAACAGGCACGACTTTCAAATCTATTGGGAATCGGCTTTTTTATCAATTACAGTGACGTCACTCAAGTAAACACTTATTACGGAATAGATTCATCTGTGGAAATATTGAAATTGAATCACGATTTTTTAAATCACAAATTCTTCAATGACAAAAATATTTTCTTCTCATTCGACTATGAGGATTACGCACCGGAATCGGTAATAGCAGAATCAATGAATCTTTGGTCCGACGACATGCTTACCGACCTGCAGGAACCGCACGGAATTTCTTTGGGGTACGAAGGCGATATAAGCAACAATTTTCATTTTTTGTTTGAAGGCGGAATAGCGTCGAAAGACGGTTATGATGCCGTAAAATATAAAGATGAAACATTGGATTACGGCTTTTTCTTAAAATCGGAAGCCGATATAAGAACAAATAACGTTTTTGTATCTCCCAAAATCAACTTTGGACTTGCATTTCAAACAGATACAAAAGAAGATAAAGACAATACATGGGGAACTTTCAGTTTCTCATTCGATTTGCCGGTTCAATACAAAATCAACAAAACCGACTACGTAAACATACGCAACTCATTTACACTCAATACTCACTTTGCGCATACTAATATCGCGCTTGTTTACAGTATCATCCCGGAAATAAACGTTTTATACAATTGTCTCAACTTCTCGCTGCCTATTCAATATTGGTTTCAAGACAGAGACAGCAAAACATTCGGCGGCGGGTTCTACCGCGTGGAAAATATTGAACATCAAGTATACACCCAATTTTATGAGCAGCATATTTTCAATCTTGCGTTTGTGTCTTCGTTTCGCTCAAATTACTTATTCGGAAATACATTTGAGCTGAAAATCAGGAATACAATTCAGTCGACATTGACATACAGCGATCAAGAAGAATATTTCTTTTATGATATTCTGCGTTTTCAATTCGATTTCAACGAAGTTCCGTTTGCGGGAAGTTATGTCGTAATGGAATCTGTTCAGCTGTTTCATGATTTCGGGCTGGGAGCCGTACATAATGTTCGTATGGAGGAAATAGGACAAATATACGATGATAAAAGGAATACGACAGGGAAATATTACCGTATTCCATCGGAAAAACGCTGGGACGGCGGCGTTTTGTTCTATTCAAAACTCGGTTTGAACCTCAATTTTTCCCCGTATATGTCTGTAGGACTTGCCATAAGTACGCCAAGTTTTCTCTTGTCAAATCCCGACAACTTAATAGGAAACCAAAATACGTATTGTACTATAGAACTGTGGTCTGAGATACGGATTTAGTATGTTCGACGAATCTTCATACGATAAATTTAACTTTGATTTTCGCAATCGTACGGGAATAGTTGTAAGTGTGAAAACAGGGGAAACTACCCCCGAAGAAGTTAATTATTCCATATCAGAAATAATCCAACTATCTAAAACACTCGGCGTAACGATTGAAAACAAATTTATTCAGCATCGTAATTTTATCGATTCCGCATATTATATCGGGCAGGGAAAACTCGAAGAAATCCTCGGCTATATGACAGAAAATAACATCGATGTTCTTATTTTCGATAATGAATTATCGGGGATACAGGAACGGAACATCGCAAAATTCATCGGGAAACCGATATTGGACAGAACGGCAATAATTTTGAACATTTTCAAAAAACGCGCAAAATCTAATGAAGCAAAACTTCAGGTGGAACTTGCCACATTGGAATATAAAATGCCGAGACTGCGCAATATGTGGACGCATTTTTCACGAAGCGAAGGTGTTGTGGGCATACGCGGCGGTGAAGGTGAAAAACAACTCGAACTGGACAAGCGAATGATTAAAAACAGAATTTCGGCAATTACCAAGCGGCTGAAAAAAATCGATACACAAATGAAGACGCGCAGAAAAAAAAGAAGCAATTCCAGAAATGTAAGCCTTGCCGGTTATACAAATGCCGGTAAAACATCGCTAATGAATCTTTTGTCCAAAAAAACACTTTTTGCCGAAAATATGATGTTTTCCACAATCGATTCTGCGGTGCGCAAAGTGTATATCAATGACGATTTGTCCATTTTATTGAACGATACAGTCGGTTTTATCAATAAACTTCCCAATTCTCTTGTGGCATCTTTTAAATCTACGCTTGATGAAATTCTCGGAGCCGATCTGATACTTCATGTAATTGATATTTCATCGGAATTTGCGCAGGAACATATCAATTCGGTAGAGCAAATTCTGCGTGAAATAGGAGCCGATCACATTCCGATTATAAGAATTTACAATAAAGCAGATTTACTTGATGATATGATTGAAAGCGGAATGCATATTTCAAATGATGATATTTTGATTTCAACATACACAAAACTGGGAATCGAAACTTTAAAAGAGCGTATAAGCCGATTTTTCCTTTCCGAAAACGACTAATTAATTATCTACATTGCTTTATTCGCTAAACATTTTGTCTACAAACTTCTTGTCTTTTTTCCAGTTTGCATGAACTTTTACAGTAAGAAAAAGCTGCACAGTGCGCTCAAAAATCTCCGATAGACTTTTCCTCGCCGCACTGCCGATCTCCTTTATTACCGAGCCGTTTTTGCCTACAATAATTCCCTTCTGACTTTCCCGGTCGACATAAATTGCCGCATAAGCCTTTATTTTACTTGCAGTTACACTAAGATTTTCCGTCTTCACATAAACAGAATGAGGCACTTCCTCTTTAGTCCGCTCAAACACTTTTTCGCGCACGGTTTCTTCTATTCTGAATGGAATCGACTGGTCGGTAACATATTCTTCGGGATAATACAAAGGCCCATTCGGCAGCAAAGATGCGATCTTTTCCTCCATTTCTTTTATTCCATCTCCATTTTCCGCTGAAATAAACATATACGGCACATCAGGCAGCCGTGAATTCACCTCTTTAAAAACAGCGCAGTCCTGCGGTTTGTTTGAAACAGCATCAATTTTATTGAATACAATAATTGATTTATGAACATACGGACGCATCAGATTGACAACAGCTTCTTCCTCAGTTCCAAAGTCTCTTGATAAATCGACAAGATACAAAACCAAATCACCGTCTTTCAAAGTCTGCTCGGCAACGGCAGTCAATTCTTTGTTCAAGTAAGACTGTGCTTTGTGGTAGCCCGGAGTATCAACAAAAACAATCTGATAATTCGGCTCGGTTACTACTCCTCTTACGGCAAAGCGCGTTGTCTGCGGCAGCGGTGACACAATCGAAACTTTAAAACCGCATATTGTATTCATCAAAGTTGACTTTCCAGATGAAGGTCTGCCTATAAGCGAAACAAAACCGCTTTTAAAAGAATCTGTCATGTATCTTCCTTGTTATAAAAAGTATGAAATTCAAAAAAAGTCCTATAAACGAAAATATTATGAAAAAAATATTATTTTTAATGACAGTAGCCACGCTCAGTTCAATATAAACATGCGGCAAAAACATTCCTTTAGAAAAAAAACCGAACAGCGGAAAGAAAAAGATGATAAATATTTCATCAGCTATTTTTTTGCGATACCTTACCTGACGCACAAAAAAAACGGTAAGCATAATTTCATAAGGCAACAACACTGCCAAATAGATAAACAAATCAGGCAGATAAATTGCAACCAGTGCACTGCGGTTTACACCGTAACTTATCAAATGAAACAGCGGATGTTTCAATATATAAAAAAAGAAACTAAACAACGATACTCCGATAAAAAGGAAAATCATTTTAGAATTAATATTTTCCGAATCATACGTTTCCATAAAGCCCTCTGAACATTAATCTGCCGCAATGCCTATAAGCAGCTCTCTTCCGTCGCGCAAAATTTTGAAATAGAAAAATTTTTTATTTTTATCACTTGCTTCCTTTTTTACGGCTTTTAAATCGTCAAGATTTTTTATTTCGGTCTGATTAATTTTCAGAACCACATCACCGACAGCCAAGCCGTACAGTGCCGCTGCGGATTTTTCCTTCAAAGATACTATCTCCAATTGATTTTCACCATACTTTTCATCATTTTCAACGGAGCGCACTTTACATTCCGCACCTAAAAATTCCTCTGATGACGATTGAGCGGCAAAAACAGATGCGTTATCATCCGGACGACGCTGCAATACCACTCGAACATTTTTGTTCTTTTTGCCGTCGAACAATGTCAAATCCACAGTATCGCCCGGTTTATGGCGCGAAACAATCCACACAACAGCATTTGCATCGCGCACCTCCTTCCCGTCAATGGCAAGAATAAAATCACCGACAGAAATATCTTTTATATCCGCAGGCGAACCTTTTATTATCTGCATAATGCATGCGCCATGCTCAAACTGCAGTCCCAAAGTTTCACGCAGACGAGATTCCGTAACAGAGGACACAACGACACCCAGCCACGGATATTCCACCGGACGATTCGCCACAAGCGTATCTACAATATTGAGAGCCGTGTTGATAGGAATCGCAAACGCAAGTCCGCTATTGTCTCCGCTTTTACTTGCAATCCAGCTGTTTATCCCGATAACCTTGCCGTGAATATCAAAAAGCGGTCCGCCCGAATTTCCCGAATTAATAGCTGCATCGGTCTGAATATAATCGGTTGCATAACTGGCAGAGCCGAGCATTGCGCGCCCCAATGCACTGACAACGCCGACAGTTACGGAATTATTAAAACCATAAGGATTCCCGATTCCTATTACCCAGCTGCCGACACGTACCTGCGAAGAATCTCCCATTGCAGCCAACTGAAATTTCGATTCTTTCGGAGCGTCAAAACAAACTACCGCCAAATCGGTCCGCTCGTCATGCCCAAGCAACTCTGCCGGAAACTGTCTGTCGTCATGAAGCGTCAGCCGTAAATGAAGATTGTTATTGGAAATAATCGATGAAACAACATGATAATTTGTAAGTATATACACTCTTTTTTCATCACTGCGAAACATAAAACCGGAACCAAATGATGCTATCGACGATTCCTGCATCACATCAATACGGACTACCGCAGGCATTCCTTTCTGCGCAATTTCCACAAACGTATCCTGCATCGCAGCAGCAGCGACGGCTGAAATAGTATCGGTTGCCGACAACAAATATACTGATAAAAAATATACGGTAAATAAAATACTGCGTTTCATCGATTGCCTCCAAATCTGTTACGGCATTTTGAATTTTGCCTTAATTTCCGTGAAATCTTCCGGTTCGATTGTTAAAATATCGTAGCCTTTTTCCGTTACGGCAACGGTATTCTCGAAATGTGCCGAGTACGCTCCGTCTATGGTAACTACCGTCCAGCCGTCATCCAGCACAAAATAATCTTTGTCGCCCAAATTTATCATCGGCTCAATCGCAATTACCATTCCGGGCATAAGCTTCTTTTTACCCTGACGAAATCTGTAATTAGGAATTTCGGGATCTTCATGATTTTCAAATCCGACACCGTGCCCGCAGTAGCCTCTGACTACTCCCATGCGAAACTGAGATGCATAATCTTCGACAGTTCCGCCAATATCATTAATCGACGCTCCCGGGCGAACTTTGGCGATTGCCTTGTAAAGTGCCGTCTCGGTTACTTCCATAAGTTTTTGATGTTCCGGCGCAATTTCTCCCACCGCAAAAGTTCGCGCACTGTCACTTATCATGCCGCCTTTAAGAACGCCGACATCAATACCGACAATATCGCCTTCATGCAAAACACGCTTACACGGAATACCGTGGATAATTTCCTCATTCACGGAAGCACAGACAGAAGACGGGAATCCCTCAAAACCTTTAAATGACGGAACCGCCTTGTGGTCTCGAATAAAAACCTCCGATATTTTGTCGATTTCCATTGTCGTAATACCGGGATGTATTATAGTTTTCAGATATTTAAACAGTTTTGCCGCTATAATTCCGTTCTCTCGTATCTGCTCAATTTGCTCTTTTGTTTTCAATCGTATCATAGGTACATCTCCATTGTATAAAACAGCGCGCAGTATACCAAAAAATACGGTAATTAGGCATTATTTTTTAGCAATCCAATTACAAAAAAGGGCCGGACCTCAATTCCAATTCGGAATACAGGTCTGTCCCTCTGCGCAAAGAAAGCAGTAACTGCAAATTATTTGGATTTTTCCTGCTTAAACACTATCTCTGCGCGGCTTTCACCGATAATAGGGGAAACTTTTTTCAGCTTTACGGTAACATAACTTCCGATTTTCAAATTTGCACAGCCAAACACCGGAATTCTTACGCACAAATCGTCAATTTCTCCGAGATAACCGCCGGTAATTTTTTTTGTAATCAAAACTTTGTATACCGCATCCATATTTTGTTCCAGATAACGAAGCATCCAAAAATTTTTACTTTCCCGTTCGCACTGCGCCGCATTCGATGCTTTTGCGGTAATAGTTGCAACAATCACTTTAATTTCATCCTCATCCGGCATAAGCTCCTTCTTTCCGGCAACAACACCCTTCAAAAGCCGATGTTCCGTAATGTCAAGATACCTTCTGATTGGCGATGTAGCCTGCGTATAATACGAAAGTCCCATTGTAAAATGCGGACCGGCTGCTGTTCCCGTAACGGATTTTTTCATTGTAATAAGAAACTGAATCAATTCATAACGCGAAAGATCTCTGTGCTTCTCATAATTTACCGTTGGATTTCCCTCAAGCAGCGCATCGGGAGAACTTTGGGAAATAAAAATTGACGGAACTCGGTGCAGTATCATAGTTTCGGCAGTAAGTTTGTTGAACAGTATCATCATTTCACGCACTATAATGTGTGATGCCGAATTACTATAAAGTAAATCAAGTGCAATCTTTCCGTCATCACCTACAATCAAATGAATATCGGGCCGTTCAATAAGATACGCACCGTCAGCGACTCGCTTCGCTTCGCATTTCAATGATAGTTTCTGAAAATGCCGCATTGCTTCGTACCAATCAGGTTTTTCGCCATCCGAATTTTCAAGCATTTTATCGGCTTCATTGTAAGTCAGACGATGACGAACTTTTATCCAGACAAAGCAAAAACGTGTCGACTTAATCGAATAATCTGCATCCGTAGAAATTTCCAAAGTTACTGAGGGACGCTTTTCGCCTGCCGTTAAATTAAAATGCGAATATGTAATATCGGGCGGAAACATACTTACTCGCTGCGTCGCCATATAAACAGTTGTCGATCGGGTAAATGCCTCCTTATCCAAAATACTTCCGCGCCGAATAAAAGCATCGGGATCGGCTATATGAACATAAAATACATATCCGTCATCACTCTTTTTCCAGCTCAGTCCATCGTCAATATCCTCCGTATGCTCGCTGTCTATGGTAAAAACATTTAAATCTGTCATATCTTCACGTTCTATTCCGTCACTCACCGGAAGCGGCAGCATTCCGTCCGGCAGCGGCGGATATGCTGTTTTAAGGTTATTGCGCCGTTTAATAAGTTCATCATCATTGCGCAAAATCCCCAGATGAAACAACAATTTGTAACTCCACACAATTTTATCCATAGTGCAAACAACCGAACATTTTTCGCAAATCTCATCTATAAGTCTGAAACTTTCGTTCTTACGGGAATATTCTTCTCCATGAATCAGCAAATCTCTCAACGGCAAAAGGAGCCGCACGGCATCAATAGGCGGCTCACTGCACGACGGAACAAACTCGGCCGGCGAAGTAAAAACTTCCTTATTAGTATTACTGCGAATCCATTCCCAAGCCGCATCGAGAGCCGCTTTGCGCGCAAGTTCTTCTTCATCCTTTCTGCGTTTTTCTTCCGATAAAGCAGCTATTTCATCGGCAGTCCGCAAAAAAACTCTGTTTGCATGGACAGTAAAATGAATTTCATCACACGCTGCCGTCATTACAAGCGAAAACAGCTGCTCCGTCGTAAAATCCTGCGAGAAATAAAGCTGAGCTAATTCTTCAAAAGTAAAAGACTCCGCCATACCGTTTAGTAACTCGTATAATTCTTCACTGTCTACGGGTTTTATGGCAGCCTGATAATAAGAAAGCTGATGTTCAGCCTCTTTTGCGCTTCTGCAGATCAACTGATTTTTTTGTATCACGACTTTTTTCGCATCATCAGTTTGCAGTGTAATTTTGCCACCCTTTTCATCTTTTATCATTGCCAGTCTGCATTCTTTATCTTTATACAAAATTAATTCGCTCAATTTTTTCTCCCAAAATTATGTTTACTGCTGAATTGAAAAATTTTACTTGAAACATCTATGAAATAAATCGATTCTTGTAACCATTTTTGATGAAAATTGCAATAACCGAACCGTCATTATCCACATCTTGACTTTTATTATAATTTTCTGTATACAGACTCCATTTTTACTGCAGACAGACTATCCCTTTCACTACCTGCCGATCTGCAAATAATCCTTGAAAATAATGATGGAGATTCACAAAATGGAACAAGACAAGATTCGTAATATTGCCATTATTGCCCATGTTGACCACGGCAAAACAACAATGGTAGATCAATTATTCAAACAAAGCGGAAGTTTTCGCTCCAATCAAGTTGTAGAAGAAAGAATGATGGACTCAATGGATTTGGAGCGAGAACGCGGTATTACAATCTCGTCAAAAAACGGAGCCTTTCGTTACAACGGTTATCATGTAAATATTATCGATACTCCGGGACATGCCGATTTTTCCGGTCAGGTAGAGCGCGTTTTAAATATGGTAGACGGTGCCGTTTTGCTGGTAGATGCAGCCGAAGGTCCTATGCCCCAGACTTATTATGTACTGAAAAAAGCACTGCATCTGCAATTGCCGATTATTGTATGCATCAACAAAATCGATAAAAAAGACGCCAGACCGGATTGGGTTGTAGACAAAGTTCTTGAATTATTCATCAAACTGAATGCTCCGGACAATCTATTGGATTTTCCCGTCATATATTCATCCGCACGCGAAGGCTGGGCAACAAAAGATCCAAAAACAAAAACCGACAATTTAAAAGCACTATATGAAACTATAGTGGAATATATTCCGGCTCCTACAGGCGATGCACACGGTCCAATCCAATTCTTGGTAAGTACATTAAGTAATTCTCCGTTTCTCGGAAGACTTGCGGTAGGAAAACTTCGCAGCGGAACGATAAAAGTAAACAGTCAGGTAGTAGTGGCTACTCCGGAAAAAACAGGCAGTCCGGTACGAATTTCAAAAATTTATCAATATGAAACAAATAAAATGGTTGAATCGGAAAGTGCATCTGCCGGGGACATCGTTGCAATCGCCGGAATTGAAGATATAACTATCGGAGAAACAGTAACTTCTATAGAAAATCCTCAGCCGCTGCCGTTTATAGATTTAGACCAGCCGACAATTTCCATGAACTTTATTCCGAATGATTCGCCTTTTGCCGGTCAGGAGGGGAAATTTGTTACAAGCCGCCATCTGCGTGATCGATTGTTTAGGGAAACACTGAATGATGTTGCGTTAAAAGTCGAAGAAATGACAACCGGCGTTGGATACAAAGTTTCGGGACGCGGAGAACTTCATCTGTCTATTTTAATAGAAACCATGCGCCGCGAAGGATACGAGTTTCAGGTAACACGTCCAGAAGTTATTATGAAGGAAACAGACGGCATTCTTATGGAACCTTATGAAGAACTGACTGTAGATGTAAGCGAAGAATCTTCCGGCGGTGTAATCAAGCGTCTTAATGAAAGAAAGGGAATCCTTTTGGAGATGGAGCAAGAAGGCGATATGATGAGAATCATTTACAAAATTCCTACACGCGGACTTTTGGGATTCCGTTCCGAATTTATGACGGAAACACGCGGCATGGGTGTAATGAATTATGTTTTTATGGAATATGACAAATTCTGCGGAGAAATTAAAAATCGCCAAAACGGAGCTATGGTTTCTACCGAAACATGCACAACGGTAGCGTATGCATTGTTCAATCTGCAAAGCCGCGGACGTTTCTTCATGGGGCCGCAGGAAAAAGTTTACGAAGGTCAAATAATCGGAGAAAATTCCCGCGAAAATGATTTGAATGTCAATCCGGGAAAAGGAAAGAAACTTACAAATCTGCGAGCTTCCGGCAGTGACGAAAATGTTATCTTAACGCCGTATATAAGATTAAGTCTGGAAAACTGCATCGAATTTATCAATGATGACGAACTTGTGGAAATAACACCTAAATCGATAAGACTCCGAAAACGATTCCTAACCGAAATAGACAGGCGTCGTTCTTTGCGGCAAAATTAATTTCTCACTGCTTTTTCCATGCTGAAAAACTTGCGGCAATTTGTGCGCAATAAGTCCTTCCGCGTTAACGATTGCCGTTGTGTTGCTTATTATTCACTTTTAAAATCAGCAATTAGATTAATTGGTAATTGAAACAAATACAATTCTCATTTGGAATACAGGTCTGACACCGCAAAACCGGGTATTTCCCATTTCAGTTTTACATCCTAATGTATGAGAAATATGCAAAAACAAGAAAAACAATTTGACAGTCATATTTAATTGTAATAGGTATACTTTCTATAATGATTACAAATTTAAAAGGAGTTTATTATGTCAAAACAATGGGTTTGCAGTGTATGCGGTTATGTTCACACCGGAGATGAAGCACCAGATCAATGTCCTCAGTGCAAAGCACCAAAAGACAAATTTAAGTTAAAAGAAGAAGGAAAAGGTTATGCGGACGAGCACAAAATAGGAGTTGCACAAGGAGTAGATCCTGAAATTCTTCAAGGGTTGAGAGATAATTTCAACGGAGAGTGCTGCGAAGTCGGAATGTATCTTGCCATGAGCCGCCAAGCTGACCGCGAAGGTTATCCTGAAATTGCAGAAGCGTTCAAAAGATACGCATTTGAAGAAGCAGATCACGCATCACGATTTGCGGAATTGCTCGGCGAAGTTGTAACAAACAGCACAAAGAAAAATCTTGAACTGCGCGCAGCAGCCGAAGCCGGTGCATGTGAAGGAAAAATGGCGATTGCAAAACGTGCAAAAGCATTAAATTATGATGCAATTCATGACACAGTTCATGAAATGGCTAAAGATGAAGCTCGTCACGGATGCGGATTTCAAGGACTTCTTGACAGATATTTCAAATAAGCGGAATTAATCTTTGATTTCAATAATTACATTCAGTCAAAAGTTTCTTTAGTAAGTAGGAAACTTTTGACTTTTATGTAAAATCGCTTTTAATGCTGCCGCTATCAAACAATAAAGGAAAAAAATGCAAGTTTCAGATATTTTACTGCAGTATGGCATCAGACCATCGATTCACAGAATTCTTATTTATCAATATTTAATGGATAATAAAATTCATCCTACAGCTGATACCGTATACAGTAATCTGCATCATAAATTGCCTACCCTGTCAAAAACAACAATTTACAATACATTATCATTATTCGTGAAGAAAAAGGTAATACAGGAACTTCCTTTGGAAAATGATGAACTGCGCTATGATGTAAATATATCCGAGCATGCTCACTTCAAATGCGAAAAATGCGGAAAAATCTACGATATTGCAGCAAAAGCCGATGTACCGCAGCTACCGACAGATTTTAAGATTTTGCGTTCACAGTTATTTTTATGGGGAGAATGTTCATGCTGCATATAAATCAATGGTAACCAATTTCAGTGAGCCAGTTTTTCTGGCTTTCATCAAACGAAATTCCCACTGATTTATAGAATTTGTCCTTAAAATTTGAGGTTGTGGTGCCGTTCTGCCATTGTATTACAGATTCAATTCCATAATTTTTAACCAAATATGCCACAAAAGATTCCATTATCTCATAACGCAGCCCTATCTTTCTGTTATTTTCAAAGATATTCGTTCTGTTAAAATCCGGCAGTGAAAGTTTCAGTAAATATTCCGGCATTCCGTCATCAGCCAAAATTCCCTGCAGTGCAAACGGTCTCAATAAGTTAAAAATTTCCGCATCGGAATGACTGTATCCCAAATAATAATAATAAAATTTCAGGCTCAAAAAAGACGCAAAACCTTCGGCAAGTGCCGTATTATCGAGGTTAAAGTAAAAATCTTGAATAACATGCATAACTTCATGCAAAATTACAGATGCCGATGTCAAATAATCTTGTTTGATATAATAATAAACAATTGCCCCGTTAATGGAATGAGATTCAAGCTGAATGCTGCTGAATGGTTCTCGGAAAGAACCGGAAGTATTATCAAAAATGTAAACATCGGGCTTCAACGCAATTTCAAAACCGGCATACATCGAAATCCACTTAATCCCATTTTCACAATATTTTGCAATTTTTTTTAAATCATTCGATACACTGCTATCTTCGCGATAGAAAAATGTGAAATGCGGCGTTTCGAGAACATCAAACGGCTGTGTATTAAGTACAAGTGACGAACATGAAAAACAAAAATACATCAACAAAAAACTTGCGGCATAATAAATGATGAAAATATTTTTCTTATTAAAAAAGCTCAATATTTACCCCCACAAATCCTATGTTCGACCAAAAAATACGTCCGGTCAAATCATTGCACGATAATCCGGCAATAATCTTATTTTTATATCCAACCAAGAACCAAATACGCTTGTACACCTTTACTTGGGCATTGGCAGCAAACATGTTGTAAAAATAATACGTTCCGATATTGTCAATATCGAATATTTTTTCCTGTCTGAAAAAAAATTCGGTGCCAATCATTGCCCCGATCTCATGATGAAATCTTAGCTTCAAATTATTCGTACATTGCAGCTTGATACCGAAATCTATTGTGGGCAAAAACGGAGTTACACGCAAATTTGTATAACTGTAAACCGTTCCGATTGAATAGCGGTCACTGCGCAGTACAAAATGTGCACCGGTTCCGAAATAAAATGCAAATAAACGGACAACTCTGAAATTCACAAGAAAACGATAATCCGCCTGAACATCCAGCGAATACGTTTTGTCCGTATAATAAATCAGACCGTTTTTCCAATATTTTCTGCCGCCTTTTATGTGGAATTCCGCTTCCTGCGTAAATGAAAATCTGCCGCCGTTACTTTCTGCCGCAGCTGTTAATTCGATTCCGGTCGAAAACTCCGCAGATAATTGAGTGTTATACAAAAACGAAAAAAAATTTTCCGTATAATCCAAACCGCTGCAAACAAAAGAGCGTCCATGCCAATTCAAAGCAAAAGAAGCCACAGCACAACAAAATAAAATTACTGCAATCACGATACTTTTTTTTATCATGAATCAGCTTCTTTCACTGTTATGGAATATTTTCCCATTGTATTATTTCCGTCGATGCGCAGCCAATAATCACCGGCAGCATCACCGACTGCGTATGAAAAAAATCCGTAGTTACTTGTTGTCTCTTCCGGTTTAATGCAGATTATTCTATTTTTATCCGAATTTTCTTTGCCGCAAAAGAAATCCACACTGAACAACAAACTTCCAAATGATGAATCGGGAATAATCGAGAATGAATAATTTTTATTTGCTTCAAGCGCAACTTTATAATAACGGCAGTCCGTTGAATCTATGGCACCTTCTATAGGTTTTTCTGTATTCGGTTCAATTTTCAGTGCATTGTCAAAACATGTATTATCCGCCGAATCTGCCGGCAAAACGTTTTTCTGAATCTCATAACGCTTAGCATTTACAACCGATGAATAAAAACGTACTTCATCGGAATCCCCTGTCTGCGAACTTGCTTTCAGACATGCGCCGACTCTGTATTGATAAGCAACGCCGACTTCTGCGCTTCTGTCGTACATCTGCATAACATTCTGAGAAAATTCACTTTGAACATCAAGCCTGTAAGGCGACAGTGCACCTTTGATCTCTTCCCAATCCTCCGTCCCTTCTATGCACCGCTGCACAATATATTTTGATGCCATTGACGAAAAATACGACGACCAAGAAATTTTCACATAAGAAATATTGTTTGATGAATATGCAATGAAAAGTTTTGAAGAATCCACATTTGCAACAATCAAATCATAATCGCCCGTTCTGTTAAAAGCAGTCGGAGTACTGTCGGGAGAAATGCAAATATACACAGGCGTATCCCTTGTAAAGAATATCAGATAAGAACTGCCATTCGACGTGAGAGTCCTTCCCGCTGCCGACACAATCGGCGTTTCCGAGTCACTGTATATAGCAATATCGTAATACAACAAAGCCGCACTGTCACTGTCTTCAACTGCAGGCGCTTTTATCGTTATTTCAAGAGCATCGCCTTTTTTAGCATCCAGCGTGTAATAGTCAACATCATCGTCAGTCGCATTGTACAAAGATGATTTATACAGTACACCAAGCTCGATTCTTGTGCTTTTCTCTTTTTTGTCATTGCCGCCGTCTTTGTCGTAGTCATCGACTCCGCGCCCATTGCGTTTTCCGCTTTTTATTTCGGAAAAATTGCTTTCACCGTACAATATGGATTTTGCACGAACTTTGTAGTAATACACTTTTCCCGGCTCTACAGAAGTATCATAGTAATATAATGTGCTTATATCATCGGCAAGCAGCTTAAATTCATCATTTTCGGACTCACTGCGATACACCGAAAACAGAACCGAAATTGTTTGGTTCTTTGGGTAATCCCACCAAATAGCAATCTGGCTGTTTCCGTCTTGAACCTGCAAATTCAACGGGTCATCCAAAACAATGTCTGTTTCGTGTGAACCAAAATTCAAAGTGTCGTATTTCGATGTTCCGCAGCCGAAAAGCAACAATAACAAAATTAATATCACAATGTAACAGTGTCTTTTCATATACTTTTCTTATTCGTTTTTTTTTACAGTATCAATTCTTTTCAATAAATTGAACTGTAATATCCAAAATTTTATCATCTATATACTTTTAACACCGGACAATATTTCTTTCTGCAATATAATTTGTTTTTTACTGCAAGCCATTTTCCGTATGGAATAGAAAAAGAATCGTCTGTCGTTCCATTCCATTTCTGCCAGTACGACGGAATCAGCTCCACATTTCCCGAAGAGCAAACCATTTTTCCTTTTCCCGATGTTATATAATCACTGTTTCCAGTAGAGGCAATAAAAATTGCAATTCCGTACCACTGCGCCGCTTCGTTTTTCAATGGAGTCACATCAAACTGTAAAGTCTGCGGAATACGTTCAAACGGCAGCGACTTTATTTTTTCCGGAAGACGTACCTCATTCAATGAAAAATAATAGCGCAAAAACAAACTTTCTTTTATATATTCTCCTGCTTCAAACTGCGAATAAGTTATCGTATGTGAGTCCCACGCTTTTAATATTGGATACAAACGAATTTCGAGGTTATTCAGCTGCCGTTGAGCGTAATTCACCGATAATTCGAGGATATACTGCGAATTTCGATTTTCCGATATGACTTTCGGGAAACCGAGCAGCACAAAAGACTCTCCGGCAGTTTCATCGTCATTTGAAAGGTACAATGCGGGATAAGAAACAAACCCGTCTTCTTGACAAAAAACGGCACCATAACCTAAGTACGGTGCCGCTTCATGAATCGTATCGGCGCGATAAAAAGGCAGCTCTGTAAACAGAGAAACCTCCTGTTCGGGATAAATCTGCACACTATTGCGGCAGCTTATAAACAAGCTCAGCAGAATAATCACAGCCGAACAAACAGCTTTATTCCGAATAACGACTTCTGATTGCTCTGATAACATCATATATAGAAGCGAATATTTCAATCAACTCGGCATCAAACTGCGAACCGGCTTGTTCTCTCATATATTTCAAAACATCTTCTTCGGCCCATGCATCTTTATACACTCGTTTGGATATAAGCGCATCATAAACATCCGCAATCGCAACAATACGCCCCGCCTGCGGAATATTTTCACCGGCAAGACCGTTTGGATACCCTTTCCCATCCCATCTTTCGTGGTGACAAGTAGCAACATCACGCGATATTTGGTCTACCTCATTGAAAATATTAATGAACAAATCTCCGCCCAAAGTAGTATGAGTTTTCATTATTTCATATTCATCTTCATTCAAACGAGCAGGTTTTTTCAGAATTGCATCGGAAATACCGACCTTACCTATATCGTGCAGCATTGCGGCAATGCGCAGAACATCACTTTTCTTCCCGATTTCAATTTTTGAAACATTATGATTCTCTGCCCATTTCCGATAGATTTCAACAGAATAAGAACTTACACGCTGAACATGAGAACCAGTTTCTTTCGGGTCACGCAGCTCTGCCATTTTAACCATACGCAAAATCATCTCACGAGTCATTTTTGCTTTTTCGATAGCAGCTGATGCAATATTTGCAAAAAACGAAGCAAACAGTTCATTTTCCAATGAAAACGGAATCACTTTGCCCGTCTCGGAATCCTTTGAATTGATAATTTGCATTATTCCGATAACTTTTTCATCTCCTATGATCAGCGGAATAGTAAGCATGGATACTGTTCTGTAATTTAAACTTTCATCAACCTGGCGGTTAAATGAAAACGGAGAATGTTCGTCCAATTTATAAACATCATCTATTCTCAAAATTTTACGACATGTTGCTACATAACCGGCAATGGAATTTGTATTAATCGGAATTTTTATATCTAAATAAACTTGTTTTTTGTTGAAATTTATTTTTTTCATAAAAGTATCGTTTTGAGTATACGCAAAACGCAGACAACCGTCTTCGACCAAATAAATTGTTCCGGCATCGGCATTGGTAAGCATCCGCGCACTGGAAAGCACTTGTTCTAACATAGAATCAAGGTCGCTGATACGGTTAAGTTTTTCAGTTATTTCAAACTGTTTCTGTATTTTTTCTACATTAAATCGCTGCATATCCATTAACTTCTCCATTTATAAATATAAATTTTTTGAAAATACTTATTTACAAATCGGTATTCCCGAGAAAAAATTAATACAATTTCCCCGATAAGTAAATAGCAACTTTTTTTTCTTCCTGAGCTTCTTTGTCAAATCCCAAAGCATCCAAACTCAACGAAAGCAAATTATGAGCCTTTGCATTGGCAGGAAAACATGTGACAAAAGACAGTGCCGATTCTCTTGCCTGAATATATTTTCCGTTTTGCAGAAAATAAGTACATGCGTTCAAATAAAAATCATCCTGCTTACAGTCCCGAATAATTTGATAGAAAGCAGTATCTTGTGCGATACCATTTTCATTGTCAATCGGAAATTTGGGATAATACGGGATTTTCATCGATGTAAACGGTTCGTTTTCGACTAATGATAAAATCGAACGTGCCACACGATACCGATCCAGCTCGGAAAGAGGAAATTGCTTATAAAAATCCTCTTTGTCCGCTTTAAAAATTTCAAAAGTTTTATCTTTTTCCAAACCAAATAATTCCTGCAAAACTATCGCGGCCTGCAGTGCAATCCATCGATTCCCTTCTATTGAAAAATGCAGATGATCAGAAAAAAAATCATTATCCGGGATAATGCCGTCATTTCTCATACGTCTCGATGTAGGAATATAAAACAGTCTGCGATTATTCGACGCACTGCAAAACTTTTCCAATTCCAATGTCAGCCGACTGCGGGCTCTGAACGGAATACTATCGGCATCTTTTGCATTTACAAGCTGAAAGTACGAATCGCGCCCTTCCCTTGTTTGATAAACAGCTTCGAGATACGCCAAGTTCGCATTATCCGGGTAATGCTTCGCTAATTCACGGCATGACGCAATCTCGTCTTCACTGCCATTTTCCAATGCAGCAAGACTTTTTACGATTAATGCATGTATTTTTTCATCGTTTTTTCCGGCAAACGGCGGCATATCAAACAGATTCGATACCGGCTCGAAAATTATAACCGGAATATTTTTCTTTCCATACAAAACTGCCACTTCATTTATATTATCGATAAAATTACGCGCAACATCTGTATCTCTTTTCTCATCCTGCGGATAAGCGGCACCTGCAAACTGCCGATTCATCAACGTTTTTGCGCCAGTCGATGTTTTTCCGGCATTTATCAGTTTGTCAAATAATTGAAACAATCGAAATTCTTTTAATGCCAAATACATTTTTCGGCTTTTATGATTTCTTCCGGACATTGCGCCGATTGTTCCGTAATACTCATTATGTCCCGCGTAAATCAGTAAAAAATCAGGTTTGTATTTTAAAATCTTTTTCGCTGCGTCTGCCACATAATACGAACTCATCGCACTGTATCCCATATTTACAATTTCAACCGGCGATTTTTTCGCATTTCCATCGGCAAGTGCACGCTGCAGAAAAGCACTAAAACTTTGATTTGATGCATACGGATACCCTTGTGCAGTAGAACCTCCAAGCACAAAACCACGCAAAGAATCGGGACTTTTTTTTACCGGGAAAAGATTTTTTTCTTCGGTTTTTACCCGAATTGAAGATGACGGATAGTATTTATTAATAAAAAACGTATTGTCACGGTAATAAGTTACGTCATTAATAGTAACTTTGAGAAAAGGTTCGGTATCAATTCCAAAACCGGCAATTCTGAGTAATATTTCGATAAGAACCACGAACAACACCGACAATACAATATATACCGCAAAAAATGCACGCTCTTTCTTTACTCTTTTCGAGTCCTTATTTTTCATAAAACAATTCCAAACATGCAACCTGCATTTAGATTTTGAAAGTACCTCTCCGAAACTTGAAACGTACCTCAAATTCGGGAGGTATTTCAGATACTTGCTTTTCTTTGATTAGTTATTTACTAATTAATCGGTTAGTTAATTAATTGAACTAATATCAGTATCTTCTTCGGCGTTTTCCTCTTCATCATCTTCCGGTGAAGAAGCAAATTGAGTAAAATAAGCCACAGCTGCCAAAATCCCGCCGACAATCAATAACCGAAAAAACTTTGCAATCAAAGAGCCTGCATGCTTTCTTTTCTGTTTGTTGTCATAAGCTGCAATCTGCTGTGCCACAGTATCTTTCACGATTTCGATCAAATCTTTTTTTGTCAATTCCGATGTCTGCTTAGCCGATTGTTTTTTGTTACATTCCATTTTTTATACTCCTTAATAAAACAGTTATAATAACCGTATTTTATCAATAAATCGATATTTATCTTCAAGCATTTTAGAAAAATCTTCATCTTTGGGCATTGTGTAACCTTTTGCGCGCAAAACATGGTCTCTGCCGAAATTATCATTAAGATGAAAAAGCAGTTTCAATGTACCGGGAACTCTGTTTACATCATCACGAAAATCTTCCAAATCTTTTATAAGTGCTTTTGTATTCTTTAGATAAACATGACATTCCGTAACTTCACCGAACTGTTTTTTACTTAAATCCTCAACTGTCTCGATATTAAACGAAAGCTGGTTTTCTCCCCGTTTACGGCAAAACAGCTTCAGATAAACAAATTTTTTAGGCTCAAGCAGTCTCGAAAATTCTTCATACTGCTTTTTATATATCACGGCGTCGAATGTTCCGTAATTATCGGAAATAGTAACTATTGCCCATGTTTCACCGGATTGGTTTTTTCTGACTTTGACAAAATCTATAATTCCGGCGATGGTTGCAGTGGTACTGAATTCTTTGATTTTCAATGATTTAATAGATTTGGAATCGTACTGGCAATGTTCCCGTATAAAAGTTTTGTATTTATCAAGCGGATTCCCGGTAACAAAAAAACCGAGAATGTCACGCTCTTCAAACAAGCGATAATCTTCGTCCCATTCTTCGGCATCAACGCCTTCAAGTGCGGATTCTTCCGTTGATTCCGTGCAATCAAACAGGCTCATCTGCCCGCACCGCTCATCTTCCTGACGACGCTGCGCATCATTGAGCAGTGATTCAAGATTTTCACTCATCCATTTACGCTTTTGTCCAAACGAATCGAACGCTCCGACACGAATCAGCGCCTCTATAACGGCCTTATTGACAACACGCAAATCTACATTTTCCAAAAAATGCGCAAAATTTTTAAACCTGCCAACCTTTTTGCGGGACTCCACAATACACAATGCGGCAATTTCACCGCACCCTTTTATTCCGTTTAACGCATAAACCACCGAGCCGTTATTTACCGCAAATTTTACATCGGAACAATTAATATCTGGCGGCAGAATATTTACTCCAATTTCCCGGCTGTGATTAATATAAAAACAGATTTTAGCCGGATCGCGAATTTCCGATGAAAGAACGGCAGCCATAAAATGAACCGGGTAATGAGCTTTCAAATATCCGCACTGATATGCTACATAGGCATAACAAACAGCATGACTTTTATTAAATGCATACGATGCAAATGCAGTCCAGTCATCCCAAATTTTATTAATCAACGTATCGGGATCCTTACCGCCGCATCCATCGATAAATTCTTTTTTTGCCACGCATCCGTCATGAAACTTTATTTTCAGTTTATCCATAACGCTGATCATTTTCTTTCCCATTGCTTTACGCAATGTATCGGCTTCACCCCGCGTAAAACCGGCCAATGCACGACTTAAAAGCATTACCTGCTCCTGATAAACCGTAATTCCGTAAGTATCTTTCAGATACGGCTCCATCATCGGGTGATCGTAAGCGATTTCTTCTTCGCCAAGTTTCCGCCTGATAAACTGCGGAATGTAATCCATAGGACCGGGACGATACAGCGCGTTCATCGCGATAAGATCCTCAAGCCGCGACGGTTTTAATGCACTTAAATATTTACGCATTCCGAGACTTTCAAACTGGAAAATAGCAATTGTATCTCCACGTGAAAAAAGCTCCATTGTTTTTTCATCATTCAGCGGAATTTCATTTAAATCAAAATGTATACATTCTTTGTCCAGCAGTTCCAAACAGTTGCGCTGAAGCGTTAATGTTTTAAGTCCGAGAAAGTCCATCTTAACAAGCCCGCATTCTTCAAGCTGCGGTCCGGGAAATTGAGTTGTTACAACATAATCTTCATCTTTTTTGGAGGGACCTTCCTTTCGGAGACGGCGGCGGATACCGGTTATCCCCCCG
>JAFLVQ010000027.1 GCA_022508205.1 Spirochaetales bacterium
CGCATTTTTACTCCTGTTCTTCCATAAAATTATGTGCATTATAAACAATTTTTCGATGTGTGTAAAACGAGGAATCCCATTTTATGTACATCATTTTCAAACTCCGACAATCTCGGTTCAACCAATTAATCCAAATTAAAATAAAAAAAGTGTACTTTCAAAAAGTATATGCAGCTTTTGGAACGTACACTTCAATTTTCACCGAATCAACTTTTCAATATATCAAGATAAGCCTGCAAATCTTCCGGCAGCTGTCCGGTTTCATCTTCATATTTGCGATACTTAGCTTCAAGAGAGCGAACAGTTCGGTTTGTAATATTATTATAGCGATTGTCCAAATCTTCAAACAAAGGAAGATGAGACAATCTTTCTCTGATATGTTTTGGAAACGGAATGTAACGATAAAAAATTTGACGCACAACCTTATTTACCTTAGCAATACCATCTTTTTCATACAGCAGCCACTTTTCATAATAATACGCAAATCTGTCTCTATCCATTTTAATTTTATTAAACAGCATTTTAATATCTTCTTTTGCCTCAATGGAAAGTTCGTTCATCTTCTGATAAAACTGTGAAAAATCATAAAATGCACCGACAAACCCGCCTTCTACCGGATTGATCCAGTTTGTACCGGCAATCAGTTTATTCAGTTCCCAACGGAAATGGGCGAAAGACTGAATCAAAGATTTTTCAAGTGTTCCATTGAATATTGCAGGAACAATCAATCTTGCGCGTGATTGACGCTGATTATTAACCAACTCCTGCCATAATTGAATACGAATTCCGGCATTGGGTACAATGATTAAATACGGTTTTACTTCTTTTGTAATCAACTCGCTTTTACCCGGTATTTTCCATGTAAGTTCACGGAAAAACAACGTAGGGTCAATCGTATTAATTTTCTTAACTTCAGCATTTAAATGTTTCTGAGTATTCAGCAAATTGGAAAGATTCCCTTTAATTGCATGAGATGTCAAGAATGGGATATATGCACGCGGGTTATCCGATGTAATTCTCATGGCTTCTTTAAGCATATTGTCTATTTCGTAAGTAACTCGCTTTTCCGGAGAATCGACAAATTCATTGCCTCGTCCGGCATTGTGGCGCATTGTTTTAATGTAATCTTCTCCATTCAATGACAATCCGGGGACTTCATCTTGTTTATAAATACTTTCCAAATAATCGACTGCCGTTAAAAGAGGATAATCAATCTCTCCGGGATTCTCAAAAAACTGCACTGCATTGCAAAGTCCGTCAAGCTGACTATCATTAAGCAAATCTTCCCTGATAAACCCGAAATACATAAACAATTTTACAGACAACGGCACTTCGACCTTGTGCCCAAAGTAACGGAACACAACAGCTGTAAATAATTCAAAAAAGTCTTTCTGAAGATCTTTAATTATTCTGCGCGAATCTTTTTCGGTAGGATCTTTGAAATTGATATTTTCAATCCTCTTAAAGTCGGCTTCCATTCTTTCGGCAGTTTCTTGACTGACTCCGGAGTAAGCAAGTATTTCCCGTGTTCCGTCTTTCAATAACGGGCGGAATTCCGACGGCTTACTATCGACATCAGAAACAATTTCGCTCTCATCGGCATTCAGCTGCTTAGGGCGTGATCTGAGAAAATCCTGCAATGACTGTGCAAGATTTTCATACGACTGGCCACCGTTTTTTACATGCAGATTTTCCATATTCTTTATAACGGCAACAACACTCTTTAAAATCGCCGGCTGTGCATTGTGAAATACAAGAAGCTCACTTCCCAAATTCAGCAGTCTGAATAACTGCGAACTCGAATCGCCATACAGAAAATCCATACGGCGCTGAATCTGTTTATACAGCTTTGAAACATCTTCCGCCACCTGCCGTGCAGTCAAAGAAATTCGCTTATAAATGTAGTTAAATACCGAGATTTGACTGTGTATAATTTGCTGAAATGCCTGTGAATTGGCGCGTACTATGACATTGGCAAACTCAAGTGTTTCCCAATCGTATTTTCTCTTTACATCTTCCTGTTCCAAATACACCTTATCTAACAGCTGAGAATTATCGGTTAATAAAAAAGATGCATCCATTGATTCAGGAAACGCTCCGCCGGCATTTTCAAAGGCAGAAAAGAGTACATTGGAACTGTCATTTTCCAGTGCACTTGCCAAAATTTCTATATTGTCGGTGAGTTTGTCTATTTCTCCCACAAGTTTATTTTGGTAAACATAACTGTTTATGCAGTGAACACAAAAATCTTTTATACTGAGCAAAATATTTCCGGCAATTTGCGGAGCCTGTTTTAAGAAATTCAGCATATCTTCACGAGTAACTTTAAAATGTGTCACTTCACATTCGGTTTTTGCAATATAACTGCAGCCCGATTCATCAGACAACAAAAATTCTCCGCCGAGAACGGAATGTGCCGATACTTCCTTTAGACATTTACTTTTACTTATTATTTCAACATCTGAAAAACCTTTTGTATTCTCTATACACTGTTTAATTTCTACGGTTCCTCCTTTCAGGAACAAAATATCTCGCAAAGCACTTCCCTGCAAAGCTATAATCTGTCCCGCTTCATAATGAACGGTTTCTGACTGATACTGCACTGTTGCCATCCTAAATCCTTATTTATTCGATTTTTGAAATTACTCGGAATATTTTAACAAAAAATACCTACTTATAAAAAATTTTACTAAAAAAGTTTTTGTGGCGGTTATTTCATAATTTTCATGAGCAGCTTCAAAACCGAACCGCTGTACGGCGGATACCTAAACCACAAATCGGCAAAGAAACTTTTATGCAGTATACTTTTTCTATGACTGAATGTTTCAAAACTGTTTTTGCCGTGGTAACTTCCCATGCCGCTGTTTCCTATACCGCCAAACGGCATGTAAGGCGTAACCAAATGCAGTATCGTATCGTTTATGCAGCCGCCACCGAATGAAAGTTTTTCTATAATTTCATGCTGCCGATTTTTATCGGAAGAAAAGAAATACAATGCCAACGGACGCGGTCTGTCATTTACAAATTGTATCGCATCGTGAAATTTGTCAAAAGTTACGACAGGCAGCACCGGCCCAAAAATCTCTTCTTTCATGACAGACGCCTCGAGATTCACGTCATCAAGAAGCGTCGGAGCTATCTGCAATGTCTGTGAATTTGCTCGTGCACCGCAGATTACTTTCCCATCCTTAAAATATTTGCATAACCGAAGAAAATGGCGTTTATTAATAATTCGCGGATACTCCGGATTGTTTTCCGGAGTATCGGTATAAAATGCGCAGATTTCTTTTTCTATTGCCGACAGCAGTTTTTCCTTTATCGATTTTTGCACAAGCAAATAATCGGGAGCAACACACGTCTGCCCGGCATTGATAAACTTTCCCCATGCAATTCTTTTTGCCGAAACCTGAATATCCGCAGTTTCATCGACAATACACGGACTTTTCCCGCCAAGTTCCAAAGTTACCGGAATAAGATTTTCTGCCGCAGCTTTCATAACGATTTTACCGATAGCCGGACTTCCGGTAAAAAAAATATAATCGAATTTTTCTTTCAACAAAGATTCGCTTACTGTTTTGTCACCAAGCACAACATCGACAAATTCCGGTTCAAAACATGATTTTATAATTTCGGCTACAATTTTCGATGACGCAGGAGAATCTTCCGAAGGCTTTATAACCGCGCAGTTACCGGCTGCTATTGCACCGACAAGCGGCATCAGTGCAAGCTGAACAGGATAATTCCACGGCGAAAGAATAAGCACAGTTCCGTATGGTTCATGATAGACTTTGCTGCGCGACGGAAAAACCAGCAATGCAGAAGGCACTTTTTCGGTCTTTACCCATTTGGAAAGATGTTTAAGCGCAAAACTGATTTCTTCAAGAATAATCCCGATTTCCGTAGAGAAAGCCTCCACCGGAGATTTATTCAAATCATTTTTCAATGCGGCAAGAAGTTCAGTCTGATAATTTTTAATCGCTTTGTACAATACTTTTAACTTTGATTTACGCCACTTTACGCTGCGTGTAATCCCGCTGTTGAAAAACTGTTTCTGCCGCATCAGCATTTCTTTGTATTCCATTTAAAACCTCCGAGAAAATTTATTACGTACTTAAACACAAAAATTTTTTATCAATTAATTTTATTCACTTCATTTAAAAAATCGGTTTTCTCATTCTCGGAAAAAAGAAAATGATAAACGGGATAAATCGGATCCGAAAAATCCCGCTTTGTCGAAAAAAGCGAAAGTTTGTCGAGAATATACTGAATATACGATGTTTTTGAAATGTGAAATGAATATTCAAAATTCTCACGAACAATAAAAGATCGCATTCCGCTGTCTTTAAGTGCTTCTTTCACACATTTTCCGTAAATTCGCACTAATCCGCCGGTACCAAGTTTTATCCCCCCAAAATACCGCGTTACCACAGCAAGCACATTCACTGCATCTTCACCGGATAAAACAGAGAGCATCGGTTGCCCGGCTGTCCCGGAAGGCTCCCCGTCATCGCTTCTTCCTTCCGCAATGCTTTGTTTCTCGGCCAATCGCCAAGCATAGCAGTTATGCGTTGCTCCTTTTTCGGCAGCACGAATCTCTTTCAGAAATTCATCGACCTGTTTTACTGATGTAATTTTATGCAATCTGGTAATAAATTTTGACTTCTTCTCGGTAAGGACAATACATGTATCATTAATTATTTCTTTCATTCAGCTGGCCCCCGAAGAAACGGGAAGGTTTGCATCTTTGAATATATTTCTTGTTAATTCAATGAGTTCTTTTGACGGCGGCACAGTATTTTCAAGCTGATATACATAATTCAGTTTCTTCCATTTATCGCGTCCCAACGTAGAATACGGAAGCACTATAACTTTTTCAACACCGTTCAATTCGGAAATAATGCTTGCTTCTTTTTTAATATCTTCAATATCGTCGGTAATTCCGGGTACAAGAACATAGCGAATCCACATTTTTTTTCCGCAGTCGGAAAGCAGTTTCGCATTTGACAAAGTAATATGTAAATCTCCTCCTGTTAAGTTACGATATTTCGCTTCATCACTCTGTTTAATGTCCAAAATAAACAAATCGGTATCTTCGATAAGTTGTTTTGAATCATCCAAAGGAATAGACCCGGCGGTATCAATCGCAGTATGAATTCCTTTGCAATGAAATAAATGCACCAGCTCGGAAAGAAACTCCTTCTGCATTAAAGGTTCTCCGCCGGAAATCGTAATTCCGCCGCTGCACATTTTTTTGTATTCATCAAAAATTTCAAAGATTTCATCCGCCGTGCGTTCTTCTTTAAAATCACACGGCAGCCATGAATCCGGGTTATGGCAATACAAACAGCGCAAAGGACAGCCTTGAACGAACAATAAGAAACGCAGTCCCGGTCCGTCAATGGCTGTCAGTGTATGATAAGAATGAATCTTTCCTTTTATCATACATTAATACTGCTCATGGAATGTTCGGCTGATTACTTCACGCTGTTGTTCCGGAGTCAATTTTATAAAGTTTACCGCATAACCGGAAACACGCACTGTAAGCTGCGGATATTTTTCAGGATGTTCCATCGCATCAATCAAAGTTTCTCTGTGAAATACATTTATATTCAAATGATGCGCGCCTTGATTGAAATACGCATCAAGCAGCGACGCCAAATTGTTTACTTTTTCTTCTTCAGAAGCTCCCAATGCATCCGGAATAATAGAAAACGTATTTGAAATTCCATCCTGCGCATGACAATAAGGCAATTTTGCAACTGAAAATAAAGAAGCCGCAGCTCCTAATTTATCGCGCCCATGCATAGGATTGGCACCCGGTGCAAACGGCTCTCCGGCTCTTCTTCCGTCAGGAGTTGCTCCTGTTTTTTTGCCGTAAACAACATTCGATGTAATAGTAAGAATCGAAGTTGTAGGCATAGAGTTTCTATATGTAGATTGTTTGCGCAGTTTGTTCATAAAGCGTTCTATCACATCGTAAGCGAGCAAATCCACGCGGTCATCATTGTTGCCGTATTTAGGGAAATCACCTTCAGTTTGATAATCAACCGCAATTCCGTCTTCATCGCGAATAACTTTTACTTTAGCATATTTGATAGCGGACAGCGAATCCGCAACTACCGACAAACCTGCGATACCGGTTGCCATAGTTCTTAAAATATCCTTGTCATGCAAAGCCATCTGCAATGATTCATAAGCGTATTTATCATGATTGTAATGAATAACATTCAAAGTCCGGATATACAATCCAGCAAGCCATTCGAGCATCGCGTCATATTTTTCCATAACAGTATCAAAATCAAGATATTCATCAAGAATCGGTTCGACTTTCGGTCCAACCTGAATTTTCAAACGTTCATCGATACCGCCGTTAATCGTATACAGCAGAGCTTTAGCCAAATTGGCACGTGCTCCGAAAAACTGCATCTGCTTTCCTACACGCATTGCGGAAACACAACATGCAATAGCGTAATCATCACCGTAATACTGACGCATCAAGTCATCGCTTTCGTATTGAATAGCCGATGTTTCAATAGAAGTTTTTGTACAGAAAGTCTTAAATTTACGAGGAAGGCGTTCAGACCACAATACTGTTAAATTCGGTTCCGGAGCCGGTCCCAAATTTTTCAGTGTGTGAAGAAATCGGAAGCTGTTTTTTGTTACAAGAGAACGGCCGTCAAACGACATTCCGCCGATAGATTCCGTAACCCATGTCGGATCTCCCGAAAATAAAGCATTGTATTCGGGAGTTCTCAGAAACCGTACGATTCTCAATTTTATTACAAATTGATCTACCAATTCCTGAACTTCTTCTTCGGTTAATACACCGTTTTTCAAATCTCTCTCAGCGTAAATATCAAGAAATGTCGATACACGCCCCAATGACATTGCCGCTCCGTCCTGCTCTTTTACAGCTGCAAGATAAGCAAAATAAACCCATTGAAACGCTTCTCTTGCATTTGCAGCCGGTTTGCTTATATCAAAACCGTAAGAAGATGCCATGATTTTCAATTCTTCCAAAGAATCAATCTGCATTTCAATTTCTTCACGCTGACGGATAATTTCATCAGTCATAACAGGCACATTAAGCAATTTTTTTTGTTCTTTTTTGTCTTTTATAAGCCAATCTACACCATACAACGCGACCCGGCGGTAATCTCCTATAATACGGCCGCGTCCGTAAGCATCCGGCAAACCGGTCAAAATAGCTGCATGGCGGGCTGCGCGCATCTCTTCGGTATAACTGTCAAAAACTCCGTCATTGTGAGTTTTTCTGTGCTGAGTAAAAATCATTTCTGTTATGGGATCAATGCTGTATCCAAAAGCACCGAGAGCGGTTTTTACCATTTTCAAACCGCCGCGCGGATAAATTCCTCGCTTCAAAGGTTTATCGGTTTGCAGTCCGACAATCACTTCGTTTTCTTTATCTATATATCCTGCGCAATGAGATGTTATAGAAGAAGGAAGCGTAGTTTCCACATCGAGAATTCCTTTTTTTCTTTCTTCCTTCATTAAGTCCAAAAGTTTGTTCCAGACAGTCATTGTTTTCTTCGTAGGTCCACAGAGAAAACTTTCATCATCTTCATATTCCATAAAGTTTTTCTGTATAAAATTTCTTACATCTACACGAATATTCCAACTATCTTTACGAAAACCTTTCCATTGTTCAACATCTATCATAATTGCCTCCACAAAGTCCAATAGTCATAAGTAATATACCTAAACGGCATTCATTGTACTACTTTGTCAAGTCTTTTGTAAATCATGAAACACATTAAAATATTTTTTATGAGATTAAAAAATAAAAACCGATATTGCCAATAAAAAAATGTACTTTCTTATTTTTTAAGAAAGTACATTCCGGCTATTTCTTTTTCAGTAAATGATTTAAGTTTTTTACCGCATCGGGTCTAATAACCGATTCGCGGTTCGCATCTTGTATGTCGGTGAAAATTTCTTTGCGAAATACTTTCACGTTTTCGGGAGCATTGATTCCTATTTTTACGTAATCACCTTTGATATTTACAATCGTAACTTCGATATTATCGCCGATGACAATCGCTTCGTTTTCTTTTCTTGCTAAAATCAGCATTCCCCCTCCTTTTGCGTATGAAGGGGCTGACGAACGGAATATTTCTCGTTTGTACTGATAACTTGTTTGGCCCTGTGATTCCCTTTATTGATTACCAACGGTCCCAAAAGATTGGCAGTCGTTTTTTCGGGATCATTATTGAGATTAACAATACTGAACAACAAATATTCGGCGTTTTCGTCCATTCCTATCGACTCCAAATCACCTTCAACCACATGCAATTTATAATCTTTATCTACCAAAGTCGGGTCTACAAGGAGAAACGCTATTTCGGGAATTTTTTCAGCCTGAAGCCAATAAAACGGACTGTCTTCGCTACTATTAAGAAGGACATACTCCTGAACATCTTCCAAGCCGAATAACCCTTCTTCTATAAATACTCTCTGCCTTTCCGAAACTTCAATTTCTCCAAAGATTTTTGTCAGAATTTTCATCTACGCTTTTACCTCATAATATTTTAATATCATGCAATTTTTTTATTTAACGGAAACATCTGCGTGATTTCTGAACTGTTTTCCTTTATGTATTGCCCGATTAATCAAAATCGGAGACTTAAAGTTCACCTCAAAACCACCTGCCGTGCTTCCTTTTATAAAAGGACAAAGTACTAAAACCTCATCCGGCAAAACTTCACTTTCACAACCTATAGACTGCAAATCGTCCGCATCAAGCTGAAGTCGAAAGTTTTTTGCAACGACAAAAGGGTCTATAAGGAAAAAAGAAATTTCGGGATAATCCCTCGCCTGCAAGCAATACAGAATTTCATCTTCACTTATCGGCAACAAAATATAATCGCAAATATTCGCAGCTGCATACAAACCTTCCGCAAAAAAAATCTGCTGATTATCCGCCGCTTCTATATCCCCAAAAACTTCCGTTGCTACTTCCATATATTATCGCAGAAAATCCATCAATGATGTCTTTGTAATTTTTGCCAAACTGGACAATGCCGCTTTATGCGCAAAATCCAATGCCGCCAAATCGGTCAATGCTTTTGCCATATCAATATCTTCAAGTTTCGACATATTTTCCGTATACGCAGCTTTATCATCGCCCAAACGTTCTGCTAAATAATCGAGACGATTCTGCAATGCTCCGGTTTTTGCCTGATGAAAAGTAATGTTATTTACCGCTTCATCAAGAGCACCGAGGTAACGTCCGCCAATATCTTCCGGATTGTTCTGAATCATTGCATCGCGCAGACCTATTAATACATCGAAAATACTTCCGCCGAAAACATCTGCATCCTTACTGTAATTATTCGGACCGAAAGGAAAGCCTTCTTCGATAACGCCTAAATTTTGGAGCACATTTCCGCCTTCAATATCAGCCATTTCGATTCGGTGAGGATGTGCGGACTTGATAATCAAGCCGCCGCCGGTAATATCTACCGAAGCATTTACCGCCGCATCGCTTTTATTGATTTTGTCCATAATCGCATAAATATTGTCACCGCTTTGGAAATCAATGCGTACGCCGTCAATCATAATAGCCGAATCATTTTCCAAACGGAAATCAGCCGTATTGACTTTGGAACGAACTTCAAACTGCTCAGCCCAGAACAATTCGCTTCCCGCCGGAACAGCAGACGCATATTCGTTAAAATCGATTTCGCGCAAATGTTTGCCGCTGTCGCCAAGGTAATGAACTTCGGTAATCATAGCAGTATCCGCACCTTTTACGGCTCCTTCCATTACTTCAAATGGCTTTGTGTATTTTTGATGACCGCTGAATAAATAATTTCCTTTATATTTGGAATTCGCTTCCGTTATCAAATTTCTCAGAAGCTGATCTACTTCCTGCGACATTGCGAGTCTGTTTTCTTTATTATAAATACCGTTTGCACCCTGCACGGCAAGTTCCCGCACTCGCTGCAGCATATCGATTGTCGAAGCCATCTTTGATTCAGCCAGCATTCTTTCACCGGTAAGATCGTTTATATTTCGCTCCAGCTGATCGATTTTGAACATCTTACTGTGAAAAGTCATTGCCTGAGTTACATCAACCGGACTCTCGCTTGGCAGCCGATGTTTTTTCCCGGTACTGATTTGATTGTTGACTTTATCCATCATGTATTCACGAGTTGTCAGATGATACATGCTGTTGTCGTTTGTCGTATTAGTCCCTATTCTGTAAATACTCATAATCTGTGCCTCCATTCACCGGATTTTAATATTTGGGTTATATTCGGAACTGCATAGCAATAGATTTAATTAAATCTTGATTTAAAAATTAAATCTTGATTTAAAAATTAAATCTTGATTTGAAATTAAATCTTGATTTAATTTTATTTACCTCCTGCAATTAAACCTTTGCTATCAGAGTTTCCAACATCTTATCCATTTCCGAAATAAATTTAGCAGTAGCATTATAGCCGTGCTGAAATTTTATCAAATTCGCAAATTCTTCATCCAGATTTACCGCGCTTACCGACTTGCGCAGATTTTCCAGATTGTTCATCATTGTTTCCTGAACTTTAAAGCCGCTTTCCGCTTCTCTCGCACGAGAACCGACATCGGCAACCAAATTTTCAAAATATTGAGAAAATGTCATCGACATTCCAACCATAACGTGATTTTCTTTCAAACTGCCGATTCTCAATGCATTTGAAGAATCTCCCGAACCATTGGAAAGATTTTTCTTCCCGTCACCTGTTGTATCAATGCCGCCTGCCGCCGCAATATAATTCACATCGCTCTTAATTTTACTTTCAACTGCCATATAAACTGCCGGATCGGTAAGCGGCGCAATCGACCAAACACTGTTCTCACGCAGTTTGGCAACTTCGCCGACATTGGAAGAATCAAACGCTCCGTCAGTTCCGGGCTGCTGCAAAATGCCCGCATAACTGGTCAAAAACAGTCCGCTGTCTTCGATGTGACGCAGTACGAAATCGGGAGTTGCCTCATCGGTAAAATAATCGGCTTTCAGCGAAAGTTTTCCCTGTGCATTCACAAACGCATTCACTCCCACTCCCGCTTCGTTGATTCTGTCGATTACCTGCTGCAATGTGTCGGTTTCGGTATACCCCACAGTCGCTCCGTTTAAGTTCATCTCCCCGCGAATACCTATTTTATCATTGAGATTGACTTTGTTCGTTCCGCTGACTTTGAAAATGAAAGTGGAATCATCCACGCCGTCACGGTTTACATCGAAATTACCGCTGGTATCTGTAGTATAAGGATATTCTATAAAGAAAGAATTTCCCGTTGTTCCGTTCAAACCAAATCCCTCACGGTGAATTTCATTGACCAAATCGGCAACATTTACGGCAAACGAATTGATTTTCTTTTGTTCCTCGTACAAATCCACGTCCCGCAAATCAATAAGTCCCGCCAATTCGCCGCCTCGGAACTGAACCATTTCTTTGTCAGACCAGTAAATATCACTGTAACCGCGATTTGCGGAATCGGGAGTCAATTTCAGCTGTTCGTATTTCCCGCCTTGAACGAGCATCTTGGAACCGATATACAGAACAAGCTCGTTCGGGTCTTCACGTGAAATATTGACATCCGCAAGTTTCGACAGTCGGTCGATAAATAAGTCGCGCTTATCGTACAAATCGTTGGGATTGTCGCCTACAGCTTCGCTTCTTAATATTCGCTCATTCAAATTCGCAATTTTTTTAGATAAGTCATTTACTTCTCTGACCTTTTCTTCTATTTCCATATTCACATTATTACGAATATCAGTCATCTGCTGAAAATGATGATGAACGCTGTTTGTTAAAATATTTGCCTTTTCCACAAGCACGGTACGTGCGGATTTTTCTTCCGGATTATTCGCAACATCACTCCATGCATTCATAAAGTCATCAAAACCACGACGCAGCGTATTATACATCATCGAGTCATTGTAAACGCTCGGTTCCGCATAAACAAGCTGCATTTGGTGCAGATACTTATTTTTCATATCGAAGTAACCAAAATCTTTCGATGATGAAATAATTCTGTTGTCCACAAGCTGATCGCGAATTCTTCTTATCGATGCGACTTCCACGCCTTGCCCGATTTGTCCGGGAGTATTTTCCCTGCTTAAACCGGGAATATACAAAGGTGAAAATGTCTGCAATTCTATTTTCTGTCGGGAATAACCTTCCGTATTCAGATTATTCAAGTTTTGTCCTGTTACATTCATTGCCTGTGTATGAGTCACAAGCGAACGTTTTCCCATCTCTATTGAGTGAAATGTCGAAATCATATCTTCTCCTTTACTAAATAATTCGTCGAAACATTACCGGAGCTCCGGCACTTGAACGTTTGTTATTTTTTCCAACACTGTAAGTATTTCCGCCAAACGGCACGTTATTAAACAATTTGGAAGCCTTTAACTTTGCAACATAAAGCGCATCTTTAAGCAAAGCGACATTGATTGCCTCTGCATCACGATACTGCAAAATCAATTTTTTTATTTCTTCTTTTTTTGTTGATATAAGATTTTCAGTCATCATTTCAGCCGTATCTTTTGATGAAGAAGTATCTGTTTTCATGCCGGCCAAAAGACTGTCGAGTTTACGTTCCGTAACAGACAACGCGCCTTTGAGATTATTCTGCTCATTTGTGACTACGGAAAGCCTTTCCCAATCCTGATTTGAAATTACGTTTTTTTTCTCATCGGCAAGACTGCACAATTGCTGCAGAATTTCCTGAAGTGTTCCGTATAAAGAGAGTTTATTTATTGATAATCCGCTTTTTTCTGGTACCATCCTTGGTCTCCATACTGTTAGATTTAAAGCAATCTTCTGATTTTCGGCAGAACAGACTGCTTCTAATATGGAATGTCGGAATATAAAAAAAATACTTAATAAAAAAATGGCAAATATTTTCCGATAATTCGGGCATAAAAAAATGTACCGTAGTTTTTACGTGTACATTTATCGTATTTCTTGTGGATTGCCGATTTTATCAGTAAAGCAGTTTATTTTACTTTAAGACCTTTGCTTTTCAAAAACCGAACTGCAAGCTCCCGTTTATCACCTTGCAGTTCAATGCTGCCGTTTTTTACACAACCGCCGCAGCCTGCCATTTTTTTTAATTCGCGGCACAGCTCCTGCGTATTATGCGACGAATCGAATCCTTGAGCGACAGTAACGATTTTGCCGCCTCGGCCGCTTTTTTCAAGGCGCACAGATATAATTCCGCTGCCTTTTTTGGGTGCTCCGATAAAATTACCTTTTTTATCAAAACAATCCGCCGGCATACTTTCACCGGACGTATAAGAAAAAACTTCCATAAAACCTCTATTTCATTTTGGTATAACGTTTCAATACATTAACCATATTCACTACTTTTTTATAAATCATCACCATATCCGTATTAAAATCGTCGTCAAAAGTCCACTTTATCTTTTTGAAATTAACGATTAATACAGGGACTGCCAAATTGTAATCTTCGATAAGACTTTTCATCGCTTTGCCGATTTCAACACAAAGCACAATTGTTTCATTGATAATCTCCAGTGCTTCATTGTTAATTTCATCGACCATACGCCTTACGGATGCTTTTGTAGAAGCATCTTTTACCACTACCGAATGACGGCGCAATTCTTTTCCGTAAGTACCTTCTTCACCGCAGCGAATATCGAAGTCCGTAACTTTTTTTACCATTTTATTAATATCATTCAAAACCGCTACAAATTCGCGCGATGTCTCTGCCGTTTGCCATTCACCTTTAATTACAAGAACATCAATCCTGTCTTTTATTTCATCCAAACAAATATCCGTAAGAAATGCACTTATATAATTAAGCGGATCGATATAATCAAGCGTTGACGGAACACCTTTGTTTACAAGAAAATCCGACAATTTCAGCGAATAATTTTTCATACGCGAAATGATCGTCGTATCGAAAATTTGAGAAACCAAATCATTGACTTTATCACGATTCAAAATTGCAACGACTTCCTTCAGTGTCTGTTTTGTAAGATCCTGCACTTTTTTAAGATAATCGGAAAGAATTTTTTCATTCATTGAGAATGATTTCGGTTTAAAATACGGGTCATTGGTAATAAGACAAATCATTTTTGTCACATTATCGTTGCTTTTAAGTTTTTTCAAACTATCGATTATCTTTTTCAAACACGAACAGATTCCTTTATCGTGAGAAACTTCTTCCAAATAATGAAAAACATTTTGAAAATCATCATTCAAATTTATTCCGTTAAGCTCGTCGTTTATTGCAATTAAATCCTCATTGACATATTTTCCGTCCAAAGACGAAAAAGACGGTGAATAAGTAAGATTCGACTCGCTGATTGAAGAATCGAATTTGCGAATAAAAAAATACCATTCATAACAAATAAGAGACGACAAATTGCAGATTTGATTGTAAGTGTGATTGATTTCCTCAGATTTTTTATTATCAAAATAAGATACAAACAATTTTAATCGCTTTTGAACCATCGCAATCGCTTTAGCCGGCTCTTGCGATGTTTTGACGTAGTCTATTATTTTATCGGATTCCAACTCGTCTTTTAAATCTTTTGCTTTTTTATCGAGCATTGAATCGATCAAAAAATCTTTAATGGAAGAACGATGATTTTTGAGGTCAAAATATTTTGCTATTTGCTGAGAATTACGGAAAACGGCATAAATCAGTGAGGAAAAAGCGGGCTGAATAGTCATCTTTCGTACATTGAAAAATTTGGAATTCTGCGACAAATTATGGGCAATATTTTTAAGCTGCTTTTCTTTCAGACGATCTTCGTTATTTTTCCCGGTGAAAAATTCCAATAATCTATCTATAAGTGAAATATCCTCAGGTAGTTGTTTGCTCGTATTTTTTCGAGATGTATTCATTTAAATTTCCTTCAATAGTTTAACTATCCGCCTGCCGAAGTATATAATCAATCACGTTGAAGCAGATAAAGCGTTTTAATACGTTCTATAGCATATCTGTAAAAATAAGTAATAGCAAATAACAAGTTTTTAATTGCAAACAAAGTAATTCTGCCACAACCAGCTGCACGGCAAACCGTTATTTTTCACTCCTACAACAACAGATATGAACTTTATTTTCGTATATATGTCAAGTTTTCTTGACAATTTACCTTATATAATGATTAAGTATGAAAATTTTAAAATCATTATTTTTCATAATTACAGGACTAAAGCTCAAAACAAATTCTTTCAAAATCAAATTTACCCTCGAAAAACGGAAATTGCATTTTGGATAACTTTTAAGGAGATTTATTATTACAAATACAAGTACAAACGCAGAATTACATTACGACGGACAAATACACAAATTGGAAATAATCAAAGGCAGCAACGGGAATTACGGTCTTGATATAAGCAATTTAAGAGCGCAAACCGGACTGATTACTTATGATCCCGGATACCAAAACACAAGTGCTTATAAAAGTGCGATTTCCTTTGTCGATGGTCAGCAGGGGATTTTACGGTACCGCGGAATTCCTATCGAAGAACTCGCAAATCATTCTACATTTGTGGAAACTGCTTATCTTTTGATATACGGACATCTTCCGACAAAAAATGAATTGTCTGTTTTTTCAAATTATTTAAATGAATATTCTTTGCTGCATGAGGACATGATTCATTTTTTTCACAATATTCCTCAACAGGCGCATCCGATGGCGACGTTATCGATGATGATTAACAGTCTGTCTATTTTTTATCAGGACGTATTCGACCTTGAAGGACAGTTTACGCAGAATGAATCGCTTGATATTACAATTGCCAGATTGATTTCCACAATCCGTACGATTGCCGCTTTCTCATACAAGAAATTCAAAGGCGAACCGTTTGTTTATCCGCGTCCGGATTTACGATATTGTGCGAATTTTTTGAACATGATGTTTGCCAATCCGGTAAAACCTTATGAAATAGACGAAGAATATGTCAAATTATTGAATGTATTGTTGATTCTTCATGCAGATCACGAGCAAAACTGCTCTACTTCAACAGTTAAATTGGTAGGAAGCAGCCGTGTAAATTTGTACGCTTCAATATGTGCCGGAATATGCGCATTGTGGGGACCGCTTCACGGAGGTGCCAATCAAAAAGTTATCGAAATGCTGCACTGGATTCATCAAGGCAAGATTCCCGTAACGGAAATATTAGAAAAGGCAAAATCAAAAAGTGAATCATTCCGACTTATGGGAGTGGGACACCGCGTATACAAAACGTACGACCCCAGAGCTGCGATTATCCGCAATATTTGCATGAAAAAACTGATTAAAAACAAAAAACTCGATCCGCTGCTGGAAATAGCTCTTGAATTGGAAGAGCGAATACTGCACGATGATTATTTCGTGGAACGCAGACTTTATCCAAATGTAGACTTCTACAGCGGGCTTGTGTACAGACTTTTGGGAATTCCGACAAATATGTTTACCGTAATGTTTGCAATAGGAAGAATGCCGGGCTGGATTGCGCAATGGAAAGAAATGCGTGATGATAATTCGAGAATCGGCCGCCCTCGCCAACTTTATATAGGTGCGGAAGAGGCTCACTACATACCGATGGAAGAACGGCGCATTTAATTTTTTGCTTGACAGTCTGCGCTGTAATTTTTTATACTGCGCTTACTTTTTTAAAACCAACGGGATGGTGGTGGAATTGGTAGACACGCTAGCTTGAGGTGCTAGTCCGGGTTTCCGGTTGTGGGTTCGAGTCCCATCTGTCCCAAGTAAAAAAAGACCTTTTGACATAAGCCAGAAGGTCTTTTTTTTCGACACATAGCTAATCGGTAGGGACAGACCCTTATCCTAAATCAGAATTAAACCGGAAATGAGGTCATTGAGCTTGTCGAAATGACCGATAATGAGGAATGATTATGAGCAAAGTTGACGAACTGATAAAAGAATTGTGCCCGGACGGGGTGGCGCCTCGGCAAGCTCGGTGACCACTGCCAAATCAACGGCACACAACGGCTTGAGGGCTCGGCGGCCACTGCCCCGGCTGCTTCGACAGGCTCAGCAGCCAATTTGTAGTCATTGAGCAGTCGGAATTCAATAACACGGTCATTGAGTCTGTCGGAAATGAGGTCATTGAGCTTGTCGAAATGACCGGTAATGAGGAATGATTATGAGCAAACTTGACGAACTAATAAAAGAACTGTGTCCGAATGGAGTGGCGCCTCGACAGGCTCGGCGACCACTGCCCCGGCTGCTTCGACAGGCTCGGCGACCACTGCCCCAGCTGCTTCAACAGGCTCGGCGACCACTGCCCCAGCTGCTTCAACAGGCTCAGTAGCCGAGGCTTCGGAATTCAATAACACGGTCATTGAGCTTGTCGAAATGACCGCTTGCGTTCAGGAAAAAAATCCTGCAAAAATACGGAAGTATGATATAATGCTCATCGGAGGTAGCGAAAATGCGATGCATTACAAAAGACATGGTTGACAAGCGCAAAAAGGTGAATACGGCTTATAATTATATTCTCAACACGCCGCGACCAAATTTTACGGAATTGGACAAAGAAAGCGCGGAATTTAAGGCATGGATTACCGCGGAACACAAAAAAGACATGAAGATTATTTCCGAGGCTCTTAAGGCAAATGGAAGATTATAGCACGCTTTTTGCCGATGAAGATTTTATTGTAGAGCATATTTTTCAGTCTCCAGAAAATAGGAAACTTATCAAGACTTTTTCTGTAAGTAACGGAGCAGAAGGATTGGAACTGTATTTGAAAGAAGTGGCTGAAATAGAAGAGACTGAAAAGCAGGCAAGAACATATCTTATAAAAGACAGATATAGCGGAGAACTTGCTTGTTATTTTTCTTTGCGAACGGGGCTTGTAACATTACAGGTGTCCGGCGAAGAATTTGATTCTCTTTCTGCTATCGAACTGTCAAATTTTGCCATGAACCAAAACTATAAGGCATCGCATTCTGATGTAAATAAAGGCGGTTCATATTTCTTCAAACAATTTATACTTCCGCTTGTTCGGTTTGTTTCGGATTTTATCGGAGTAAGCACACTTTATATTTATGCGCTTCCAGTACAAAAACTCATGGAACATTATAAAAAAATGGGATTTACACGGCTTCCCGCAGAGCAAGAAAAATTTGTTCAGAGCCATGTGAAACCAAAATATGATGAAAACTGTATATTTATGTATCAAAAATTGTAAACTCTATCACAAATAGGCGCAAGCAATACGAGCATTATCGAGATAAGTTGCTTTCGTTTTCGGTAGTTTCGACAAGCTCAGCGGCCACTGCCAAATCAACGGCACACAATGGCTTGAGGGCTCAGCAACCACTGCTTCGGCTGACTCTGCGTTCAGTAATGAGGTCGCTTCGGCTGCTTCGACAGGCTCAGTAGCCGAGGCTTCGAAATTAAAAACACGGTCATTGAGCTTGTCGAAATGACCGATAATGAGAGGAATGATTATGAGTAAACTTGATGAATTAATAACAAAACTCTGCCCGGACGGGGTGGCGCCTCGACAGGCTCGACAACCACTGCCCCAGCTACTTCGACAGGCTCAGCAGCCAATTTGTAGTCATTGAGCAGTCGGAATTCAATAACACGGTCATTGAGCTTGTCGAAATGACCGATTCCACAAGGAGAAGTGTTTGAGGGGATATGTATATATTCTAAAATGCAGTGATGGCAGTTATTACACTGGCTCAACAAAAGATTTGGAAAGGCGGCTTTGGCAACACAAGAACGGCGAAGGAGCAAAATACACAAAAACAAGGCTTCCTGTAAAGCTTGTGTATTCTGAGGAATATCAAAGAATCGACGAGGCTTTCTATCGAGAAAAGCAGATTCAAGGTTGGTCAAGAAAGAAAAAAGAGGCTTTAATAGCAGGTCGCTTCGACGAGCTCAGCGACCTTGCGAAAAATCGCACTGATGTGAGAAACACCGTTGCCTCGGCTGCTTCGGCAAGCTCAGCGGCCATTGCCCCAGCTGCTTCGACAAGCTCAGCAGCCGAGGCTTTGGAATTCAATAACACGGTCATTGAGCTTGTCGAAATGACCGATAAATGAGGAATAATTATGAGCAAACTTGAAAAATTGATAAAAGAATTGTGCCCGGATGGAGTGGCGCCTCGACAGGCTCGGCAGTCACTGCCAAATCAACGGCACACAACGGCTTGAGGGCTCAGCGACCACTGCCCTGGCTGCTTCGACAGGCTCAGCAGCCAATTTGTAGTCATTGAGCAATCGGAATTCAATAATACGGTCATTGAGCCTGTCGAAATGACTGATAATGAGGAATGATTATGAGTAAACTTGATGAATTAATAACAAAACTCTGTCCGAACGGAGTTGAATATAAAACGATATCAAGTATGGCAACAGTTCTTAGGGGAAAACGCCTTACGAAAAATCAATTATTTGCTGAGTCAAAATACCCTGTTTATCACGGAGGATTAGAACCTCTTGGATACTATAATGAAAGCAATAGAAGTGCTAATACAGTTATGGTGATAAATGTTGGTGCATCAGCAGGAACTGTTGGTTATAGTCCTGTGGAATTTTGGTCTTCTGATGGATGCTTTTGTATTTCTCATTCTAAGGAATTTATAAATAAATATTTATATTATGCTGTCTTATGTCAAGAAGCGTTTTTGAAATCAAGAGTACGAGTTGCAGGAATACCAACACTTGATAATTCTGTACTTGAAAAACTAAAAGTTCCTGTACCTCCGTTGGAGGTGCAGGAAGAAATCGTGCGCATACTCGACATGTTCACGCAGCTTACAGCCAGAAAGAAACAGTATGAGTATTATCGTGATACATTGCTTACCTTTGACGAAAATGACAAAAGTGTTAAATTCGTTAAACTCAACGATATTGCCCAATATTCTGCTGACAGAATTGAAGCTTCATTGTTGGATGAAAATAGTTATGTTGGAGTTGATAATTTATTGCCAAACAAACAAGGGAAAACTTTATCAAATTATGTACCAACAGAAGGAAGGTTAACTAAATTTATAGAAGGAGATATTTTAATAGGCAACATAAGACCCTACTTAAGAAAGGTATGGATATCAGATATTGTTGGGGGAACAAATGGAGATGTACTTACAATTCACATAAATAATCAAAATGAAGTTTATCCTAAATATTTATATTACATACTCAGCTCTGAAGCATTCTTTCACTACGATACGCAAAACTCTAAAGGAGCTAAAATGCCACGAGGTGATAAGAGTATGGTGATGAAATATGAATTACCATTACCTTCATTTTCGGAACAACAACGCATTGTATCAATCTTAGACAGGTTTGATGCTTTGTGTAATGATATTACGGTAGGGCTTCCCGCCGAAATTGAGGCAAGGAAAAAGCAGTACGAATATTACAGAGATAAACTATTAACATTTAAGGAGAAAGTTGCATCATGAACAACAGTACATATAATATCGTAGCCAGCACAAATCAAAGCACAGTCGTAGCTGAATATACGCCTGATTCTAAAAGAGCTGACAGCTATCAATCAGAAGCAGAGCTTGAAAAAGAGTTTATTAGACTTCTTTCGACTTTGGGCTATGAATATTTAACTCTTCATGATGAAGCATCGCTTATTATAAACCTCAGAAAACAATTAGAAGCTCTTAACGGTTACACTTTCTCTGATGGTGAATGGGATAGGCTTTTCAATAACTACATAGCAAGCAACAATGAGACATTCATAGACAAAACAAGGAAAGTTCAGACCGACTACATCCACGCTCTTAAATTGGATGACGGTACTACAAAAAATATCAAGTTAATTGACAAATCAAACATTCACAACAACAGGCTTCAAGTTATCAATCAATATGAAGAAACTGAGGGCAAGCGTGATACAAGATATGATGTAACAATCCTTGTAAATGGTCTTCCTATGGTTCATATTGAACTCAAACGCAGAGGTGTACCAATCCGAGAAGCGTTTAATCAAATTGAACGCTACAAAAGAGATAGTTTTTGGGCTTCTTCCGGACTTTATGAATACATACAAATCTTTGTTATCTCAAACGGTACAAATACAAAGTATTATTCAAACACAACAAGAGATAGTCATATTAAAGAAGCATCAAACAAAAACAGAAAGAGCAAGAAGACAAGTAACAGTTTTGAATTTACTTCCTTCTGGGCTGATGCGAGCAACAAAATCATTACAGACCTTGTTGACTTTACTAAAACATTCTTTGCAAAACACAGTCTGCTCAACATCTTAACCAAGTATTGCGTATTTACATCAGAAGATATTTTACTTGTTATGAGACCTTACCAAATCTCAGCATGTGAGAGAATCATAAACCGAATTGAAGTTTCACACAATTATAAGAAATACGGCACCATTGAAGGTGGTGGCTACATTTGGCACACAACAGGTTCAGGCAAAACCTTAACATCATTTAAAACAGCTCAACTTGCGACAAATCTGCCATATATTGATAAAGTGTTGTTTGTTGTTGACCGTAAAGATTTAGACTATCAAACAATGAAAGAGTATGACAGGTTTGAAAAAGGAGCTGCAAACTCAAACACTTCAACAAGTATTCTTCAAAGACAATTAGAATCAGACGACTCAAGGATAATTATCACTACAATTCAAAAACTCGGAGTCTTTATCTCAAGGAACAAAGGACACAAGGTATTCAAGAAACATGTTGTTATAATCTTTGATGAGTGCCACCGCTCACAATTTGGAGAAATGCACACTTCAATTACAAATAACTTTAAGAATTATCATATCTTTGGCTTTACCGGAACTCCAATTTCCTCTACAAACGCAAGTAGCGGAGGAAATATAAATCTTAAAACCACATATCAAGCGTTTGGCGGTGAACCTGATGCAAACGGTAACAAAACATTACCGCTTCATGCATACACTATCGTAGATGCAATTAATGACGGCAATGTTCTGCCATTCAGAATTGACTATGTAAATACTGTCAAAGAAAAAGAAGGAGTTAAGGACACTCAAGTTAGAGCAATCGATATTGAAAAAGCTATGGCATCGCCTCAAAGAATAAGTAACATCGTAAGCTATATTCTTGAACACTTTAATCAAAAAACTAAAAGAAATGAGCAAGCATATTCATTCAGCCAACTCCAAAACATCGGAGAAGTTGCATCAGCTCGTAACAGAGGAACAGTTGAAGAAATCAAACAAAAGACAAGGCTTACAGGGTTTAACTCTATGTTTGCAGTTGCTTCAATAGATACTGCAAAAGCATATTACAATGAATTTAAAAAGCAGATGCAAGAAAAACCGGAACAGGCTTTAAGAGTTGGGTTAATTTACAGTTTTGGTGTTAATGAAGATGTTGACTATGATATTTTAGAAGAAGAAAACTCAGAAAATACATCAGGTCTCGACCAATCATCAAGAGACTTCTTGGATATGGCAATTAAAGACTACAATGAAATGTTTGCCACAAATTATGACACTTCATCTGACAAATTCCAAAACTACTACAAGGATGTTTCTCTCAGAATGAAGAACAGGGAACTTGACCTACTTATCGTTGTTAATATGTTCTTAACCGGGTTCGATGCGACAACCTTAAACACTCTTTGGGTAGATAAGAATCTTAAATATCACGGGCTTATTCAAGCATTTTCAAGAACTAACAGAATCTTAAATTCCGTTAAAACATACGGTAATGTTGTTTGTTTTAGAGACTTACAGACTGCAACAGAAGAAGCTATCGCACTCTTTGGAGATAAAGAAGCCAACGGAATTGTTCTATTGAAGAGCTATGAGGACTACTATTACGGCTACGATGACGACAAAGGAGTTCACCATGCCGGATATGAGGAACTTATTGCTCAACTCAAAGAGAAATTCCCTATTTGTGAAGCAATACAAGGAGAAGAAAACCAGAAAGAATTTATTAAACTCTATGGGGCAATCTTACGCATAAGAAATATATTGAGTGCATTCGACAACTTTGCAGGTGATAATGCAATTTCCGATAGAGACCTTCAAGACTATCAAAGTAAATATGTTGACCTATACCAAGAGTTAAGAGGCAAAGACAAAGCAGATAAAGAAAACATCAATAATGACATTGAGTTTGAAATGGAGCTTATTAAACAAGTAGAAGTCAACATTGACTACATTTTGCTGCTCGTTATCAAATATCACAAAACAAATTGCACTAATAAGGAAATCCTTGCAGACATCAACAGAGCAATATGTTCTTCTCCTCAACTCAGAAGCAAGAAAGAGCTTATTGGAAACTTCATTTCTACAATTAACACAGATAGCCAAGTCGATGACGACTGGAAGAAATTCGTTACAGAACAAAAAGAAGCTGACTTAAAACAAATCATTGACGATGAAAATCTTAAACCGGAAGAAACGAAGAAGATTTTCTGGGAAAAGGGATGGAAGACGGTTGTC
>JAFLVQ010000028.1 GCA_022508205.1 Spirochaetales bacterium
TTTGCGTTTTTACATCCGCCGATGAATATTTTTACATACGATAACAAATCGAAAATTCTTTATCAACAAATTCCGCCGTAAATTTGCGGTGTCGGTAAAACAAAAAAACAGCAGAGCGTTTTGCCCTGCTGCGTTGTTTATCAATATAGACTTATATTCCAATTTAGTATTAGGGTATATCCCTTATTTAAAACAAAACTAATCGGTGTCAGACCTATATTCCAATTCAGTATTAGGGTCTGTCCCCAGCGCACTCCGAAGCTGGCGTGCCCAAGGAAGGGTGAGGTCATAGGAGAGGGAAACCTCCGGGCATCGCAACTCGGAGGTGGTTCCCCTCTCCTAACACTCTAAAAACTTTGAACAAAGTTTAGCCACAGCGCCGAGTTACTCGGCAAATTGTCCCTTAACCCAGCGCAAGCCTGATTGACGCACTTAAAGCCCTCTTTCGAGGGCTTTTGTTATTTACATCGGGTCGATTATCGTATTGCAGTCCCTATTTGCCATCAGGTCTGCCAAGAATAATATCATTCATAAGGTTAGGCGGTACCACACCATCATACAGATTGAAGTGTCTTCCTTGAGGGGGAAGTTTAAAAGTAATCATACGAAAATCATTATTCTTATCAGATGTTATTTCCTTATATGTTATTGAAGGATTATCAATATCTTGTAATATCATTCCACTCTCAAAGTATCTGCTTTCACTGCCTGATATAAAAAGAACCATATATCCGTTGGCAACTCTGACCTTTTCCAAGTATGCGTCCCTTTTCAATGCACCATGCCAGCCCTGTATTTTTGGAGAAATAGTGTACTCTCCGTCCTCCAATTTAACGGGAAGCGCAGTTTCTGCCGTCGTTTCTCCGTCTTTAAATGTTTCTTGTGAATACAAACTACCGACCGCAATGCATAAGATGACTGCAGCGACTGTCCATTTTTTTAATATGCCAATTCTTTTATCCATGTAAAAGCCTCCTTACCTATGCAATCAATTCCTTAGACAAGAGCCTGTGCTTTAGTCAGAATCTCCTCTCGCTGAGTACTGATTTCAGCACACTTTCTTGTATAAGAAGCATAATCCTCATTATATGCTTTGCTTTTTTTGATATGAAAAATGATATGAAGCACAAGTAATATAATTCCAGGAATTACGTATGCAACAAAGCCGACACCTATCAATATAACCCATAAAATAGTTATGAAACGCGGTGCATCCGGACAATACGGGTCTTCTATTGCATCATACTGTTCCTCAAGCGATTTTAGTTCATTATAGTTCGGTCGAGAGCGATCTCGTTCAAAATTTAACATAACATAGTGTACACCTTTTTGAGTTTCATAATATTCATACTTATCATCTCTTCCTGTGAAAATCTGACTGTCGTTTGTTTTCACCTCCTGCGAATCTTTATACTCCCATCCAAATGAGAGATACCGTGTTTTTACTTCATCACGCTCACTCGGGTGTACTTTGACACTTTTAACATCTTTCATTGCCATGTTTTTACTTCTCCTTTTGTTTTAATTATAAAATTGTAGTTTTTGTTGAAAAATATAAGGTAATTGCATCAACCTTGATATAGCCGGCTATTTATCACTTTGCAATCCATTCGCTGCCGTCGTTTCCGATTATTGTTTTGCCACCCAAACCGGAATTTTTGTTTATTTTTATTTCATTCCAGTCATCCTCTGTGCCGCCGTAGTATACATTCGCAAGACTACTGCACCCACTGAATGCACCGTATCCAATGTTTGTTACACTGTCGGGAATTGCAATATTTGCAAGTTTTTTGCACCCACTGAACGCACCGTATCCAATATTTGCAACACTGTCGGGAATTACAATATTTGCAAGGTTGTTGCACCCTCTGAATGCATAATCTCCAATGCTTGTAATACTGTCGGGAATTGTTACTCTTTCAAGACTGCTGCAATACTCGAACATTCCCGCTTCAACGCTTGTAATGCTGTCAGGGATTGTCACATCCGCAAGATTTTTGCAGCCGCCAAACACGCCGTATCCAATGGATGTAACACTGTTTGGAATTGTCACGCTTTTAAGGCTGTCGCACCCTCTGAACGCCCAATTCTCAATACTCGTTACACTGTCAGGGATTATCACCCTTTCAAAGTTGCGACAACCCTTGAACACACTTTCTCCAATGCCTATAACGCAGGCAGGAATTGCCACGTTTGTAAAATCGCCGTACCATTCGGTAAGTACGCCGTTCTTGATTTTAAAGCTGGCATTTCCTTGTTCGCTGAATGCTGGCGCACACATGATAAATGCCATTACCATAGATATAAATAAAAGTTTTACCGTTTTCCTCATAAAACCTCCTTATTTGGGAAAAAGTTTAAATTGCAAGTTTTAAAAAAAGTACTCAGTTATTTTGATTTGAAGCATGCTGCACATTGCGTGTTATTTATCGCATTGAGCGCCCCGCAGTGAGAACATAGCCAACCGTTACTTTGCACTCTATCTTCATATTCCGGTGCGGGCTCTTCCTTTTTGGTTTCTGCTTTGTACACTCGCACTTCTTTGGTTTTATTTTCCGCTTTTTTATTTCCTTTCAGATTTTCGTTAATCTCAAAAAGCACAATCACAGGCGGAACAACAAAAAACTCGAATACCAAAACCGCAGCCAATCCGATTAAAACTCCCAACAGTTTACCTATCACCCCGCCGACAATAGGTGCAATAATTAACAGTGCTATTAAAGAAATATTCAATATTTTCCTGTAGCAATTGACTAAAAAAGTAACCCACATGATAACCCCTTGTTCTTGGAAATAAGCCGGTAAAGAACACCAGCTGTAAATAATAAAAATTATAAACTACGTATTTAGAATACGTAATTTTATTTGTTATATGACAATTTTTAAGTAGTGTAAATACAAATTTAATTTTTATCAGTAGTGCAAATACGTTTATGAAATGCCGATTCTCGATAAAACTTATATGTATGGAACAAATAGAATTAAGACAGCGTCTTTCCGCTAATTTGAAAAAGCAGCGCAAGAATAAAAATTGGTCACAGTTTGAACTGGCTGAAAAGGCGGATATTTCGGAGCAAACAATAAACAGTATCGAAAGTCATCGATTATGGCCAAGCGATAAGACTTTGACGAAAATTGCAAATGCGCTGAAAATCGATATTTATAAATTGTTTTTGCCTGATGAAAAAAGTATCGATATTGAAAACGAAAAGAAAAGTATTATTTGCAATTCAATCAGAGAAAACATCAAAAAATTAGTAGAAGAAACTTTGCTTAAATATTCTGATTTGTAATTTTAATTTATCGATTGTTGTAAATAAAAAAAGCGCATCTCCGAAAATCGGAAATGCGCTTTTCGCAATTATTTTTCGGTTCCGCAATTTGAGCAAATCTCTCTCATATTGGGGTTTTCTTCTCCGCATTTGGAACATATCCAGCAACCGTGTTTTTGAGCTTCGGCAATACGTTCATCGGTAATTTCTTGCTTTTTAATTTCATTAACAGGAAATTTTTCCAAATCATTTTTATTTTTTTTGCTTGAAGCAGATTCAGAATTACCAAGCTCTTCATCTTTTTTGATTTCTTTATGAATTTTTACTAAATTTTCGTTAATCTCAAAAAGTACAAGCACAGGCGGAATAACGATAAACGCAGCTACCACAGCACCGATAAATCCGAATACGGCACCCACTACAAATCCCCCCAGAGCCGCCCATACGCTATGTTTTACGGCATAAGACGATACCGCTGACACCAATCCGATAATAATAGGCGCGGCATAGAAAGAAATTTTCAGCAGGAAATTCATTATTTTCCTGTAACAACTAATTAAAAAGGTGATTAACATCTTTACTCCTTAATTCAAAAATATTAAGACATCTTACCCCCCCCGTGTTCTGTCAAGTATTTTTTATGACTTTCCTTAATATGGAAATTTTCAGTCAAAAAACGATGCGGCAATAAAGAAAGAAATACGCTTTGTGATTTTTAAAAATTATTTATTGATTTACCGCTTACCGGATTGCACCTGCATTTTCTATGTGAACAACTCAGGGTGCTTTGAGAACCAGCTGAACAATGCCTGTAATTCAAGCAGGAAGGAAAACTGATCGTTTACATGCACGGTATGGTTCGCCGCATGATCACCGATAAGCTGCACGTGCTGGAAATTTTTTTCCTGCATATCCTGAGTAGCAGATTGTATGCGGTGCAGTTCTGATAGCATATTGTTCAGAATCTGCTCGGTAGAAGCGGTATTTTCCTGAGTCTGCTCATTTATCTGCCTGAGCATCCTGTTTGAATCTACGGCAATGTGCTGCAATGAATCCATGATACCGTCATGTTCGCGATTCACAGTCACAAAGCCCCGCACGCTTTTCTGCATTTCACTGATTTTTGTGTCTATGCTATTGGACAACACGGTTATGCTGTCTGATAATGCTTTGACTTCGTTTGCAATAATGCGGAATCCCTTGCCCGCTGCGCCGGCACGAGCAGCTTCGATGGACGCATTGAACGAAAGCAGACGAGTCTGCTCGGAAATATCCTGTATGTTTTTGACTAAAGAACTGATTTCTTTTATCTGCTCGGCAAGATCTTTAACGTTCATGTCCATTTCCCGCCATCCATTGTGCATTTTCTCAATGGACTGACTCATATCGTCAAACTCGACACAGATGTTTTGTATTTGTTCCGCACTGGCGCGAGTGCTGTTCAGCACCGTATCGTGAATCTGCTCGCTTGATTTGGCAAAATTGTCAATTGCCTGAGCCTGCGTTTGGAACATTCCGTCGTTCGAGGTAATGCGTATCAAGTAATCCTTGATGTCGCCGCTCAGGTTATTGTTCGTTTTGCACAAATCGAGAAGATTTTCCACAAGGTCTATTCCCGCCTGTACCAGTTGAGAGCTGCTGTATTTTCCTGTTTCCATATTATTCTCCTATGACGATCGCAACGAGTGTCTGGTTTGAGTTTATCGATCCGAATTGTTCCCCGTAAGTAGAGAAGCCGCTGTACATCGGAAAGTATTGTCGCCAGATGGCATTGATTTTACTCTGCAATCCTTTTTTCTCAAAACCAATGGTACGCAGAATGCAATTGAACAGTATAACGCATTTCGGATCCGGGATTTTTTCGGAGAGACTGCGGCATGTTTTTTCGGTAATAGCGACAGCATCCATCGGCTCAAGGATTTCCTGCACGGAATCTTGTATAACGCGGGCATAGGTGGTCAAAGAACCGTCCGGGTGAAACTGCACAAGCGACGCTGTAAAGAAAGTGTCGCCGAAAGCGCGTCCGAATGGATGATCAAGCAGCGCATTCTCGACTTGCTCTTCACTGATTCCCAACACTTCGGCATAGCGTTTGCGTGGGGATTGTCCATCAATACTGTAGATAAGATGTTTTTCGGGCTGCACATCGGTAAGCATGACGCTTTTGCCGGATTTGCGGAAGATGTTTTCTTTAACAACTTCAAAGTGACAAGATGTCTTCACGAACAGCACCACACTGCCGCAGTCGGAGCAGCGTCCGTTATAACTGACGTATGTCGCTGCAAATTTGAGGTCGTCACCAGCACTGCCGCCGGCAACAATAAATTTCGGGTCGCATATAAGCGAATAGAGCAGGGCAAGTATCCCTTCCTCCGCATTGCGCAAACCGCAAATGAGAGCAATAGCAAATGAATCGCGATGACTTGACAAAGAATCAAGGCTGATGCCGATTTTCCCTGCCGCCGAGCAGATTTCTTTTTTGTAAACAATCGGAAATTTATCCGCATCGTCAATAAACACGCCTTTAAACTTTGTACGAGAGTCACTAATCGCATTCAGCACCACCGAATTCTTGGCAAAGCCGTCACGAGTAATTTCTCCCGCCGTGCTCGCGCCTATGACCTCAGCCTTAGGGAATCGGCTGTACAACGCCGCAGAAAGAGCCGCAAAGTCATACGATGAGCTTGCAAAAAATATAATAGCGGAATACGAAGAGACGGAATCATTGAGCTTGGAGCACAAATCATCCACCGCACGGTTTACGTCCGTCATGCTTGATCGGACAACTTCTTGTGTCATGGAATTACCTCCGTGTAAAATTTTAATTTTGCATTCTTTCACATCCTGCAAATACTTTTTATACATCACTGAAAATAAAAAGTACCGGTTTCAATATCCGAATCAATGCAATACGTATAACTGCGCACTTGATACGCAAAATGGAATCGAAATCAATGTATAAAAATCGAGCCAAAAGACCCGATTGTCACTGTGGCTGTACGGTTTCTGAACTGTCATATCCAGCGTTATTATCGTAGATATATTGAAAATTTTGTCGACTTTTTTACAAAGTATCCTTTTTATTAAAAGGATAGGCGTATATTTTATGCCCATCTTCGTGTTATGTAAAGTATTTTTTACATATTTTTTCAGAAAGGTAATTTTGCGATTGGAAAATACTTCAGTGACAGGCAAATAAAAAAAGCGCATCTCCGAAAATCGGAAATGCACTTCGCTTTTTTAATGTAACTGTTTTACTTGCATCTTTGCAACAGCACTTTGTTACTCACCTGTTTCTGTCATCAAATTTCAATCATCTTACAATTTATCTATTTCTTCAATAGGCAAGCCGGTAGCAGACGCAATTTGTTCATGTGATAACCCTAAAGATAGTAGATTTTTCGCTGTTTCAAGTTTGGCTTTTTTTGCACCCAATGAAATGCCTTCATTACGTCCGTATTCTTCGCCGGCTGTGAACGTTTCTTTTTCAAATATTTGCAGTGTCATATATTCATCCCGCCATTTCTTGTTACTTTGGATTTGCCGTAATTCCTTGCAAATCTTGTTCGTCAGCGGCGTTTCGCTTCTGCCCGTCGAGATGAACTCCAGCAATTTGCGCTCCTGCTCGTCGTCCGCTTTTTCAAATGCATTGACATTGTAAATAATTTTCCGGCACTTGTCATCAAGTTCCAACCCGGGCGACTCCTTGCAGATACTGGAAAAAATATATTGCGGCAAGCCTTTGCAAAACGGGTCGAATGTGCAGAAAAAAATGATGTTCGACTCTTTCAAGTCGTCGAAGTCCGCTCCTTTTTTCAGCAGCTCGGCATCAATCTTCCCCTGATAGTAACGCATTCGGCAGCCAAGATTTTTTCTGTCGGTTGTCTGCTGCATCTCCAAATCAAAAACCCTGTCGCTGTCGGCAAGATACACACAGAGCCGAATGCCCTGCTTAATGATTTCGAGATTGAAGTCTTTCTCAAACGATTTGTATTCAAGTCTGCCGACTTTGACATGCAAAAGCGTTTCGATGACCTCGCGGCAAATCTCTTCGTTCTGCATGACTTTGCAGAATGCGAAGTTGTTAGTGAATCCGATGTTTTCGTATTTTTCTGAATATTCCATTGTATTCCTCCAATTGTAGTTCGGAACATTTTTGAAATGTGTTCCTAATTACTATAAAGCGAAAAAGTGTTCAAAATGCTTACAAAAATTGAAAAAAAAATCGATTTTTTTTAGTTTGTTCTCTCTTTGTCACAATAGGGACAGACCTATATCCCAATTCTGATAGTTTCTCCTTAAATTTAAAAAAAAAGCGTACCCGCAAATCGCTTTGATTTACAGGTACGCAATTCTCCCAAAATACTGTTTATTTGCGGCTCATGCCCTTGTTACCGCAAGCATGAGTGCAATTTGCCGTCAACTATTAGTAATCAATCATAATAATAAGAGTTCACAAATTGATAACTATCGTTTCTATAATCAAGATAATACATCCGAGTTTCGGCAGTACTTTTGGTTCCTGTTCCGCCGACCAATCGGAATACATAATATTTTTCGGCATCCGCTAACGTCAACGCTGCGGTGGATTTGGCTGTGTACTTGTACCTGTATTCATAGTATTCATCATAGTATCCTTCGTAGTCGGTATCTTTTGTGAGTGTAAGTTCTGTTGTAATTTGACTTGCTACGGCAGTTCTTGCTTCATTTTTTGAGTCAAATGCCGCATAAGTGAGTTTATTCGTATCGAAATCTGTATACACTGTCACGGTTATATAGCTTTTTCCACTCGTGTTCGCTTCTGCACTTATACTGCTAATGGATATATCGTTACTTGTTTCTTCATCTTCTTCGTAATTCCAATTACCCCAATCGTCATAAACATCGAGATAATAAGAAGAAGCAGTCTTAACCATGCCCTTATAATTCAATACCACGTAATAAGAAACGTAAGAAAGTTTTGAAATATCAAAAGAATCATCGTAATAGTACACAGTAGTATCCACAGAGGAAGCATAGACATCTTTTTTCGGAGAACCGAGTTTGGTAACGGAGCTGTGACTTCCATTGCCGCTCGAATCTTTTTCATATACTTTTCGATAAACGGTATAACTGCTTGTGTCAAATTCTTTTCCGTCAAGCGTAGCCGGCGAGAAGCGAACACGTGCAGTTGCCTTTTTTGTTGCCGAATCGTAATTAGTCCAATTTGCGTTGACACCGCCTTTTGTTGCCGAACCAATCATACTGAGTTCGGAAACCGTAACTGTCGAAGACGCAGTAACAGTAGCATTGGTGTACAAACTACTGAAAGGTCTTGCAACGATTGTAATTTCTTTTTCGCCTGCGCTGTACGGATAAATGTCGAAAGTAGCCGTTTCCGTATAATTAAATCCGGCACTTTTTACATAATAACGATCATAATTATAATCATAATAATCATAATAATCATCATCATAATAATAGCCCTCATTACCTAACAACGCTTCGCCTTTCTGTCCGACTTTTACGTTATAATAAATATACGGTTTTACGGGAAATGTTACGCTAATCTTCGCGGTGTTGATATTTTCAATCAACTTAACCTCAATATTGCTTGCGCTCAATTTCGTATCGGATTCTTCCAAATCCAAAACCGATGTGCCTACGGCAGGCCAGCTGTCTTGCGTTTTCAAAGTTACTTCTTTTTCCGACGCATTGTGCATAATCGTGTTTTCGGGATTTGCGATTATGCGGTACTTATAGAAAGTGCCTTCTTTGACATTCGTGTCAATATAATACGTAAGATTGCGCGCGTTATACTCAGAATAGCGATAGTCGGTATCTTTTTCATCGCTATAAGTATAAGTATAAGACTCAGCGAATTTTCCGCTTGAATCAAACACACACTTTTCTCTTTCACCGTCGGCTGTTCTGTATACGGTATATGACCCTGCGTCTTTTACCGCCTTCCATGTGATGATATTTACGCCCGGATATGCCTTTGCCGTTACGTCCACAGACCCGATTGTCGTTGTCGATTCGCTGCCGCCGCTTACAGCTTCTGCACCGTCGCACCCAATACATGTAAGGGCAAATGCCATTACCATAAATGAAACTAAAAATTTTACAGACTTTTTCATGTCTTCTCCTTAAAATTAAAAAATGTTAAAGTAAAATACCCCCCCCCCCTCCGTATTTTGTCAAGTGTTTTTTAACATTTTTTTTAAAAGGGAAATTTTCAGTCAATAAAGTGCTTCAATCGGTATAGAAATTAAAAAAAAGCGCATCTCCGAAAATCGGAAATGCGCTTCGTCGTTTTTTATTAAAGAAAATCAATCTTCTTCCACGCCGATGTGTGCGCCCAAACTTTGCAGTTTTACCGGAAGATTTTCATAGCCTCGTTCAATTTGTATGACATTGTGAATTGTGCTTTTTCCTTCTGCACACAATGCGGCAATTACGAGTGCCATTCCGGCGCGTATATCGGGACTTGTAAGCATTGTTCCGCGCAAATGCGCCGGTCCGGAGATAACGGCACGGTGCGGGTCGCAAAGAATAATTCTGGCACCCATAGAAACCAATTTATCGACAAAAAACATTCTCGATTCAAACATTTTTTCAAACACGAGAACAGTACCTTCCACTTGTGTCGCCGTTACAATTACAATGCTCATCAAATCAGGCGGAAATCCCGGCCACGGTGCATCGTCGATTTTGGGAATCATTCCGCCAATATCGGATTGCACTTTCAATTCCTGATGCCCCGGCATAAATATCGAATTGCCGTCTGTTTCCCAGCGAATTCCGAGTTTACCGAATGTCAAACGTGCCATATTCATATTTTTAGGCTGACAATCGAGAATTTCCAGTTCACTTCTGGTAACAGCGGCAAGCCCGATTAAAGAACCGACCTCCATAAAATCTGTTCCGATAGTAAAATCGGTTCCGTGAAGTTTTGAAACGCCTTTGATTTTAAGGATATTCGAGCCGATTCCGTCGATATTCGCTCCCATTTGGTTTAATAAATTGCACAAATCCTGAACATGCGGTTCGCTTGCCGCATTCATCAGAACAGTTTGTCCTTCCGCCATAACTGCTGCCATAACGGCATTTTCCGTACCGGTAACAGACGCCTCGTCAAGGAAAATATCTTTTCCTACAAGTTTATTTGCCGTCAGTTTAAACGTAGATGTAACATCTATGCTGCTGCCGAGTTTTGAAAGTGCCAAAAAGTGAGTATCCAATCTTCTGCGTCCGATAACATCGCCTCCGGGCGGCGGAAGTTCAATTTCACCGATACGCGCAAGCATCGGCCCAACAAACAAAATAGAAGTTCTGATTTTTCTTCCGAGCTCCGAATTAATCGAATTGGAAACAACAGTACCCGAAAATTTGTAGCAATGCTCACTTATCTTCTCTATTTTCTTTCCGAGTTCACCCAAAATTTTAATCATGATATTAACATCTTCAATATTCGGGACATTGCGCAAAATTACTTCTTCATCCGTTAAAATCGTTGCAGCAAGTATCGGAAGCGCAGCATTTTTATTCCCGCTCGGTGTGATTTTTCCTTTCAGCGGATACCCACCTTCAATAACATATTTCTTAGCCATATTTTTTCCTGATTATTATTTAAAATAAGTGTCGACATCTTTATAAAACGTCTTATAACTTTTGTATAAAGTTTTTTTCATCCTTTAAATATAAAAAAAACTGCTCCCAGCATACAAAATCCGGCCCACAAGTAATTTAACCGCAGCGGTTCTTGCAGATAAAAGAAAGAAAACGGAACAAACACGGACAGCGAAATTACTTCCTGCAAAATTTTCAGCTGCGGAACCGAAAGGCTTGTCGCACCCAGTCTGTTTGCCGGCACCTGAAGCATATATTCAAAAAAAGCTATTCCCCAGCTTATCAGCGCAGCCACAAACCATGGTTTATCGGTAAGATTTTTCAAATGCGCATACCATGCGAAGGTCATCAGCACATTCGACGCAATCAACAGCGAAATCGTACGAATTATCACACTCATAAATACCTCTGAAGCACAAAATTATACAATCAGTATCGTACAGACTGAAAAATTGTTGATATTGTCTTTCCGCTCTCGGTTACTATTTGCTTTTTTACCGGCTAAATTGTAATATCACTCTACACGCATACAAACACAGGAGCTTTTTATATGAGAAAAGAAAGCATGGAGCGCAAAACAAAAGAAACTCAAATCTCCGTCAGCCTTAACCTTGACGGAAGCGGGAAAGCCGACATTTCGACAGGAATCGGATTTTTGGATCACATGCTTTGCGCATTTGCCAAGCACGGCAGCTTTGATTTGAATATGAAAGTTACCGGCGATTTGGAAGTCGATTTTCATCATACAATAGAAGACTGCGGAATTGCATTAGGTTCGATTTTTGAAAAAGCATTGGGAAACAAAGGCGGAATCGAACGTTTTGCCGATGCCTGCGTTCCGTTAGATGAGGCGTTGTCCCGCGTCGCCGTGGATATTTCCGGGCGGCCGTTTTTGCATTTCGAGTTAGATTTTCCGCGTCCCGAAGACGGCAGCGGCGTAAATCCGTGGCTGTTTGAAGAATTCTTCAGAGGTTTTGTCAATAATGCGAAAATCACACTGCATATAGATAAAATACGCGGTGACAATTCTCACCATATATTGGAATGCACGTTCAAAGCTTTTGCGCGTGCAATGAAAAAAGCCGTCGGCATAACAGGCAGCACGGAAAATATTCCGAGTACAAAAGGGGTTTTATAATCATGACAGGTATAATAGATTCAAAAATCTGCAATATCGAAAGTATCTGCAATCTTATAAGAAAGCTGGGATTCCCGTATAAAATTATCGACAGTAACGAAAAATTCGACGGAATCAGCCACCTGATTTTACCCGGAGTCGGTGCATTTGCCCGTGCAATGGAAAATTTGGAAAAATATCGGCTTTTAGACGGAATCAAAGCTCATGCCGCTGCGGGAAAACCTATGCTCGGAATTTGCTTGGGAATGCAGCTGCTTTTCGACAGCTCCGAAGAATTCGGGCACTCAACCGGACTCGGATTGATTCCGGGAAACATCATAAAAATCAAAACGGATATGGTACTGCCGCACATGGGCTGGAACAATCTGAAAATCTCGCAGAAAATTCCGCTGCTGGAAAATATTGCGCAGGATTCGGATGTCTATTTTGTCCACTCTTTCCGCGCGGACACCGAAAATAAATATATTGCAGCAAGTGCCGAATACGGTGAAACAATACCTGCCGTTGTATTTCGCGAAAATATAATGGGAACACAGTTTCATCCCGAAAAAAGTTTGAAATGGGGTGAAAAAATAATGACAAACTTTTTTAATATAAAGTAACCAATGCCCCCGGAGTGTTCGCGGGGGCAACCTGCAAATTAAACGGAAGATTTTCAGGTACTCCATTATTATGCAATGTTTTGCACACGGTTTCCAAAGCCTGCTGCGGTGTATTGTTCTCTTGGCTCAAATGTCCCAAAAACACATATTTCAGCTTGGGTGATACAATCGAACTTAAAAAATCACCTGCGGCATAATTCGACAAATGTCCGTAATTCCCCAAAATACGCCTTTTCAATGCCGGCGGATATGTTCCTTCTTTAAGCATTTGTATATCGTGATTGGATTCCAGCAGCACAATATCCGAATTCTTCATTATTTCACCGAATCTGTCGGGAATATAACCCAAATCAGTCACAACGGAAATTTTCGATTTTCCATCGAACAGCGTGTAACCTATCGGTTCTTCGGCATCATGCGGAACAGGAAAAGTATACAGCTGCAAATCCTGAATGACTATTTGTTTGTTCGGTTTTATATAAACAACATTATCGATCGGAAGCAGATCCGTTTCTTTTTTTGCCGATTTTTGAATTTTTTCGATTGTCGGTGCCGTAGCGTAGATGTTTGTTCCGTATTTACGGGAAAACAGTGCAGCACCTTTTATGTGGTCAATATGCTCATGTGTAAGAAAGATTCCGGCAATTTTCGATGGGGAAACCCCGCAGCCAAGCAGCGACTGTTCTATACGCTTACAGTTAATTCCGGCATCTATTAAAATATGAGTAGTTGATGTTCCTACAAACATTGCATTACCGCCGCTGCTGCTGGAGAGCGGACAAAATCTCAGTGCCATTATTCTTTTTCTGCCAATTGATTCTGTAAAATTTTACAAAGTGCACCGAAACGCTTTTGATTTTCCTCTGAAAGTTCGCACAACTTGTCGTGGGATTCCAGTACGATTTTCAATTGTTCCAATTCATCTATGGCAATAGAATCATCAAATCGTTCAAAAACCAAATCATCGGGAATGGATATATCTTTAAATTTCAAGAATCTGTCCAATCCCATATTTCTTAACAGTTTTAATGAAATTTCATTCGGACAAACTATATAAACATGTGTTTTCAGTTTTGCGAATAAACCTTTGTCCAACGCAACTAAAATTCCCAAAAACGTAGAATCCATATAATCGGTTTGCGACAAATCAATATTGATTTCAAAAGGAACCGAAAATGAAGACAAACGTTTCATTATCATATTTCTTAAAGGGAAGCATAAACTTGCGGTAATATGTCCCAACGCCCGTAAATATAAGTCATTCCCTTTCGATGCAATTAACAATCGATTTTCGGAGTTTGCCATTTTTTATCCTTTAACAGTATTTACGCACCGCAGCATTTTTTGTATTTCTTTCCGCTTCCGCACGGACACGGATCGTTTCTGCCGACTTTCGGATTTTCATTTACTACCTGATGAAACGGAAATTCCGAATCATCGAAATACCAAACACCTTCTTCCTTTTTAAAAGAAGCAATTTCATGATGTTCTATTTTTCTCAACTTCTCACGGTATTCGGCAATAAATTCTACTTTTCCTTCCGTCGCATCCGCTGCAACTTCGGGAGCATTTACAATTTTCAAACCGAGCCACTCTGCAGTATTAACCCACTTTCTTATGCCTTCTACTTTGTGATCTTTACGTTTTGACGGCAGAACTGTGTCGATAATATAATCAACTTCTTTTTTTACATGAGCCGTATAACGAGAACGAAGCAGTTCCAATGGATTTGCCGCAGTTCTTTCCTTTTTAATTAAAGGTTCGCAACACGAAGAATACTCTTCTTTACTTCCGCACGGACATAATTCAGCCATAATTTTACTTCCTGTTTTATAGTAAATACGTCATTATAACTATTCTTATAACAGCATTTGAAAGGTTTGTCAAAGAATAACACTTCTATATACAACAACAAAAAATATATTTTTTCATGGTAAAAATAGTATTTGTTTTATATATTCATCGCAAAATTATTTTGGCAAGCAAAAAGGAGACTGCTTTATGTGCGGAATTGTCGGTTACATAGGAAAAGAAAACTGCGCCAATTTCCTGATAGAAGGATTGAAACGCTTGGAATACCGAGGATATGATTCGTCCGGAATCTGCCTTCTTAATGAAAAAAAATTATCATGCTATAAAAAAATCGGCAAAATCGTAAATATGGAAACAATCTTACCTGCAAAAATAATCGGCACATCGGGAATCGGTCACACCCGCTGGGCCACTCACGGCGGAGTAACAGATGCAAATGCTCATCCTCATTTGAGTGCAAACGGAAAATTCGCAATCGTTCACAACGGGATAATAGAAAACTATCAGACACTGCGCAACAAATTGACTGCAGAAGGTTTTGAATTCAAATCGACAGGCGACTCCGAAGTAATTGCTATGCTTCTGGAAAAAAACTTTTCCGGCGATTTTGAAAAAGCATTTCATCAAACGCTTTCACTGCTTGAAGGAACGTACGGAATAGTAGCGATGTATGCCGAAGAGCCGGATTACCTTATGGTCGGCAGAAAAGGCAGCCCGCTGGTTTTGGGAATCGGAAACGGCTGTACTTTCATCGCAAGCGACGTAAGCGCATTTTTGGGACATACAAAGCAGGCTGTTTATCTTGAAGATAACGAAAACTGCAAAGTATACGCCGATTCTTTTATCACAACGGATTTTACGCAGGAAAAAAAGCAAAAAGAAATTGCCACGATAGAGTGGGATGCGGCTGAGCTTGATAAAAAAAATTACGAACATTTTATGCTTAAAGAAATTTTTGAACAGCCCGAAAGCGTCGCCAGAGCATACGCGGGAAGAATTCTGCCCGACATAGGCTCCGCAAAACTCGGCGGACTGAATATGGAACCGGCGGAGCTCGCAGCGGTTGACAATATCGGAATCATCGCATGCGGAACAAGCTATCATGCCGGACTTGTCGGTTCGTATCTGCTCGAAGAATTTGCACGATTGCAAACCACAGTTCATATCGCGTCGGAAATTCGCTACAAAAACCCGATACTGCGTCGCAATTCATTGCAATTTGCAGTAAGCCAATCGGGAGAAACAATAGACACGCTTTTGGCAATGCGAGAATTTCAACGAAAAGGCGGCAGAGTTCTTGGAATCTGCAATGTTGTCGGCAGTTCAATCGCCCGCGAAAGCAACGGAGGCGTTTATGTGCATTCCGGTCCGGAAGTCGCCGTCGCATCCACAAAAGCTTTTACATCTCAATTAACGGTGTTCCTTTTATTTTCGATTCTGATGGGAAGAATGCGCGATATGAGTCAATATCGAGGTGTTCAGCTGATTGAGGACTTGCAGAAAATTCCGGAACTAATGGAAACCGTACTGAAAAAATCGGAACAAATTGCCGAAATCGCAAAAAAATATTCCCATTTCAACAACTTTTTATTTCTCGGACGCGGAATCAGCTATCCGGTAGTAATGGAAGCCGCGCTGAAACTTAAAGAAATCAGTTACATTCATTCGGACGGAATTGCGGCCGGCGAAATCAAACACGGTCCGATTGCGCTTATCGACAAAAACACTCCGGTTATATTTGTTATTCCCCAAGACCACCTTCACGACAAAATGATTTCCAACATTCAGGAAGTTAAAGCGCGCGGGGGAAAATTAATCGCAGTCTGCAATGAAGGTGACGAAAAAATTCATTCGCTCGTGCAAGACGTTATCGAAGTTCCGAAAACAGAACCGCTGTTTTCTCCACTGCTTACTATCCTGCCGCTGCAGTTGATGTCATATTATATTGCAAAAGAATTAGGCTGCGATATTGACCAGCCTCGTAATTTGGCAAAATCGGTAACAGTGGAATAAGTTTTTGTAAAAATATTTTAATTTTATTTTTCTTTGCAAAAGTATATCGTTATACGTTCTGCAATGTCGGGTTTATGCGTTAAATCAATCAAATAGCCCGATAATTTTTTACCAAAGGAGTAAAAAAATGACTAATAAAAAATCAATTATTGCCACACTGTGCTTAATGTGCGGCATACTTTTCGCGGACGAAAGCATTGTTAATCTGCAGGAAAAGCTGCGTGAAATTGCTGACAAAGAATCTAAACCGGTCGTTTTTATCAGTACTGAAAAAATCGTAAAACAGCAAAGCTATGATCCTTTTGAATTTTTCTTCAATAACAGAGGCGGCAAACTGACCCCGAAAGAACGGGAATTCAAGCAGTCGGCATTAGGCTCCGGGTTCTTTTATCAGCAAAAAGGCGATGAATACTTTATCATCACAAATAATCATGTTGTCGACGGAATGGATACCGTAAAAGTTTCTATCGACGACCAAAAAGAGTACAACGCAACAATTGTCGGCAGCGATTCGGATGTCGACATTGCGGTAATAAAAATCAAAACAAAAGATAAGCTGCAGCTGGCTAAAATCGGCGATTCGTCAAAAATAAAAACTGCCGATTTGGTTATGGCAATCGGAAATCCTTACGGACTCAGCCATTCCGTGACATTCGGAATCATCAGTGCCATCGGACGCCCCAGCCCGGACAACAGCAAGCCGGGATATACAAATTTCATCCAAACCGACGCAGCCATTAATCCGGGAAATTCCGGCGGTCCGCTGCTGAATATCAGCGGTGAAGTTATCGGAATCAACACTATGATTTATTCTCAATCCGGCGGAAGTGTCGGAATAGGTTTCGCAATTCCTATCAACATTGCAAAAAATATTGCAGATCAATTGATTACAATCGGAAAAAGCGAACACGGCTGGATAGGAATAACATTCCGCGAATTAAACGAAGACGAAGCGGAAAAACTCGGACTGAAGCAGCAGCAATTCGGAATGCTCGTAATGCAGGTGGAAAAAGACAGCCCGGCAGATAAAGCGGGAATAAAATCGGGCGATTTACTTTTAAAAATCGGCAAGCAAAAATTATCACGCTCAAGCGACTTAACCGTAACCGTAGGAAGTGCAAAACCGGGCGATAAACTATCCGTATCGATATTGCGCAGCGGAAAAACAATAGAAAAAACGATTACAGTCGGAAAACGCAGTTCAAAATCGGCTGTCGAAAACTCAGACAATGCTTCGGGAGAAGAAATCGAACGTTTCGGTTTTGTTCTGTCCGATGAAAAAGACGGTGTTTCGGTTCGTGCCGTAGAAGTGAATTCTCCGGCTGCTCGTGCCGGTTTTAAAAACGGCGACATTATTACCAAAATAAACAGCAAGAAAATAAAGAACATCAAAGATGTTCAAAACGCATTAAAAGACGTAAACCCAGGAGACGGAACATATTTCTTTGTAAATCGTTCGGAAGATTCGCTGATTCTGATGATGTAAGCTGCGACTGAATTGAACATGCCCGAAAAACATCTTCGGTTTTTTGGGCAACTTCATTTCTTGACGACTTGTAAACGAAATGATAAAAAAACACAAAAAATTTTTATATTAGGCGGTATCTAATGACTGAAGAAAAAGTTAAATACTACAAAGAGCTATTACTTAAAGAGAAAGCTGCTATCGCACAATCTCTTTCTGAAGATGACAGCGCTGCCAGAAGCATGATGGAACAAGATGCCAACATTGTTGGCGACAGCGCAGACGAAGCATCTGTTAATATTTCGCAAAATATCTTAAATCTTACCAATAATAAGAATAAAGAAACTATGGTAGCAATTGAAGCTGCTTTACGCCGAATCGAGGAAAAAACATTCGGTATATGCGTTATTTGCGGGAAGGAAATCAATCCGGAACGGCTTGAGGCGTTGCCTTGGACTACGATGTGTATCGGTTGTAAAAGCGCAAGTGAAAAAAGGCGATAAACTTTTATGGAACATCAGAGAAATTTCTTTGTTTCGATATTGAAATTCATTCTGATGACAGCAGCAGTTATTATATTGCTGCTGTTTATTTCATGTCTGCTTTTTTCATTTTTCTATAAAGATATTTTTCTGTATTTTTTCCAAAGAGATGTATCTATCGGAAAAGTCAGCTTTGATATATCGACTCAGAATCTGACACTCAGCGATATTTCATGGGGAATACCGGACGGCGAACCGCTTTTAAGCGCGAAAGAAATTCAGATTAAACCGGATTTTAAAAAGTTATTAAAACTGCAGCTCACAATTAAAGAAGCTGCGATTGACGGCGTAAAAACATTCGTTATCCAAAACGGAAATGCTTACAAACTGCCTCCGTTTTTGCCGGAAAAAAAAGAATCTTCCATTAAATTCAAAATGCCGAAAATCCCGATAACATTCTCCGGAATTACACTGTCAAATTCAACTGTTAATCTGCGAAGAAACGGCAAAGATTACCGCTTTTTGTCCGAACTCAATATAAAACTGCCGTCAATCAGTGACAGTTCGTCCGAAATCAAACCGGTTATTTCCGGTAATTTCAACAGAAAGCCTTTCAATTTCACAGGAAGCACGAAGTTCAGCGAAAATGGCGATATTATTAATCACTTCCGAATTTCATCGCAAAATTTAAATATTGCAGAAAATAAATTTTTTCTGCCGGTTTTCCCCGGTATCGGTATGGAACAAGGTACAATCAATTTCGATATTAATATCGAATATATTGTAAGGAAAAAAACACGCAGAAATTCTCTTGTTTTCAGCGGAAATTTGTCTGTCGGAAATCTTGCATTACGCACAAATGACGGACAAATTGCCAACCGCCTCACAGGAAGCGCAGTTGTAAAGCGTTATGACTTTACTCAAAAACAGCTTGATGTCACATCTCTTTCGGTAACAAACGGTCGTATTACGCTGCCTAAAGAATTATTTGCCGCAAAAAAGAGCAGCGGAGCCAAACCGTTTCAAATAAGTATAGACAATTCTCAATTAAAAAATATCGCGTTAAATCTGCCCGATATTTCATTGACGAATATTAGCGGCAAAGTTTCGGGCTTTTCGCAAACACTGAAAAATACCGCATTTGATTTATCTGCCAATATAGGAAGCGGTTCGATAAAAGCAAAAGGAACAAGCGCGGGTATTTCGGAGTTTGAATTCGACAATCTGCTTGTCGAACATGTCAATCTGCCGAATGATTTGCCGATAACGAAAAAAATCAAAGAATTAAAATCTTTACGCATCGAAAAACTTTCGGGCAACGCAAGATTACAGCTTACATCGGACAAAAAACCGCTGATCGACTTTTCGGGAACGGGACTTTTCTCCGATGTCAAATGTAAATTCAACGACAATCAAATCAACGCGCGCAATATTGCGCTGACTGTTGCGGATTTGAGCACAAATAACCGCAGTGGCGTATTGCAGAATCTGCAATTTTCGGGATTGGACTTCATCTCGGGGCAAACGCATTTGTCGAACTGCAGCTTTATTTTAACTCCCGGCGACCACGCATTGAAATTTGCGGAAAATTTTTCACTGAATGATACTTTGGGAATCAAAGAATTGTCATTTATTTACGGGGAAAAAGAGCAAATATATACGACTGTAAGCAATGCACTGTTAAATCTGAAGCTGCAAATTAACAAGAAACAATTTTCCGGTGAAACCTCGCTGCAAATCGACGACATCGGTATTTACCGGAACGGTATTTTATCTGCACGATTGCGAAATGCCGATGTTCAAAGCGTAAAAATTTCCAATAATAAAAATCTGCGGCTGAATATCGACCAAGCTGTTCGTGCAAAATATATCTACCTCAAAGCAATGCTTTCCAATGTCGCAACAATCAAAATAGCGGGCATTCCTTTGTTTACGTTTGGCAGTTCCGCAGCTGAAAAAGGAAAAAACAATCTGCAAATTCATTTAAGCCGGCTTACCGTAGACGACGGAGAAATAGATTTTATCGACGAACGCAAATCCTCTGTTCCTTTCTCTTATGCGTTTACTGACATTTCATGGAAATCGAATAATATTCCGTCTTTCATTTATCCGCAGGGCAATTTGGAGTTGTCCGGAAAAGTCGATAAATCAAATCCGTTTTCTTTGCAGCTGACTGTTGGGGCAACGGAAATCAAAGGCGATTTTTCATGTTCAAATGCACTGCTGTCGCCATTCTCCGAATATGCACAAAAATATTTGGGGCATTCCATAAAAAACGGAAGATTATCAATGCGAATTCCGTTTTCGATTACCGACGAAAAAATCTCTTCCGATGTCAATCTTCAACTTTTCAAACCGGAATTAAAACGGCTGCCTGCAAGTTCATTTCCGCTGAATCTCGAAAAAACACTGAGAGCAATGATGGATCGCAGCGGAGCGATAAATCTGAAATTTCCCGTTACCGTTTTACTGGAAGAAAAAAAAATCAAATATCTTGACTTATTCTTTGAAGTTCTGTCAAAAACACTCCAATCTTCGGCTGACCGATTATCTACGCCGATAAAAGAAGAAATTATTTACGACAATGTATTTTCCATTGCGTATTTCAAAGGCGGAAGTACGCAAATTTCGGGAAATAACTTCCTCAGTGAAAAGATGCTGGAAAAAATCGACAATCGCAAAAATGTATTTGTGGTAAACGGTTTTGCCGATAAACAAAACGATACCGAATATTTAAAACGCGAACTTGCAGCTAAAATGCTGAAAAAATACATGACCGATGAAGGAGAAAGCGCGCGCCAAAAAGCATTGCTGCAACTTTTGCGGCAGGAATACAATGAAACGATTTCCGAAGACGAAAGTTCCGAAATGCTTTTGCGGCGGGTTTTGGAACATTTGACCATCTCGCAAGAAGATTTCAGAGCATTGGCATTCGCGCGCGCCAACGCAATTGCCGATTATCTGGCGGAAAATTACAATATTCAACCAAATAAAATTTACGTACGTGAAGCCAACAACATATTTGAAAATCCTTATGTAAACGGTATCAGCAACAGCATTGCCGTAATCCGCAGCGGTCGGCTCGTCGAATAATCGGCAGCAATTTTTGCAAAGAAGGTCAATTTATGGAAATCAACATCGACAGAAAATATTGTTTCAAAATCTCATTGGTTTATTTTGTTGCCTGCCTTTTCGCAAATTTCGCAGGAGCAATGATTCCCGTAACAATGACTTTCCAAGCATTCGACACTCAAAACATGCTGCATTGGAAAGAATTCCTCGATTCTCACAAATTACTGGTAAATATATGCATGAACTTGAGCTTCGTTATTCCGATAATATTCTGCCTTTGTTACAGTTTTTCAATTCTGAATACAAAACAAGAGGAAGTCGTTGCCAAAAAAGCGGTGAATTTGCCGATTTATTTTTCTTCATTCGGCTGTGTCGGTTGGGGAGTCAATCTTCTGATTGAAATATTTTTCTTGATTTACGCGAAATTGACTTTGCATATCAATATATTGTATCTGCTCAGTTCATCGGCAGTATTTTCGTTCCTCGAAATGATTTTCACATTTGTAGTTTCTTACCTTGTACTCGAAACGGTAAACAGATCGGCATTTTTGCCGCGTTTGTTTCCCAACGGAAATATATCCAAAATTCCCGGCATAAGAAAATTTTCGCTCAATTTTTTGTTTATCGTGTTTTTCATTACGATTTGTTTTTTCCCGATTGTTTTTCTGCTTTCGTCACTTATCGCCGTTCAGATAAACAACGGAATCAAAATCGACAAAGATACGGTTATCATGTCGATTCTCCTGATGATGAGCGGATTCGCATTGACAATCGTATTCATGAAGCTGTTTACCGTGCCGCTGAAAATACTGACGCATACGACCGAAAAAATCAAAAACGGTGATTACAATTCAAAAACGAACGTTGTTTCAAACGACGAAATGGGAATTTTAAGCGATGCTTTCAATGAGATGACGGATTCGCTTAAGGAAAAAGAATTTATGCGCAATGTTTTCGGAAAAGTCGTAGACCCGAGAGTGCGCAATTATCTTTTAAGCAAAGATGTAAAACTCGGCGGCGAAACCTGCGAGACGACAATTATGTTTTGCGATATTCGCAATTTTACGGCAATGACCGAAAATATGAGCCCCGAAGACGTTGTTGCCATGCTGAATATTTATTTTACCGAAATGGGAAAATGTATCGAAAAAAATCACGGTATAATCAACAAGTACATCGGAGATGCGATAATGGCGATTTTCGGTGTTCCCATCAAATCCGAAAATCACGCTTTTGACGCTTATAATGCTGCGCTGGAAATGAGGAAATCACTTTTTGAATTGAATAAAACATTGACTATGAAAAAAATGTCTGAGATCAAATTCGGAATTGCGCTTCATTCCGGAAACGTTCTGGCGGGAAACATCGGATCGGAAAACCGCATGGAATACACCGTAATCGGCGATGTGGTAAATACGACAAGCCGTATTGAAAGTCTTTGCAAAGTTTACAAAACCGATTTGTTGATTTCCGAAAGTGTAGCCGATTTACTTTCCGCCCGACAAAAAATAAAACTGCACTTTGTGGACGAGGCTCAAATTCGCGGTAAACAAAACAGTGTTCGGCTTTATGAACCTTACGACATATAAAGAAAAAAACTTTCCACTGAGTTGTGAGTAACAAACAGAGGCTATTGCAGCTTTTCTATTTCTTCAATAGACAAGCCGGTAGCAGATGCAATTTGTTCGTGTGATAACCCTAAAGATAGTAGGTTTTTCGCAGTTTCAGTGGCTTTTTTGTGCTCACCGTATGAAATGCCCTCATTACGTCCATATTCTTCACCTGCACTAAAGCCGAAGTTATAAGCATCTTCTTTGAATATTT
>JAFLVQ010000029.1 GCA_022508205.1 Spirochaetales bacterium
GCGAAGAGTTTTTAAGCGAAATAGAGTTTACATTCAGTCAGAAACGCAGCGAGGAACTGAAAGAGTACAGCCGCACAATTCGCGAGTTGAAGGAAGAGCTGCATACGGCAAGCGAACAGTTGAAAGTAAAAGTGTCGGATGAAATCCGTGCAGCCAAAGATGCGGTAAGCGCATTGAACGAAAAAGTAGATGAATATTCGGCGAAATGTTTGCAAGATATTACCGAATTAGTTCAGCAGCGTATTAATGAAATCCAAAGTGCGGAGTATAATTGCGAGTTGGAATTGAAAGGCAGAATCGATTCTTACAACGAGGAAATGAATAAAATGCAGATGCATTGTTCCGAGCTGGAAATGCAGTATGAGAATGCAGTAAGGGACGGTCTGCGCAGGGCCGACAGTGCGGTTGAAGAAAAATTGGCCGAAATGCGTGATTATATTACTAAGGAAAAATCGGTAATTGGCAATGCAGTGATTGAGCAAATTACTGCAAGCGGCACGAAATTGGATGAACTTGTGAATAAAGCGAGAGAATATCAGAGCTCATACGAAAATTTGGCGGTAAAACTGGCGCAGTTGGAATGCGAAGTTACAGGCAGAGTCAATGTTTATTTGGAGCAATTTACGGCGCAGATGAATGAACCTATTGCCGATGCCAAACGTGAATTGGCTGATATTTTGGCTAAAGTCGAAGGATTGAAAAGCGTTATAGAAACAAAAACACGGTTTATGGCTGATGAAATATTGAAAGAACTGAATGATAAAACAGAACAAATTGCCGATGCAGCGGAAAATCGTTCTGTTAAAGCTGAAACTAAGATAAATGAATTGTTTGCACGAGTGGAAAATCATTTGGAAGACTGCAGAACAACAGTTCAAATGCAGACCGAAAAGTTACAGAAATTGGAAGCGTCGTATCAAGCTCAGTTATCAAGAAAATTGGGAGAAACAGACGAGGCATTGGAAAAAGAGCTTAATAAACTGCATAGAGCTTTCTTGACTGCAGCCGGAAAATTATCGAAAGAAACAGCAAATCTGCATCGGGAATATGAAGAACGTGAACGGGACTTATTTGCGTCGGCTCAGGATTCAATAGAAGAAATCGAAAGCAAAATTGCCGGACTTGATTCGAGAATCGAAGCTGTAGGAAACGAAATCGGCGGAAAATTGGAAAAACAATTTGCCGTGGCACAAGAGAAAATGAATGATTTTGCCGAACGTCAGGAAAAATTATATCAAATTAGAATCGAAGAGCTGCAAAATCAGTTTAAAGCCGAGCTTGAAAGTATGCAGTTTTCGTGCGATTCGGAATTGACGGAAATGCAGACCGATATTGATAACAAAACTCAAGACATTTATATGAAATTGAATAGGATTTATGACAGTTTCTCTATAGATGCAATGAAATTCGATAATGAAAATCGCGAACGTTATCGTGTGCTGTTGGAAAAAATGGAAGCTGCTGCGGAAAAAGTCGATACACTGAAAGAAGAACTTTCGGTGGGAATGGAGAAACGGGTAAAGCGTGAGTTTGAGATGGCGGACGAGCTTTTTGTCGGTAAAACTCAGGAAATGAAAGAAAATATATTACGCATGAAGTCGGAAAATGAAAAGCAGCTGAATGAGTATCGCAACGAATTAATGCGTGTTCAGGATGCATTGAAAGTAATTGAAGATGATTATTCGCAGATGATGAAGAGCAAACTCGCTGCATTGGATGAGCAGGCGTCACATCAGCTGGCCGATGTTAAAAATGCACTTTCCGAAAGTGTTGCGGTGATTAATTCCAAAATGTCGGAATTGTCCGACAAAATGAAGTCTGTGGAAAATTCTTATGCCGAAAAAGCAGAATTTATGCTGTTTAATCAGGAACAAAAATGGAAAGAAATCGAGGATAAATACGGTAATTTCGATGAACACGTTGATGCTGTTTACAGAAAACTTCCGAATGCAGCTAAGGAAATGGATGAAGTTATAGCGATGGGAAAAGCTAAATTGGAAGATGCGGTTTATTTACAGATTGAGGAACAGAAGCGTCATTTCCGAGAAGCTGAAAAGCAGTTGGATGCGAAGGCTTTATTATTGAACAAAAAATTGCAGGAAATGCAGCGTTCTATCCGCGATGTGGATTCTCGTTTTGCAGCGCAGTATTTGGAGCGTTCCGAAATTCTCGATGAACGGATTGCTTCCATTGAGTTTGAAATTTCCAAGTTTGAACGCAATATTATACTGGTGCAGAAAACCGGTGAAATGAAAGACGAATTGGAGAAAGAAATCGGCATATTGAAAGATACTTTTGCAGAAGTAAAAGCTGATAAGAATAAAATGGAAGCTTTGGGTGAGCGAATGGCCGAACTTGAACACTCGGCAAATGAACGATACGAAAAATTACTTGCGCAGTCTCAGTCTTGCGATGATTTGAATGTCAGAATAAAAGATTTGCAGCAGGAAATCGAAAGTGTCGAAGGCAAAGCGCAGGATTTGCATGATATACGACTTGCGACTCAACAGCTGGATGCAAAATTTATCGTACTTGAACGTCAATTCGGACGGTTGGATTCCATGATTGGCAAAATCGAAATTTCCGAAACAATTGCCAAAGATTATTCGCAAAAGCTGAATGAAATGCGCTCTAATGTTTTTGAATTGCGTCAGATGATGAATACGCTTGAATCACAGTGGCAGGAAATGGAAGTTAAACGAAAAGTGTACGGTGAGAAAATGGAACATTTTGAAAATGAAGCGGACTTGATTCTTAATTCGCAAAGTCAGATTAACGCTGTAATGACAAAATTTAAGCAGATGGATTTGCTTGTGGAAGATTTGGAATCAAGAACAGGCGCAGTTCGCCATTTGCAGGATTGGCTGATAAGAGCGGAAATTCGTATGGAAAATATGAAAAGTGATTTGCAGCGGGTTCTTCCGGAAGAGCAGAGTGTTTTCCCGGAAGAAAAAATCGATACTGCCGAAAGTTCGGGCAGTCTTGGTGAAAGTATTCGCAAGCTGCATCGTCAGGGAATGAATGTTGATGAAATTGCCAAAATCGTGGGTACTTCGCGCGAAGAAGTAGAATTTGCTTTGGAATTGGAAGATGTTCTTACATCTAAAAAATAATTCTTCTTTATTATTTAAAAAAGATTAGGTATAAAACAGTAAATCTCTCGGGAGGGGATTATGGAGTTATTTTATTTTTTTCTGTCAGTAATATGTTCGTTTGGAGTTATATTCTTTTTTAGGTTTAAAGACAGAAATAACCGAAGTTTTGAGAAGATTTTTCAATTGTCGAACAAAGTTCGCAGTGAAATAGAAAACGGTTCTTCTGAAAATTTACAGCAGCTGCGGATGTATAACGAAACTATTCTCGAAACATCGGAACATGCCAAACAAATTTTGTCCGAATTGAAAGAATATACACAGCGACAGGATAAAAATCCCACAGATGAAAAAATAATGAATCGAATAAATGCGCTTGAACAGGAGATTGATGAAACCCGCAGCGCAATCAATGAGCAACATAGTTCTCCCATGACTGTTTCCCAAAATATTAAAAATTTACTGAAAGAATCAATGAAAGAAATGAAAAGCATGCGTAGTGAATTGAAAGAAATGCAGGATAATCTGAAACTTTCGGAAAAGAATACAACTTCTACATTGAATAATCACAGCAGAGACATTGGTTTGAAAATTTCCAATTATCGAAAAGAGCTTGAAATGTTTGTTGCAGAGCATTCAAAGAAATTTTCGGATGAAACTGAATTTTTAAAGAATGACTTGCAGAAACTTTCCGAAAAAATGGAAGTTTTAAGAGTGGAACAGCTTTCCTGTTATAAAAATGATTTGGACGGCTGCGATAAAGAAGAGCGTGAAAAGCTGCAGAATTTGCGTGATGATGTAATAAAACTTCGTGAAGAAGCGGAAAATGATATTACAAAGAAAATTCAAGACTATGCTGCATATTTTGACCGTTTGGAAACGAGGGCGCAGAATTTTTCTCAAGAAATTGATTTGGAACTGAAAAAAAATGTTGATGAAAAGCTTACCGATATTGCCGGATTGTATGAGCGCAAAACAGCGGAATTTTCCGATTACGTTACTGATATACAGACAAATGCGCGCAGTATTCTGCAAAAGGAAGTGCGCGAACATGAACAGCGCAATAAAGCTCTTACGGAAGAATTCAATAAACGGAATGAAGAAGCTGCCGTTGAGATGACGGAGTTCCGCACTTTTATGGAAGAATCTTTGAAAAATCTCGAAACTTTGCGCAATGATTCTTTTGCAAAGATCAAAGAGGCGGAAAAAGATCTTGATGCCCATATAAATATTGCATCGGAGCAGGCGTTAAAACTGGAATCAAAAGTTTTTGATAATGTCAATAATCAGCTGAGAGAGTTCAGGAATGCGACAGATGAGTCAATAAAGGGAGTAAAACAGGATTTGCGCAGTAGAATGGACGAAACTCATTTGTTTGTCGAAAAAATGGGCGAAGATATTTCATTGAAGAATATCAAGTATTCCGGAGTCCTCGATTCTTTGAAGAAAGAAGTTGATGCGATGAAAAGTGAATCGAATGATTTTATTATGAAGTGCAATTCTTCTATGGAAGAACTGAAAATAAAAATGACAGGATTTGCGGCGCGTATCGATTCTGAAATCAGCAGAATGGATCAGAATGCTCTTGATAGGTTAAGTGAAACAAAAGAACATCTTGCGGTACAGCGTGAGAATTTTGAGGAAAATCTTAAAAATGAATTGGAACAGCTTACTTCCAGAATGGAAACTCTTCGTGACGAGCAGTTTAATAACGTATCGAAGGAATTCTCTGATCTTGAGATGCGGCTGAACGAAAAACGTCAGGATTTGGATTCAAAAATTTCCGATATTGGCAATTTGATAACAAGTAATTCGGATGGTATTCGTTCTGATATTGAGTATAAATATTCTCAAATGGAAAGTGATGTAAAAGATCGGCTTGAGGAAATTGAAAATACTTTTGATATGAAACGAAGTATTTTGGAAAAGCAAATAGAAGATTTCGAGCATACTTTGAATAATTCTTTGGAAGAGTTTGAACGGCGAATCGACGGAACTGACAGTCATTTGCTTGAAGTTGAAAACGAGTATTTTGCAAAAGGTGAAAAGTACATAACCGAAGCGCAGACACGTACGGAAGATTTGGAACGCAGAGCTGTTCAGCTGCATGAAAATCTTGAGCTGCTGAAAAGAACTGTTGATTCCGATGTAAATGCTCATATTGAAAACGGTAAGAAAGAAATTGCGGAAGCGATGGAAAATGGATACAAAGATATTGAGCGTGTTTATCGTGAATATGAAGCTGAATGCAATGAAAAAATCAGCAAGTATAAGGACAATCTTTCTACAATGGAGCAAAATGTAAAACGTGTAGAGGAACGTTTTGATTTGCAGCTTGAAAATAAATTATTATCGGTAGATGGCGATTTATCGAGAAAACTTGATTTGCTTAGTGAGACTTACCGCAGCAGAGTCAACAGAATGACAGATGAAGTTGCCGATTTACAAAGCAAAACACAGCAGAATTTGGAAAATATTCAAAATGATACGGACTCCAAAGCCAATAAACTTTTGGAAGAAACTCAGTCACGTATGTCTGAGCTTGAAACCGGTTATAAACAGCTGAAAGAACAGTTAAGCAGCCTTGGAGCGACTCTTGGTTCGGAACTGGAAGCGCAGCTGCTTGATGGACGTACTCAAATGAATAATCATTTGTGCCAGATGGAAACGGATTCGATAAAGCGTATAAATGAATATAAAAGCGAGTTGCTGTCCGTGAGAAAAGATTTGGATGATTTTAACAACCAATTTAAATTGAAAATCAATGAGAGCGGCAATTTAATTACCGAGAGACTGAATGAAAAATATGTTGAAATTGAAGCCAATAATGAAGCTCAAATGGATAGAATCAGAGAAAATCTTGAGTCGGCTGAAAAAGGGCTGCGAACAATGGTTACCGGTTCCGTTTCGGAATTAAAAGACAGAGTGGAAGCGATGTACAGCCAGTTTCAAACCGATTATTCGGGGAAATTCGATACTGCAATTAATGATAATACCGATAGATTGAACCGTTTCAGAGAGAATTTCGGTGTTTTGCAGTCGCAGATTACGACATTGAGTGAACGAATCGATTCCGATATAAATCAGAAAATTAATAGCGGACTTGCTGAGATGCAGTCGGAATTCGATGAAAAAATGAATGAATCAAGAGAAATTTTGCGTGTTCATGAAGAGGATTCCAAAAAATTGTTTGAAAATTACAAAAATGATTTCGAGAATATCAAAGAGAGCATGAGGCAGATTGATGAGCGTTTTACCGTAAGTTTTGAAGATGAAACTGCGAGTTTGAACAAAAAAATTGCCCAAATTGAGCTTGCAGTAAAGAAGTTCGAGAAGCAGACGCAGACGTTTGACAAAACCATAATGGCAAAAGAACGGCTTGAAAATGATTTGAAGCAGATTACGGAACAGATGCGAGAAATCAAAGCGCATAAAAACGAAATTGATGATATTGAAAAGAAGATTGTCAATATTGCTTATGTTGCCGAAACGACTGATAATAAATACAACGATATTTTAAGCAGCAGCAAGAAGATTGAAGTGCTGTCGCAGTCGATTCAGGAAGTGCGCGATTTTGTAGATCAGGTGCAGGTACGCATTGACCGATTGTCTGATGTGAAAACCGAAATCGGAAATATAGAAGCGGCGGTTGATATGCTTTCGGGCAGATATAACAATATCGAAACTCAAATCAGCCGTTTGGATGACAGAGAAGGTGATTTGCAGCGTGTAAAAAATACATTCGGAAAAGTTGATACTACGGTTCGTGATATTGAAAACCGTATTTTGAATATTACGAAAAATATTGAAAATTTACAGCTTAAGGAAAATGTATTTGAAAAATCAATGGCTGAATTTGAAAGAAGCGCAGCTCCGATTGTTAATTCTTATGATGTTATAAAAGAAGTTGTAGAACGTTTTAAGACGATGGATGCACTGCTTTACGATTTAGACAGCAGAAAAGAAGCATTGAGTTCTGCCCGTGAGAAAGCAGTAAAGGCCCAGACATTGTTTGAAAATCTTAATCGTGAATGTGATGAAAAGATTAAGGTAATGAAAGGAATTCTTGCAAACGATTCGGCAACTATGAGGCGGCAGTCCGGAGAAAAACGCAAAACATCTGTTGATAGCAGTGACAATACAAGGGATGCCGTACTCGGACTGTTCAGACAAGGAACAACGACGGATCAGATTGCAAATATGTTGAAACTTTCCGCTGCGGAAGTAGAGTTTTATATTGATTCGCAAAACGATGAAAAATAATCAGTATGCTGCTTTTTCGACTGTTTCCGATTATAGTAATTCTTTTTTCTTCCTTTGTATGCAATGCTCAGGTGCTTACGGGAAAAGCACTTCGTATTTTCGAGGAAGTATATCGATTAACGGAGCAGGAAAAACGTTTTTTGACGGAGACGTTTTCGGAAAGCGATGACAGTTATTTATTGGATTGGTACTTATATTTTTGCGGAGAAAAAGATTATCGTGACAGAGTGCGGTTAAGAGCTTTTTATATCGAAAAAAGAACTTGTATCGAGGATGCATTGCGTAAAGATTTCGGTTCGCTTGACGTTCGGCTTTTTACGGCGGACAAACAAAAAGATTTTGCGGAATCATTGAATATTTTGCTTCATACGTTTTTTTTCAAACAGTATAAGAATGATGCTGATACTTTTTCCGAAGCAGTAAACAGCGGGTATTACAATTGTGTCAGTTCTTCGATTTTGTATATGCTGCTTCTGCATCATTTTAAAATAGAGGCGGTTCCGGTGCAGACAACGGAGCACGTGTTTATTTCGGTGTGTTTTTCCGATGGCTCGAAAATCGATGTTGAAACAACCAACGCATACGGGTTTGATCCCGGCAAAAAGAAAGAAGTGCTTGATGAATTGGGACAAGTCACCGGTTTTTCTTATGTAAAGCAGAAAATTTATAAAAATCGATTTAATATTTCGCTGAAATCGCTTTTGGTTTTGCCGGTTCATAACAGAAGTGCTTATTATACCAAAATCGGAAAACATGAAGAGGCATTGCGTTTGGCCTTATTTTTGAAATACTGCAGAAATGACGAACGGGGAGACAGTGAATTTCACATTTGTTATTATAATCTGCTGGCTGATTTGTCATCGAAACGAGATTTTGATACCGAATTACAGCTGCTTTATTATTATCTTGAAAATGATGATGCGGAAAATGTCAGAATTCGCAAGATGCGATTTCAGGCACTGGCAGAAATGCTGCGTTCATGTAATTCTCAGCAGGATTTTGAACGGATGCAGATTCTTTTGGACAAAGAAAGAAAATTATGCAATGCCAGTGAAAAAAATGATTTTAGTGCAATAGAAAATGCTTTTTATGTCAGCATTGCGCAGTTTTATTACAAAAATAATCGCATTGAAGAAGCGTATAAAGTAATTTCCGAAACTGCGGATAAAAAAAACAAAGCTGTTCTGCTGCGTAATACTTTTGCCGTTGTCAATCAAAATGCATTGAATACAAAAGATTTCGATACGGCGCATGCGTTTTTGCTGAAGGGGAAAAAACTGTTTCCCGATTCTCAGGACTTTCAGAAAGCGATAATGACGTTTTGGAATAATTATCTTGTTTATTTTTCACAGAAAGGAGATTTTTCCGAAGCATTGTTTTTACTGAAGCAAGAGAGCGGAGAACTTGGAGAAAAGGATAAGCGGCAGTTGATGCTGACTCTTTATAATTCGTATGCGTACAGCGAGTATAAAAAGGAGCATTATCTGGCAGCAGCCGAAATTTGCGCTGAAGCATATACTGTTTTGGGTAAAGAGAAAATTATTATGGAAAATATGAAAGTTTATTATTTGAATGCATTGAAATACGCAGAAAAAGCCGGAAATCTTGAGCTGAAATCCAAAATAATGAATGATGCATCTGTTTATTTTCCGAATTTTCCCGGATGAAAAATTAATTTTGAGTTTTAAATTGTTAAAAGAAGGGAGTTATGAAACACTATTTTTACATGACGCTTTTAATGATACTTTTCAGTATTTTATCTTGCAGAAAACAGGAACGAGTTTTGACGGTATTGTCTGATGATATTTTTATACTTGATGTGGCTGCGTTGTTTCAGGCGGAAAATCCTAATTTTACTGTGCAGGTAACGTTGACTGAGAAAAGTAAAGCCGGTGTTTTTTCCAATACAAAAAAAAATGAAACAGTCAGATACGATTTGATTGTCGGAGAATATTTTCCTTATGAACCGTTTAGTGCATCTCGTTTTGCAAAGACCGAGTTGTACGATAGTCAAAATTTTTATTCTTTCGAGTTTGATTTTTATCAAAAAACAAAAGAGGCTGCAGTTATGTATTCGTATGACTTCCCGGTAATTGTCGGATTAAGAGGAAAAGATAATCTGCCGGATTCAATAAGCTGGGATGAGTTTCAGAAAATTTCACTGTCCGAATCTCATACCGAAAATGAAAAAGAAAAATTTGCTTTCATTCCTCAGATGACTAATTTTCCGGAAATGGAATTTTATTTTATCGGGCAGGATTTGTATTCTTTTCAAGACGGGAAGTATGTTTTTTCAATCGATGGAATTAATAATCAGTTTCAGCGTTATCATTTTTTTAATCAGGCAATTGCAGATGAGAGAGTGATATACCGTTATATTCGCAAGAATGAAAAGTCGGATGCGGAATTTTATATATGCAATGAAATTCAACGTTATGATATTCAGTATTTGTCGGAGGCGAAAACCTTGCCGGAAGAAAAGTATAAAATTCATTTTATCAGTGATAATTCGACTCTTTCATTAAAACAGAATGTTGCTGCTGTCAATAAATTTTCTTTTTCCAAAAAAGAAGCTGCCATGTTTATCAATTTTCTGCTTAGCTATAAAATTCAGGACTATTTGTATAAAGAATCATCGACTTTGATGCAGGCTTTAGCTTATAAAAATATTCACTTCCCGGTTATTCCCGGAATTATGGATGATAATACAACAGACGGTTACGTAAGTAATTTAAAATATTCGTGTTTCGGTGATGAGAAGCAGCATCAAAAATTTATGAATGTATATAATACGACAATGGATTTAATTTCAAAGGATCGTTTGAAGAAAGAAGATTTTGCAGACTTCATAAATAAACAAATAGATTAAGAAAAACGTTTGACAGCTTAGTTTAAAACAATTACCATAGGGGCATCTTAAATTATATCGGAGGCTGTATGGCTGAGGTTCTCTTAAAGGATATTGATAAAGTATATCCTGGAAATGTTAAAGTTGTTTTTAAAAACAATATTGAAGTTAAGGACAAAGAGTTTGTAGTTTTCGTTGGTCCATCAGGCTGCGGAAAATCAACTACTTTGCGAATGATTGCCGGTTTGGAAGACATCACCGCCGGAGATCTTTTTATTGACGGAGTAAGAATGAATGATGTTGCGCCGAAAGATCGTGATATTGCAATGGTTTTCCAAAACTATGCGCTGTATCCTCATATGACTGTATTTGACAATATGGCTTTTGGCTTGAAAATCAGAAAATTCTCTAAAGAAGAGATAAAAAAGAGAGTTGATGACGCTGCCGGTATTCTTCACATTGAAAATCTTTTGGACAGAAAACCGAAAGCTTTGTCGGGCGGGCAGAGACAGCGTGTTGCTATGGGACGTGCAATCGTAAGAAAGCCTAAAGTTTTCCTTTTTGACGAACCGTTGTCAAATCTTGATGCAAAACTGCGTGTTACAATGCGTGCCGAAATTTCAAGGCTGCACCAAAGATTGCAAACTACAATGATTTATGTAACACATGACCAAGTTGAAGCTATGACAATGGCTGATAAAATCGTTGTTATGTACAATGGTCATATTCAGCAGATTGCTTCGCCGTTGGAATTGTATAATAATCCGGCAAATAAATTTGTTGCCGGTTTTATCGGTTCTCCTCCTATGAACTTTATCAATGTCAAAATTGTAGAAGAAGGCGGAAAGATTGTTGCAAAACATAATGATTTTACAATCACTCCGACAGCAAAACAACAAGCCGCTTTGAAATCTTATGTAGGAAAAGAAGTAATTTTCGGAATTCGTCCTGAAGATATTTATGAAGATAATTCTTCAAGTGACAGAATCAAAGCTACTATTGACGTAGTAGAACCTTTGGGTGCCGATCAGCACTTGTATTTGTCTACTTCCGATGGTTCGCAGCTTATTGCCCGTGTGGATCCTAAAGTTGTTTGTAAACCCGGTGAAGTAAAAGAACTTGCTGTAAGTGTAGAAAAATCTCATTATTTTGACCCTGTGCCTTCTGTTTCTTCTACGGGAAAATCAGAAGAAAAATGTATTGTTTAATGTAGTATTTTTCTAATGATATAAAAGGCTGTAACTATGAGGTAGACAGATAACAGTGTTTGCTTCATGGTATACAGCTTTTTTTAACTCTAATAAAAAATTAAAGAGTGGTAATTGGTGGAATATCTGAATTCGGAAGAACAGCTGAGAAACGCTGTTGCAACAGGCAAACCTGTAATTATAAAAACATGCAAGATGAATCGAGAGACAGAAGAGTATATTCTTTATATACTTGAAGTGTTTTTATGTCATATCGGAAAACAACGAATTCAAGATCAACTTTCATATTGTGTAAGGGAACTTTTAAATAATGCGAAAAAAGCAAATATGAAAAGAGTTTTTTTCAAAACTGAGGATTTGGATATACAGGAACCGAATGATTATTCAAAGGGAATGCGGCTGTTTAAAGAAAAAACAGTGAGTAATGTTGAATACTATCTTGATATACAAAAGCAAATGAATATGTATGTTCAGGCCTATTTTAAGATAAAAAATTCTTTTCTGTTTATTGTAATTTCCAATAATTCTCCGCTTTTACCCATAGAAAAAGAACGAATAACATCAAAGATCAAAAAAGCTAAAACATTTCGTTCGGTGGAAGAAGTTTTTCAAACGTTTATGGATGATTCCGAAGGTGCCGGACTGGGCATTCTTATTCTTATTTTAATGTTCCGTAAAATAGGTCTGAGTGAAAAGCATATCGAGTTTATTTCGGATGGGAATCTGACACATGTAAAAATTGATTTGCCGCTATCTCTTATTACCCGTGAGGATGGGGAAAAATTAAGTGAAGAGATTGTCAAAGAAATAGATTCAATTCCTCCGATTCCTGATTATGTTCAAAGAATTATGCGCATGATAGAAGATGAAGGATTGAATTTAAAAGATTTGCATGAAGTTATCGGGAAAGATCCGAGGCTGATTATAGATATTTTGAAGATGGTAAATTCCGCATCATACCGTCGTATGAATAAGATCGAACGTATTGATGTAGCAATTTCGATTGTGGGATTAAATGGAATAAAATTGTTAATTCAATCGTACGGTGTTTTGGCTGCATTGAAAGACAAGTACGATAAAAAAATTCAAGAAGAAATTTGGAATCATTGTCACCGAGTAGCAAATACAGCGGTTAGTGTCTGCAAAATTTTTAATCTTCAGGATTTGGAAAATCAAGCATATATTTGCGGCCTGCTGCATGATATTGGAAAAATAGTTGTTTTGTCTTTGCATCAAGATACTATTTTGAAAGTTCAGGAATACTGTAAAAAAAACGGTTGGGAAAAAAATACTTTAGATTGCCTTCTTTCGGAAACAAATTCTTTTCTAATTGGTAAAAAAATGGCTGAAAAGTGGGATTTAAGTCCGGAACTTTCTTATGTTATTTCACATCAAATAGAGCCGTTTAACAGTGATGAAGATAAAATTATGTTGGTCAAAATTGTGTATTTTGCAAATGTTATCGATAATATTTTGACTGACGGTAATGAAGAGCTGGAGTATAAGGATTCGATATTGGAAGATTTCGGAATACATAATTCGGATGATTTTGAAAATATTGTATCCAAAATAAAAAATAGTCTTTGATATTGTTTTTTCGGCAAAAAAGTCATTCTGTCTATTTATTTCAAAATAAATTGCTTTTTATTCCGTTTTATTCTATTATTCCCCATTCAAAAAGAAAATTATTTAAGGAGTTGTAAAATATGACTGATAGAAAATACTTATTTACTTCAGAATCAGTAAGTGAAGGACATCCAGATAAACTTGCAGACCAAGTTTCTGATGCAATTCTTGATGCTTGTTTAAAACAGGATCCGAAGTCGAGAGTGGCGTGTGAAACTTTTACTACTACAGGAATGGTAATGGTCGGCGGCGAAATTACGACAAAAGCAGTGCTCGATGTTCAAGAGATAGTGCGCGGCGTTGCTCGTAAAATCGGTTATACAGATGCTGCATACGGGCTTGATTGTGATTCAATGGCTGTAATGAATGTAATTCATACACAGTCGCCTGATATTTCCCAAGGAGTATCCGGTATCGGACTTGAAGAATTCAAAGGACAGCAGGGCGCCGGCGATCAGGGAATGATGTTTGGTTATGCATGTAACGAGACTCCGGAATTGATGCCAATGCCGGTAATGCTTTCTCATAAAATTTTGCTGAAAGCTGCGGAACTGAGAAAAAGCGGAGCGATTAAATGGCTGCGTCCGGATTCCAAAAGTCAAGTAACAATTGAGTATAAGGATAATAAACCAGTAAGAGTCGATACAGTCGTTGTTTCTCATCAGCATGATGACAATATTTCTTATGATGAAATAAAGAAAACAATTATCGAACAGATTATTAAACCTATCCTCGAACCTACTGGATTGCTTGATGATAATGTGAAATATTTTATCAATCCTACAGGTCGTTTCGTTGTCGGCGGACCTCACGGAGATTCTGGTTTAACTGGAAGAAAAATCATTGTTGATACATACGGCGGTATGGGAAGACATGGCGGCGGAGCATTCAGCGGAAAAGACCCTTCCAAAGTTGACCGTTCTGCAGCTTATATGGCTCGTTATATCGCAAAAAATGTTGTTGCAGCACAATTATGCGAAAGGTGTGAAGTAGAACTTGCTTATGCTATTGGTGTGCCTTTCCCTGTATCTGTTACCGTTGATACATTTGGGACAGCAAAAGTTGCGGAAGAAAAAATCGAAGAAGCAGTTAAGAAAGTATTTGACGCATCTCCTGCCGGAATCATTAAAACGTTAGATTTGCTGCGTCCTATTTATGAGGAAACAGCATCTTATGGACATTTTGGCCGTGATAATTTCCCTTGGGAAAAAACAGATAAAGTTGAAGCTTTGAAAGCTGCAGTTAAATAATATCAAACGCTTTGATTGGATTGATTTAAGGACTGATTCCTACATTATAGAAAGGGATCAGTCCTTATTATTTTTATTTAAACTTGAATATCGGAAACAATATCGGAAGCCAACTGTTCGATTTTTTTGAATTCGGTATCTTTTATTGAAGAGGTTATTGTTACAAGTTCACCGATAGTTTTTATATCTTTCATTGAGTCTAAAATTTCTTTGATTTTTCTTCCACTCATTGGTGCCCAAGAACCATTTTCTATAATTGAAATATTTCTGTTCTTTAATGAATGGGCTGCCAAACAGTGCATGAAAGTCTCCATATTTACAAACATTCCTGCATTATAAGTATTTGCTGCAAGCACGATATGACTGTAGCGGAAACATGAGCTTAAAATATATGACGGATGCACTGCGGAAACATCAAACATTTGAATATTTCTTATGCCTTTTTCTGCAAGCATTCCGGCCAAAATTTCGGCTGCATTTTCTGTATTCCCGTAAATAGAGCCATAGACTATAGTTACACCTTTTTCTTCCGGCTCGTAAGAAGCCCATTTTTTGTATTTTTCAATAAGTAAATCAATATTTTTTCGCCAAATCATTCCGTGTAGCGGGCAAATCTGATTGATTTTCAGTGATGAAGCTTTATTTAACAGCGACATTACAGACATGCCGTATTTTCCTACAATGTTTGTGTAATAACGGCGCATATTTTCCCAATTGCTTTCATCAAAATCAATTTCATCTGTGAATATATTGCCGTTTAATGCACCAAAGCCTCCGAATGCATCTGCAGAAAACAAAGTACCGTCTGTTTCATCATAAGTAACCATAACTTCGGGCCAATGTACCATAGGTGCAAAAATAAATTTCAGCGTGTGTCTTCCGGTATTCAGAGTGTCGCCGTCTTTTACTGTGACCAAATTCTGTTCCATGTCTTTCTGAAAAAATTGTTTCATAAGCATAAATGTTTTTGCATTGCCTACAATTTTTACGTCAGGATAGCGAAGAAGCAAATCCGGCAGAGTCGCCGAGTGATCCGGTTCCATGTGATTTACAATTACATAATCGAGTTTTCGTCCGGCAAGCGCACATTCCAAATTATCGAAAAACTGATGCGACATGCATTTGTCGACAGTATCAAATAAAACGGTCTTTTCGTCAGTCATAAGATAGCTGTTGAACGAAACTCCGGTTGGAATAGGATAAACATTTTCAAATAATGCCAGACGGCGGTCATTAGTGCCTATCCAGCATAAGTCTTTAGTGATTTGTCTTTTATTGTGCATAACGTTTCCCCTTACTAAAAAATATATTTTAATCCGAGTATTAAAAAAAATACGCAATTTAGTCAATTTCATTTCATTGACATTTTTCTTTCATGAGTGTAATAAACTGATACTTTAATGGACAGTTTTTAAAGGAGAACATAAATGCCGGTAACCGATTATCTTGAAAGAAACGCAAAACTTTACGGCAGTGAAATTGCGCTGATTGAACTGAATCCTACTGTGAAAGAAACAAAACGTATGACATGGCGTGAATACGAATTGATGCAGCCTACAACAAATGAAACATACCGCAGACAGATTACATGGACTGTGTTTGATGAGAAAGCAAACCGAATTGCCAATATGCTGCTTGAGCGCGGCATTAAAAAGGGCGATAAAGTTGCTATTTTGATGTTTAATTGTTTGGAATGGCTGCCAATTTATTTCGGAATCTTAAAATCGGGAGCTATTGCCGTTCCGTTCAATTTTCGTTTTGATGCTGATGAAATTAAATATTGCGCGGAATTAGCCGAAGTTGCTGTTTTAATATTCGGAACGGAATTTATCGGCCGGATTGAATCTATATGCGAGAAATTAAGCAAGGGCAGACTTTTGATTTTCGTCGGAGACAATTGTCCGACGTTTGCCGAAAGTTATCATGCGCTTGTTGCGGATTGTTCTAGCCGTCCGCCGCTTGTAAGAATAGAAGATGAAGACGACGCGGCGATTTATTTCTCGTCAGGCACAACCGGCTTCCCTAAGGCAATACTTCATAATCATGAAAGTTTAATGCAGGCTGCGCAGATGGAACAGAAACATCATGAAACCGGTCGTGATGATGTTTTCTTGTGCATTCCTCCGCTGTATCATACAGGTGCGAAATTCCACTGGATGGGAAGTCTTGTTGCCGGAAGCCGGGCGGTGCTTTTAAAAGGGACGCAGCCGGATATTATTTTAAAAACTATTTCGCAGGAACATTGCACGATTGTCTGGTTGCTTGTTCCGTGGGCGCAGGATATTCTCGGTGCACTTGATAGAGGTGAATTAAAACTTTCAGATTATAAGTTGTCACAGTGGCGTTTGATGCATATCGGCGCACAGCCTGTCCCCCCGTCGCTGATAAAACATTGGAAGGAATATTTTCCCAATCATAAATATGATACGAACTATGGATTGTCTGAATCGACGGGGCCGGGATGTGTTCATTTGGGAATGGAAAACATTCACAAAGTCGGCGCAATCGGGATTCCCGGTTACAAATGGCACTGCAAGATCGTCGATGAAAACGGAAATGAAGTGAAGCAGGGCGAAGTCGGGGAACTTTGCGTGAGTGGTCCCGGAGTGATGACTTGCTATTACAATGATCCTGAGTCTACAGCCGAAGTGTTGAAAGACGGCTGGCTTTTTACCGGTGATATGGCAATGATGGATGAGGATGGTTTTTATTTCCTTGTAGACCGTAAAAAAGATGTAATTGTCAGCGGCGGTGAAAATATTTATCCGGTTCAGATAGAAAACTTTATTTCTAATCATCCAAAAGTAAAAGATGTTGCCGTAATAGGTTTGGCGGACAAGCGATTGGGAGAAATTACAGGTGCAATTATTTCGATAAAAGATGGAATGGAATGCACCGAAGAGGAAATCGAAGAATTTTGTTTGAATTTGCCGCGTTATAAACGCCCGAAAAAGATAATATTTGCCGATGTCCCGAGAAATGCTACCGGAAAAATCGAGAAGCCGGCTCTTCGCAGAAAATACGGTGTGGAAAATCTTGTCGCACAGGAAAATAGAGGTTAGTTTTTTTATAAGGGACAGACCCTAATTCTAAAACGGAATAAGGGTCTGTCCCTTTGTCTTACTACATTCTTTGGCGGTGAAAAAATGTACTTAACATTGTTTTAATGTATACATTGGATTAAAAAATAAAGCAGAGTGTAATGATGAATATACTAAAGGAAAATATTGATTTGAATTTCGTGAAGCGGTGGGAGGCGTTGAAAATTCCGCCTGTTGTATCATCAATACTTTATCGGCGTGGTATTCGTGATGATTTGCAGATGTTTGATTTTTTTCATCTTACACCCGGAATGCTTCCGTCGCCTTATTTGTTCCCTGATTTGTCATGTGCCTATAAGCGGATTAGCGAAGCCATTGGTAATAAAGAAAAGATACTATTATTTGGTGACAGAGATGTTGACGGCATCACATCTATTCATATTCTGTATCGTTTTTTGTTTGAACACGGTGCAAATATTACATGGCAGCTTCCGATAGGCAGTGAGCCGTATGGTTTGACAATGGAAAAGGCCGAAAGCTTTATCGGTAATTATGATTTGCTTATTACTGCCGACTGTGGAATTACGAATTATAATGAAATAAATAGACTGAAAGAATGCGGCATTGACACGATTATTATCGATCATCATCAGCCGCTTGAAAATATTCCCGGTGCGCTGTGCATTATCAATCCCAAATATAAATATGGTTTGGCTGAGAATGATATGGCTGCATGTGCTGTAAGTTTATATTTTGTTTTAGGATATTTGTATTATATGTCGGGCAAAACCGGAACTGTGGACAGGGTGATTTACGATGGCAGAGAATGGATTTTCTGCGATTTAATCGAGATTGAGAAAGCTCCGGAAAATGAGAAAGTCGGGCATCTTATCACACTGAGCAAACTTCCCGGCTGGCGCAAAGATTTGCCGGAAGAATTTAAACATTTATATGTCAGAGAAGTGTATTTGAATCAGATTACCGGAGATATACCTGAGTGGAATCAAACTTTGGAACGTTTTTTACCGTATGCGGCGCTTGGTACAATTTCGGATATTATGCCGCTGAATCAGCATACGAATCGTTTGATTGTTTCGCTTGGGATAAAGCGGATGAAAACAGCTGTGGATTCGGCACTTCACTTATTGTTTTCTCATCAAAATATCGATATTCAGTTGCTTAATTCTACGGATTTGTCGTGGCGTGTGACTCCGATTCTTAATTCTGCTGGGAGAATGGGGGATGCCAGAATTGCGGAATATTTTATCGATGAGGACTATGGTCTGTTTATGAATGAAAATTTTGAAAAAATTATCTCTATGAATGAGCAGCGTCGGATTCAAGGTGATGCCGGAGTTCAGATGTTTGCGGATATGCTTGATGAGAATGCAGCCAAGTATGGAGGATATTTGAACTTTTTTTATAGCCAATGCATTGGGCGGGGAGTGCTTGGAATTACTGCGGCGAGGCTTTCGGATTTGTCCGGACGACCGGTGATTGTAGGTGTTGTCGATGACAAGTATCTTTCCGGTTCAATTCGTGCGAATACCAATGTTCACCTTGTGGATTTTCTGTCAAAAGCAGGAGATTTGCTTGAAGAGTTTGGCGGACATAAAAATGCCGCAGGTTTCAGAATGAAGATAGAAAATCTTAATGCATTTACTGATTTTCTTGTAAATAATGCATCTTATTTTGCATTGTCTAATGCTGATGATTCAGATGAAATTGCGGTTGATGCGCAGATTCCCGGAAATTATCTTGATTTGACGCAGCTTTACAGGCAGATTGCTATGCTTGAACCTTTCGGCGAACGAAACCCTGTTCCGCTGCTTTTTACTTCCGGATTGAAAATTTTGTCATATACGGCTGTCGGAAAAAGCAAGGAACATCTGAAACTTATATTCGCGGGGAAAGATAATCAACCTGTTTCTGCCGTATATTGGGGACACGCCGGTTGGTTTGCGGAAAATTGTCATGCGGATAAAAGTTTCAGTGTATTGTATCGGCTTGAAATTAACTGTTTTCGTTCTGCAGTGACGGTACAGATGAATATTGAAAATATGGAAGAAGAAGTATGATTGGCGGATATATAGTGAATGATTTTTTGTTTAAGCAGAAGGATGGAAGTATCGGTAAGATAAAAACATTCTTTTTTGTAATAAAGGATGAAAAATTCGGTGCGATATTGTTTGATTTGGGATCGCCTTATTACCAAGATAACGCACTTAATGAACTGAAAAATAAATTCGGGATATTGCCTGAAGATGTGCGATTGGTTTTTCTTACTCATATGCATCCCGACCATGTCGGCTTGTTGGGAAAATTCCCAAATGCAGCGTATGTGACCTCACGGGCTGAACTAGAGTTTTTTTTCAAACTTGCCAGAAAAATGCGTGAAGGCGGACGGATTGTTTATATTTTGCGTGAGGCAAGCAGTAATTATAAAATGCGTTATATGAATCCTGAAGATGATGATGATTCGCTTCAGGATTGTCTTGAAACTTTTTGGGATGACAGAATGTTTGATTTGCATTATATGTTTTATGATGATAATCCAAATATTCCGGAATGGATTGAAATAATTCCCGCTCCGGGTCACTATGTATTTCCATTAGCTTATAAGGTAAAGCGCAGGCATCATGATTTCCTTGTTACGGGAGATTCATTCAGCAGTCGGGTTGTATTTCAGCAGGAACTTGACAGTATGAATAATGAAATGCAGATGTTTCCCAAAGAGTATATTATGACGAAGACAAGATTTTTTTCATTTAACGGAATTTTTGTACCCGGACATGACAGACCTTTCTATTCAAAAACACTGCGAAGTTTGCGGAAAAATATTTTTGATATTGATGAAAAACTGTTTTGACGTGTTCTGAATGTGACTCTATCAAAAGTAGAGTGAAGTCAACTGAAAATCGGTATTATTTAAAAGCCATGCCTGATGTGCGAACGATTCAGAAACTTGTGCAGGTATTTAACGTTTCAGTGGAAGAACTGATGAATGGAGCTTCTGAATTTGGAAGTAAAACAAAAAAATTAATCATGCTTATTTTGCGCTGTGCCGCATTTGAAAAATAGTTGTTTTTTATTAAGGGACAGACCCTAATTCCATTTTGGAATTAGGGTCTGTCCCTTAATAATTATTTACTCTAATTTTTTTCCGTCGCTAAAGGCTTTTCCTACTTTCTTTCCTAATGCAACATACTCGTGATTCATTGAATCATATGTAATAGGGGAAAATTTTGATAGGTCAATTTTATCATCGGTAAGAATAGATTCATCGATAGCGACATTTACAACCTCGCCGATTACACGTTCTGTTTGTTCATCATAACTGATTAAATTACATTCCAGTGTAAGAGGAAATTCTTCGATTAATGGGGCATTAACAAATTTACTTTTTATACAGTGCAGTCCAGCTTTTTCAACCTTATTTGATACGTCATTTCCAGAAACTATTCCTAAATAATCGGCTTCTGTAATATGCTGCACATCTGCAATACTTACGGTAAATGCTTTTCTTTTTGTAATATTTTCTGTCGTTTTATGTTTTTTATCAATAATTATAGAAATTTTTTTATAATCGCAAACACTTCCCCATGCTGCATTCATTGCATTTACAGTTCCATCATCATTATAAGTTGATATAATTAAAACTGGCATTGGGTAAATATAGGGTTTAGCTCCGAAATCCTTTTTCATAGGTAACTCCTTTATAATTTTGATACGTTATAAGTTGGTTTTTCTTTATTGTAAAGATGAAATTAAATTATTAGTGGCAGATTGTAGTTTCTTTTTAAAATGCAGGTGTCAAAGGGACAGACCCTAATTCCATTTTGGGATTAGGGTCTGTCCCTTAATTAATTTTACCGACGTATGCCAGATCGGCGTGGCAAGTGTGGTCGTGGCGAAGGTGGTGAAGCAGGTCGATCGGAAATTGTAAGTACAACATCTCCTCCAATTCTACTCCTCCTTTGAAATACAGGATTTCTAAGGTTCCGTGAATTGCTATCTGCTTTTATTTCATAAGTACCAGGATATACATTGCTAATTTTTAAAGTTCCGCTTCCATATTTCAAATTTGTAACTTGCCAATTTCTGTCGCCTTTTCTTCTATACCAAATACGGGCGTGCTCATAGTTGCTGCTAAATGATACTTCTATTTGATTTGGACCTGTTTGTCGTGCTTTTAAAGAACTATTGGCAAACATTGCGACTGATGCAGAAAATAGCAGAACAGATGTGGAAAACAGTAGAAGCGAACTGATAGTTAAGAATTTTGCTTGTCTTTTCATAAAAATGACCTCCATAAATTTAAAAATTATGGAAATGTAAAAAAAAACTGTCAATAAATAAAAAGAAAAATTGTATCTATCAATAACATTTCTATCTTTAACTCCTTTATTTGTCTGTCTGTAGAAATACAGGCAGATTTTTTTTCAAGGGACAGGCCCTTATTTCGTTTTAGAATATAAGCTGACAGTACAAAAATTAACTGATTAATTAGGGACAGACTCTTATCCTATTTTGGTATTAGGGACTGTCCCTGTAAAAACATGTAAAATTATATTAAACCCGTCGTTATAAATGACTCA
>JAFLVQ010000003.1 GCA_022508205.1 Spirochaetales bacterium
ATAGTTCAGTACAAAATTAACGACCCGGTAGCTTATCTTTTTAATTTGAAAGAACCTAAAAAAACATTGCGGGAAATATCAATTGTTGCGATGAGCAAGATTTGCGGCGATTATCTTTTTGATGAAATCATCACTATTGCAAAATCCGATATTACTTTTAAAGTTTCCGAACTGCTGCAGCAGATGAGCGATTACATGAAAATGGGAATCCAAATCAATACAGTTCAGCTGATGAATGTTACGCCTCCGCAGGCAGTGGAAGCCGCTTATAACGAAGTTTTGCAGGCGCAACAGGAAAAAGACAAAATCGTTAACGAAGCAAAAACGGAATACAACAAAAAAGTTATTCCGGTAGAAGGCGAGGCTGAAAGAATTATTGCGCAGGCACGCGGATATTATGCACAGCGAGTGAAAATTGCGGAAGGTGAAGCCAAATATTTCAATTCGCTTTATGAAGAATATTCCAAAGCACCGGAAATCACAAAAAAACGTATTTATCTCGAAACATGGACGGAAGTATTGAAACGTTTCAAAAATGTTCAGGTTATTGATGAAAATCAGAAGAATGTGCTGCCGTTTTTGCCGCTGAATGGACAAAATGCGCAGACTAAGGAGGAAAAATAAATGAGAGAAGTAAACCCTCAAAAGTCAGGATACAAACTGTTTTATGAAAAAAACAGGAAATGGATGATTTTCACAATTACGGTGCTGGTTGTCGTTGTGCTGTTTATGTGGCTTATGCCGGTTTATCTTTTGCAGGAAACTCAATATGCGGTAGTGACGCTTTTCGGTAAACCTATGCGTGAAATTAAAACTGCCGGATTGCATTTGAAAATTCCATACGTTGAAAAAGTCAATATTCTGCCTAAAGTTATAATGGATTGGGGCGGAGAAGTTCGTCAATTTCCGACTTATGACAAACGAATGATTCTTGTCGATACTGCGGTGCGTTGGAAAATAAAAAATCCGATTGTTTTTTTTGAATCACTGTCTACGGTGGATAATGCAATGCTGCGTCTTGACAACATTCTTGATTCCGCGTCACGGCAGGTAGTATCTCAGCATCCTTTTGAATCGCTTGTAAGAGATTCAAACCGTGTCAATCAACTTGATGAAAGAACAGTGGATTTGCTGCTTCAGCAGGGTTTTACAAAGGAAGATTTGATTTTTCCTGATATAGAACTCGGAAGAAGCGATTTGTCAAAGGAAATGTGCAGTGCTGCGGAAGAAGAACTTGATAAAATGGGAATCGAGATTGTTAATTTTTGGGTAAAAAAGATTAATTATATTGATGATAATTTGAAATCCGTTTACGAAAGTATGTGTGCGGAACGTCAGAAAATCGCGCAGACGTATCGTTCGGAAGGAGAGAAGTATCGGGAAAAGAAATTCGGCGAAATCGAGGAACGGACAAAAGAAATTTTGGCATCCGCACAAGAAGAATCACGCCAGATTATGGGAGAAGCAGACGCAAAAGCTGCCGAAATTTACAGTCAGGCGTACAATCGTGATCAATCGACGAGAGATTTCTACGAGTTTATGAAAAAAATGGAAGCGTACAGAAATATTCCCGAAACCGTTTCATTGGTAATTTCTACCGATTCGGAATTTTTTGACATGCTAAAGGAATATTAGGAGTAAAAAATGACCGAAAATGAAAAAAATAAAATGGCGGTGCTGATAGATAGTGAAAATGTTTCGTCAAAGAAAATCGAGTTTATAATGAAAGAATCAATTCGGCACGGTCTTCTTACCATTAAAAGAATATACGGTGATTGGACGGATTCTTCTATGACTTCATGGAAAAAAATTTTGCCCGACTACGCAATTCAGCCTATTCAGCAGTTTAAAAATACATCCGGTAAGAATTCTACGGACAGTGCATTGATTATCGATGCAATGGATATTTTGTATACAAGCGAAATCGACGGTTTCATCATTGTTTCCAGTGACAGCGACTACACAAAACTTGCTGTGCGGCTGAGGGAATCGGGAAAGGTTGTCGTCGGAATCGGCGAGAAGAAAACTCCCAAGTCGTTAGTAAATGCCTGCAATGAATTTCGTTATATCGAAATTTTGGAAAAGAATTTTGAAGGAATAAAAAAAGAATTGACCGAGAAAAATACAAATAATATCGGCAATGAAAAACTGAAAGAAGAAGACGAACTTTTGCAGCATTTAATAGAAGCTTATGAAATGATAGAGCAGGAATCCGAATGGAAAAATTTAAGCAGCATTGCAAATAATTTGAAGCGTCTTGATCCTGCTTTTACTCCGAATACATACGGATTCGGCAAACTTTCTCTTTTGATGGAATCTTATTCAAAAATTTTCGAACTGCGCAAAGATCCGCACCACAGAATTATAAAAGTGCGAAAGTTGAACGACAGAGAAGCTGCCAAACTGAAAAAAAAACCGAATCGTCGTCGGCGAAGCCGCAATAATACTGTTTTGAAAAATAGTTGTGAAACTGTGAGCGTTTCGGAAATTCAACTGGAAGAGCCCGACTGCGCAGATGCAAATAATAGCACACCTGAAAAGAAATGGAATATTTTGAGTCTTTTCGGCAGCCAAAAGGAAGACTGAAAAATTGTCGATGTTTACATTCCGAGCATTTTAGTGTATGTAACTGTATTCAATTGTTGCACTTCCGGATAGGGCAGGAGGAATTATAATTATTATGGAAAAAATAAATCATATAGAAACATTGATTGCTGATTTGGAGTCAGGAAAAATTACGTGCCGTGAAATTTTGGGAAATGTACTGCGTAATATTAAACAGTATGACAAAATTCTTGACTGCTATATCAGTTTAAATGATGAAAAAACAATTTTGGAGCAAGCAGATGCTGCCGATAAACGCCGCAGAGAAGGCAAGGCACTTTCTAAAATCGACGGCTTGCCGATAGCGATAAAAGATAACATTACAGTATACGGAATGCCTACTACGTGCGGCTCGCGCATACTTGACGGATATAAATCTCCGTATGAAGCGACTGTCGCCGAGTCTCTTCGCAAGGTCGGTGCAATTATTTTGGGAAAAACAAACATGGACGAATTTGCTATGGGGTCTACTTCGGAAACGTCCGCATATCGCAAAACCCGCAATCCCTATGATGCTCGGCGCGTTCCCGGCGGTTCTTCCGGTGGTTCGGCGGCGGCAGTCGCAGCAGGATTAGCTCCGTTTGCACTCGGAAGCGATACCGGCGGTTCCATTCGTCAGCCGGCTGCGTTTTGCGGAGTTGTTGGAATAAAACCGACTTACGGGTTGGTTTCCCGTTACGGACTTGTTTCTTATGCATCATCATTAGACCAGATAGGAACATTTGCCGGTGATGTGTACGGTGCTGCACTGCTTTTGAATTTTATTGCGAAAAAAGATGATAAAGATTCGACTTCGATTTATTCATTTGACGGTGATTATACGCAGATGCTGCATCGGTCCATTGCCGGTAAAAAAATTGCATATTTTAAAGAATTTGTCGGTGAAGGTCTGCGACCGGAATTAAAAGCAAAATTCGATGATTCGGCAGAAATATTGAAAAAACTCGGAGCTGTTGTGGAAGCGGTGGATTTCCCGGCGATTAAATACGCAATTGCTGTTTATTATTTCATTGCAACAGCCGAAGCTGCCGGAAATTTGGAACGGTATGACGGCGTAAAATATGGGTTTCGCAGTGATAAGCAGCAGAATTATGAAGAGATGCTTTTGTCAAGCCGCAGTTACGGTTTTGGAAAAGAAGTAAAGAAAAGAATTATGCTCGGAAATTTCGTGCTTTCTTCGGGTTACTATGATGCATATTATCGAAAAAGTCAAAAACTGCGAACATACATAATGAAAGAAATGGAAAAAGTTTTTGAGAAGTACGATTTTGTCATTGCACCGACAACTCCCGATATAGCGTTTAAATTCGGTGAAGGCGACAGCGACCCGATGAAATTGTATCTCAGCGATATTACGACAGTACTTGCCAATTTAGCCGGGATTCCGGCATTGTCCGTGCCTTGCGGAACGGTTGATGAAATGCCGGTTGGTTTGCAGATTTTCGGGAAACCGTTGGATGAAGAAGGAATTTTAAATGCGGCTTATCAATTTGAGCAGGCTTTAAAACTTGATTTGGCACCGGATTTATCAAAACTCGCTGATTTGAAAACCGAAGCGAAAACCGAAAATGCCGAACATGAACCCGTGAAACGTGCGTCTGCGGTTTACACAAAAGAATTTATCCAGTCAATTTCCGATGGTTACATGAACCGCACAGCCGAGAACAGCAGGGTTCTTTGCCGCGAATTGGAGTCTTTGGTCGGTAAAAAAGTTATGATGTCGGGCTGCATTTATAAAATCAACAGTCTGGGCGGAATAGAATTTTATACACTGCGGGACAGAACGGGAATGACTCAGCTTGTGCTTGAAGGCGATTTGGCGAGAACGAAAATTTCGCCTATGTCTGCAGTGGAAGTTTACGGAAAGGTAACAAAAGAGGAACGAAGCCCTTATAAAAATATCGAAATAAAAGTTGAGAAACTTACTGTGCTTGCAGCTGCTGCACCGGAACTGCCGTTCCAAATAAGCGGTGATTTGGGGAAACTCAATTTGCCTACGGTTCTTGACCATCGTCAATTATCTTTGCGAAATACGGAAATTGCGGATATTTTCAAGATTCAGGCTGAAATTGCCGGATCGTTTTCGGAGTTTCTGCGTCAGAATGAATTTATCGAAATAAAGACTTCAAAAATCGGAGCAAACGAAACCGAAGGCGGTACTAATGTATTCGAAATTAAATATTTCGATAGAAGTGCGTTTCTTGCACAATCTCCGCAGTTTTATAAACAAATGCTTGTCGGTACATCATTTGAGCGTGTATTTGAAGTTGGGCCGGTATTTCGTGCGGAAAAGCATAATACAGTTCGCCATTTGAATGAATATACCAGCTTGGACTTTGAAATGGGTTACATCAAAGATGAGCAGGACGTAATCGATGTTCAAGAGCGTATGATTAAATATATATTGAAAAATATCAAAGACAAATATTCCGATGTATTGGAACGGCTTGGTGTAGATATGAAAATTCCCGATGCAATTCCGAGAATTCATTTCATTCAGGCACTTGAAATTGCGGAAAAACTCGGTGTTAAAGATATGGACGGGGATTTGTCGCCGGAAGGTGAAAAAACAGTTTGCCGCTATATAGAGGAAAAAACCGGAAGCCAGTTTGTTTATATTGTCGGGTATCCGGTTAAAAAGCGTCCTATGTATACAATGCCTGACGAAAGACTGCCGGGATACACTCGTTCGTTTGATTTATTGTACAAAGGTTTGGAAATTACGTCCGGAGGTCAGCGTATTCATGATTATGAACAGCTGAAAAGCAGTATGATTGCCAAAGGATTGAATCCGGCTGCATACAAACCTTATCTTGATGCCTTTAAATTCGGAATGCCTCCTCACGGCGGACTGGGAATGGGCTTGGAACGGCTTACAATGCGTCTGCTTGAACTCAATAATATTCGTGAAGCAACCTTATTCCCTCGTGATATTGGCCGCCTTGAACCGTAGTTTTCAGCAAATAGGAGTGCAAAAAATGAATAGTTGTTTAAATACATTAAAAGAGCGCGGTTTTTTTCAGCAATGTACTGATATTGAAGGACTTTCGGCTTTGATGGATAAAGGTCCGGTAACATTTTACGTAGGCTGCGATCCAACGGGAGTGAGTTTGCACATTGGTCACATGGTGCCGTTTTTTGCACTACGTCATTTAAAAAATGCCGGTCATCACGGTATTGCACTGATTGGCGGAGGAACGGCTCGTATCGGAGATCCGTCGGGCAAAACGGAAATGCGCAAAATGCTGACTTATGAAGCAATTGACCGAAATGTAGAAAAGATTAAAGCGCAGCTGGATAGATTTTTGAGGTTTGATAATGAAACTGCATTTGCCGTCAACAACAAAGATTGGCTTGCGGATTTGAATTATATCGATTTTTTGCGTGATATAGGTTCGTGTTTCTCGGTAAACAGAATGCTCACTTTTGAAGCGTATAAGAAACGAATGGAAACAGGGTTAAGCTTTTTAGAATTCAATTATCAATTGCTGCAAAGTTATGATTTTCTGAAGCTACATGAAAAATACGGCTGTAATCTGCAAATTGGCGGGGATGATCAGTGGGGAAATATGGTAGCCGGAGTAGATTTGATTCGCCGCAAAATGGGAAATGATCGTGAAGTTTATGCATTGACATTTCCTTTAATTACTCGTTCCGACGGAAAGAAAATGGGAAAAACCGAAAAAGGTGCGCTGTTTCTTGACCCGGAACTTACACCGGTTTATGATTTTTTCCAGTATTGGCGAAATATAGCAGATCAGGATGTGCGAAAATGTATGCTTTTATTTACATTTTTGTCGATTGATGAAATCGATGAAATTTGTGCCGGTGACATAAACAAGGCAAAAGAACGTTTGGCTTGGGAAGTTACTGCCGAAATTCATGGAAAAGATGCAGCGGATAATGCGCTTGCCGGTGCTAAAGCTGCATTCGGCGGCGGTGACAGTATCGAGATGATGCCGACTACGGAAATTCACGAAGAACGCTTAAAGAGCGGAATCGGCATTCTCGATTTAATGGTAGAATGTAAAATGGCGGCAACAAAAAGCGAAGTACGCCGTTTGATTTCGCAAGGTGGCTGCAAAATTAACGGTGAAAAAATTACCGATGACAAAATGATTGTTGATAATTCCTATGTTACCGACAAGGGAATTATTTTACGAATGGGGAAAAAGAAAGTTCACAGGATAAAAGTTTAATCGAAAGAGAACGTGGGATTTGTTTTGAGCAAATTCCACGTTTTTTTATTTCGGGCAAATATATTTCTTACTTACTTTATATCCCAAATAAGAATACAGGTCTGGGCATTTTTTTTATTCCTCCGATATTTTAGCTTCTCAAATTATTACGAAATTAAATTGGCGCATGTTGTTATTTTTGTATCAATTGTAAATATATTTATTTTATGCACTCTGCTTACCCGATAGGCACGCAAACACGAAATTAAAGTAAATTGCTGTAATTTCGTATATTAAAAGTATTATTTGTACTTTTTGGAAATCGTTCTTTTAAATTGAAAACGGAGGAATATCAAAATGAAGATCGCTTTTTACGATACAAGAGTTTATGACAAGGCAGCTTTCAGTGCGCAGAATAAAAATTTTCTTTATGATATTGATTTTTTTGATTTCAGACTTAATGAAAAAACTGCATTGGCTTCAAAAAATTACGATGCCGTGTGTGTGTTTGTAAATGATAATTTGGATAAAAAAGTCATTAATGTATTAAAGTTGAACGGAATTAAACTGATTCTTCTGCGGTGTGCCGGCTTTAATAATGTGGATTTAAATGCTGCAAAGGATGCCGGCATTACGGTTTTAAGAGTGCCGATGTATTCGCCGTATTCGATTGCCGAACATGCAGTAGCTCTTTTATTGGCTCTTACGCGCAAAATTCCGCAGGCATATTTGAGAACCCGAAGCGGAAATTTTACGTTGGACGGACTGACCGGACGCAATCTTCACGGACTTACCGCAGGAATTTTGGGTACGGGAAAAATCGGCAAAGTTATGGCTGAAATACTTGCAGGCTTTGGAATGAACATCGTTCTTTATGATGCGTATCCGGATAAAAATTGGGCAGAGTCAAAAGGCTTTGCGTACTTGCCGCTGATTGATTTTTTCAAACAGGGCGATGTAATCAGTCTGCATTGCCCGCTTACAAACGATACAAAACATATTATAAATGAAAATTCGCTTAAATTAGTTAAGCATGACGCTATTATTATAAATACGGGACGAGGCGCACTTATCGATACGCATTCGCTTGTAAAGGCTTTGAAGCAGGGAAAAATCGGCGGTGCGGCACTTGATGTTTATGAGGAAGAAAGCAATTATTTTTTTAATGATTGGTCTGTAGATGTAATTCGTGATGACGTACTTGCAAGACTTTTAACATTCCCGAATGTCATAATAACAAGTCATCAGGCTTTTCTTACTTCAAATGCGCTTAATTCCATTGCAGAAGTTACTCTTGCGAATGCCAATGCATTTGAAAATGGCAAAGAACTTGTCAATCTTGTGGAATAAAAAATATTTTGCGTTGCAGCAAGTTGTGAATCGGGCAATAAGGTGTCAGACCTTGATTCCGAAACAGAATACAGGTCTGGGCATCAATCTCGGCAGAATTGAAATGAGAATTATTGACACTCTGATTATTTCAAGTATACTTCCCGCATGTTTCTCAATGTTTTGGGATATAAATTTACGGTCAGAGGTTTTACTATGAGAAAAGGTATGAATACGGCATTGATTTTAGCGGTGACATTTTCAATGATCGCTGCTGCGAGCTGTAAAAAAACAGTCAATAGGGTAGATAACTCGCTTTCCGCGTTGAAGGAGCGCGGAGTTTTTGTTTTGGGACTTGACGATTCATTTCCTCCGCTTGGTTTTCGCAATGAGGATAATGAAATCGTAGGTTACGACATTGATTTGGCAAAAGAAGTAGCTGCCCGTTTGGAAGTGAATTTCAAAGCGCAGCCTATCGATTGGGATGCAAAAGAAATGGAACTGGAAACAGGGAAAATCGACTGTATTTGGAACGGTTTTACAGTGACAGCCGAAAGGGCGGCTGTTTTATCTTTTACAAAACCATATTTGAATAATGAACAAGTTTTGGTTGTGCGTGAAAACAGCGGAATTACTGCATTGGCAGATATGAAAGGAAAAACCGTAGGAATTCAAAGCGGGTCGAGTGCTCAGGCCGCTGTTGACGGCAACGAAGGATTCTCATCATCATTGGCAAATAAAGTACTGTTTAAAGATAATATTACAGCGTTAAATGATTTGGATATAGGCGGGGTCGACGGTGTTGTAATGGACAGTGTTGTTGCAAATTATTCGATTGCCCAATCTAAAAAGGCGTTTAAAGTAGTAGATGAAGCATTATCGAATGAGGCTTATGCTGTTGCATTCAGAAAAAGCGATGTGCAGCTTCGTGACGAAGTTCAGAAAATCCTAACGGAAATGCAGGCTGACGGGACTGTTACCGCTATTTCTCAAAAATGGTTTGGGCGCGATATTTCTGTTATTGAAAAATAAAGTATGGGGTTCGATAAATACTTGAAAATGCTTAAAGCGATGCTCGGCGGTTCGCTGGTATCGCTTGAAGTTTTTTTTCTGACACTTCTTTTTTCCATACCGCTGGCACTTCCGATTGCTGTTGGCAGAATGTCTAAAAACAAATTACTTTCAGGCAGTACAAATGTATTTCTTCTCATTATACGCGGTACGCCGCTTATGCTTCAGCTGCTTGTCGTATATTTTGGACCGGGAATTTTTATTCGCTGGCTGAATGGACTGGGGTATGAAATAGCTTTTGTGTGGAATCGTTTTGCGGCAGCTATAATTGCGCTGTCCATTAATTATTCTGCATACTTTGCGGAAATCTACCGCGGCGGAATTGAGTCTATTCCGAAAGGGCAGTATGAAGCTGCGAGGGTTCTCGGTTTTACTCCGGCTCAGACATTTTTTAAAATAGTTTTGCCGCAGGTTGTAAAGCGTATTGTTCCGGCTATGGGGAATGAAGTAATTACACTTGTAAAGGATACGGCATTGGTTTCCGTAATCGGAGTTGCGGAATTGTTAATGGTGGCTAAGGAACGGCAAAGCGCATTATTTTCGTTTACGCCGCTTTTTATTGCCGGAGTATTTTATTTTATAATGAATTGGGGCGTTTCTGCTGCATTTGCAAAACTGGAAAAGAAACTGTCGTATTATCATTAATTTTGTGGGATGCAGTTTTATGGAAGATACTAATCGAAAAATTATCGATGTAAAAAACTTGCGGAAATCTTTTGGTGATACGGAAATCATCAAAGGTATTTCGTTTTCTGTGCATAAAGGAGAAGTTCTCGGGATTATAGGGCCGAGCGGCTCCGGAAAATCCACGATATTAAGATGTATTTCTCAATTGGAAACCGTAAGCAGCGGTTCTATCAGTATTTGCGGGCGTCCGCTTGTAACCGACGGAGTTTATGCTGCGAAAAACGAGCGTCATGAAATTATTTTAAAAAGCGGACTGGTTTTTCAGAATTTCAATTTGTTTCCTCATTATTCGGTATTGGAAAATGTTACTGCGGCGCAAATTACCGTTTTAAAAAAAACGACCGATGAAGCACGGCAGACTGCGTCGGAGCTGCTGAGACGAATGGGGCTGATAGATAAAGCCGATAATTACCCGTACGAACTGTCCGGCGGTCAGCAGCAGCGCGTTTCCATTGCGAGAGCACTGGCATTAAAACCGGAAGTGCTGCTTTTCGACGAACCGACGAGTGCGCTGGATCCGGAATTAACCGGAGAAATTCTTGCGGTGATAAAAGAGCTTGCCGCAGAAAAAATGACTATGGTTGTGGTTACTCATGAAATGGCATTTGCCAGAGATATTTCCAGTGAAGTAATTTTTATGGACAACGGCGTGATTGTGGAGCAGGGAAATCCGACCGATGTTATCAACAATCCGCAGACTCAGCGGACAAAAGTTTTTTTATCCAGATTCAACAGTTAATTTCGATTTTGGCAATTCTGTATTTATTCTTCGGTTTTTATGATTGCTTTAAACGTGGTAATAATTTTGTTTCCCGCTGCAAACAAAATTTTTATTTGATAAAAATTTGAGTATATGAATACTCCATGCCGAAAAATGGAACGCAATATCTATAAAATTTTTTGCAGTGAAAGTAAAAACTCGGAGAACTTACTATGAGAAAAAAAATCTTGATTGCCGTATTGATGTGCCGTTTTTTATCTGCCATGAGTGCGTCGGATATTGAAATTGCCAAAACGTATTTGAAACGGGCAATTATTAATCGTGATAATCCGCAGATTTCATCATTTATGATTGATAAAGCCGGTGAATACGCCGCTTTTTTCCCCGAGTGCGAGTTTTTACTGCTGGAAAATTGTCGGAAAACCGGTAATTTCGGCAATGCGGAAAAACTCGTAGCCGATATGTTGATAAAGAGAGATAAAGCCTTTTTGATTGATGATTACGATATTGATTTGCTGTCTGCGCAAATTTATTACTATCTGCATTCTTATAAGGAGGCACTTCCGTTTTACAAATCGGTAATTAGTCACCCCGGCAAAAGAACATTCGACAACTATTTGGAATATTTATCATGTGCATTTTTGGCTGATGCTCCGGCTGCGCAAATGCTGCCTGTACTGCGCGAAGCTTCTTCATTGTTTCCCAATCGGGAAATTGTTTTTTATCAGACTTTGTATTCTTTCAAAACCGGAACAACACCTTTCGGCGAGCCTATTCAACTGATTCGTCAATTGGAAAATAATGATTATTCTGTGCAGGAAGTTCAATATTTAAAGTCTTTCCTTGTAAAAAATGAAGAAGAGCTGGGAATATTCATAGATGATTTTATGCAGATACAGGATATTTCGCCGAAATGGGGGCGCGATATTGTTTACGAGCTTTTGCGGCGGCTTACCATTACCGATGAACGTATTTTGGATAATTGTTTGTCGTTGTGGGAAAAATATGACGGAAACAATGACGTGCGGACTTTTCGATTTCTTGCCTATTCACCGCTTGCGGATTGGATTAAATCCAATGAAAAATTTGCATGGTGGGCAGACTATACCGGAAAGCGTACGGTCGATACGGACAACAACGGCAGACCCGAACTGGTTGTGGAAGTAAAAAACGGAATTGTTATCAACCGCAGTGAAGATAAAAATCAGGACGGAATATCGGAAACGGAGTTTGATTTTTACGATAACGGCAAAATTGACAAAATTTATATCCGTGAAGATAATGAAAATTTTTGGTGTTATGATTTTAATCAGTACGACGGTTCGCTTTTGACAGTGGAAAATGTGCGTGCAGGTAAATTGGCGGAAAAAAATGTTATGCGCAGAGGTGCGTTTGTTTTCAATGAAAGCATGCCGTATCCGGTTCTTCAGGATTTGCTTGTCGATTTTCGAGAAGAATATCGTGACGGTGAAGTCCTGCGAAGTAAATTTTCCGAAGGAAAAATAGTCATGCAGGAAAAAGACAGCGACGGCGACGGCTTTTTTGAATATTGTGCTTTGTTTAACAACGGAGTAATTTCGGAAGCGTTTATCGACATGGATAAAGACGGCGTGCCGGAGCTGCATGAAATATACGACAACGGAAAACTTGTGCAGTGCGAATCGGGATATTCAAATACCGCCGGAGTTTATTATTACAAAGAGATGTTTGCAAATAACACAATTGAAAAATATTGGGACAATAACAGAGATTTGAAATACGAAATTTTGGAAAAGACGCTTCCGTCCGGAGTTGTGCAGATGTACTTTGATTCGGATAATGACGGAGTATACAATTACATGCATGAAAAAAATAAAGACGGAACGTATGATGTTTATGAGTTGAATTCCGACGGAACTAAAAAACGCAGAATTGCAGCGGCTGCGGCAAAGCAGCGCACTGTTAAGATGAAAAATTGGACGGTAGTTTCTTCGCGCAATGCTGATTTGCTGCCGATTCCGGATGAAATTAATTTCTTTGATACGCAAACCGAAGGCATGAGTGGCTTCTTTTTGTATAAGAATCGAAATTTTTATTTTTCGGACGGCTTATTGGAATCTCCCGACTTCAGCTTCCGTTTACTGCGAAATGGAGAAAGATTGTTTTTGTTTGACTGCGGAGCTTAGGTAATGAAAGCAAAAAAGCGTGTTTCGGTTATTGCATATTTTTTGATGATTGCAGTGTTTTGGCTGTGCAGCTGCCAGACGATACATGATAATTCGGTAACTGAGTATCCATATCACAGTGCAGCGGAAAATATCGATGCAAATATAAAAGACGATGATACAGAGTCGCTTTCCAAAGGATATATGAATGCTTTGAAGGAATACAATAAAAATAATTCCGAAGAAAATGCGCAATTAGTGGCTTCGATTCTGAAACGCATGAACAATCTTCTGAAAGTTTACACTGAGGATAAAAATTATGAACAGGCTGTTGATATTGCCGATACTTTGGTAAATCTGGGTGTTGAGCCGGATATTCCGTATGAGGATTGCTACAGGAATTATCTTGCCGAATTGGAGGCTTCCGATGATGTGGATAATTTTACTATTGAAAGCATAAAAAATCGTATGGGCGATAAGAAGCTGCTTTCTGAAAACGAGATTGCGGCATTTTTGGATGATTATTTCAAGCAAAACAACATAGGGCTTTTTTCTTACTATCTCAATCATTATAAAGAAAAGTATCTTACTCTTACGGCAAGATTTCCCGATTTGGAGAAGAAATTCGGAATTCTCCTCGATAATACTGCCGCTCCCGATTTTGAAATGTTGATGAAATCGGTAGTGACCGTGATTCTCGATAAGGGCATTGTCATAAAAAACGGAGTAGGAGGGCAGGACAAATCATTGGGAACTGGTTTTTTTATTGACGGAAACGGATACATTCTTACGAATCATCATGTAATAGCAGAACATGTGGATCCGAGTTATAAAGGTTATACGTCGGTAAAAGTTTCTCTGCGAGATAATCCCGATATTGAATATTCAGCAAAAGTCGTCGGTTGGGATAAAATTTACGATGTTGCTTTGCTGAAACTGCTTGGACATAAAAACGAAAACTTTATGATTCCCGGAATTTCCGGCAGTATGAAAACCGGCGATAAAATTTTTACCATAGGCAATCCGCTGGGGATTCGCTATACGGTGACTTCCGGAATTATTTCCAATCGTGAAATCGATATTTTCCAGATGGGACAGGGATTTCAAGTGGATGCGGCAATTAATCCGGGAAATTCCGGAGGTCCGCTGATTGACGAACGAGGGCAAGTTGTGGGAATCGTTTTTGCGGGAATTCCGCAGTATGCCGGGATAAGTTTTGCGATTCCGTTTGAGTGGGTGCGCCAGACAATTCCGCTGTTGTACCGAGGCGGTGAAGTAAAACGTTCTTGGATGGGAGCGGGGCTTTATCATGATTACGAAAGAGGAAATTTGCAGTTTTATTATTTGATGCCGGGCGGCGGCGCAGACGAAGCGGGGATTTTACCGGGGGATGTTCTCGTAAGCATTAACGGACAAAATGTTTCGGGGATTGCACAGGCACAGTCTTTGACTGCGTGGGAAAAAAGCGGCGGGATAATCCGTGTCGGAATTAATCGTAATGGGCAAAATATGGAATTGCCGGTACGGTTGGATGATAGACCTCAGATCCCGGTTGAACAGATTTTTAAAAAGGATTCATACACGAATATTATAAAACTTATTACCGGAATGAGAATCGAACAGACAAGAAGGAGATTCGGAGTTCGCTATTATAAAATAGATTATGTGTATAAAGGTATGCCGGCATATTCTCTCAATATATCGGAAGGAGATCCGTTGATTGTATACGGAATAAAATATCTGTCAAAAGAAAAAGCCGTAGTAATAAGCATTAATTACACAAACCGAGAAATATCGATGATGCAGCGAAGCGTTACATTGGCACTGCCTGCGGAAATTAATAATTTGCTGTGACAGATTCCAAGCAGGCACTGTTTATTTTTTTGCTGTTCTACTGCGGATTCTTCTTTGTTTCCGGAGTTTCTCACTTTATTCTGCTGATCATAATAATTGCGGTTTTGGGGAAAAATCATATTTGCACATTGGAAAAAGTATCGTGGCAGCATATATTAAGTGCGGTCGGAGGGATTGCAGTTTATAGTGCTGCAAAATTTTCGGTTCAAATCTTGTCCGTTCCCGGTGGATATACTGCAGCGGATTTCGATTTCAATGCATTGTTCTTTATTAAAGTATTGATATTGGTACCGATAGCGGAAGAACTGCTGTTCAGAAGCTGTCTTGCCGATGTATGCAGCGGTTTAATGTCGCATTTTTTTGTGCCGTTAAGTACGGTTTTATTTGCATCTGTTCATTTGTCCCAAGGTTTAGGCGGTGTAATCTTTGCCGCTGTATGCGCGGTGGTCCTTTCTTTTACATATAAAATGAAGAAAAAAATAATATTTTCTGTTATAATGCACTCGTTTATCAATCTCGGCGGCTGCCTTGATTGTATTTTTTTTGACTGAGGAAAATAAATGGACGCGATACAACCGGCTTCAGAGATATTCGATTCATTATCAAAACTGGGGCTGACACAGAATGAAAGCAGAATTTTTTTATATCTGGCGCAAAATCCCGGCTCTAATGGGTATGAAATCTCGAAAAATACGGGAATCTCCCGTTCACTCGTTTACGGTGCGTTGGAAAAAATGCGCGCAGGCGGTGTAATAGAATTAACACAGACAAAATCATCATCATATTTGTTAAAACCGCTGCCGGAAATTCGCGATACGGTAAATCATGGAATAGGGCAGGCGTTTGATGAATTGGAACGCCAGCTTGCCGATATGAAGCCGCTTCCGGCAGATGAACTTTTTGTGACAATTCAGGACAGAATGCAGCAACGGGCGAAATTGGCATATATGATTAAAAATGCAAAAAAAATGCTTTTTATAAGTGCGGGGATAAATGAACTGGAATGGATACACAAAGATTTGCAGCAAGTGCCGCCTTTCGTTGCCGTTCATATTTTCAGTTTGTCGAAATTATCCGATTTCCCGCCTCATTTTCAGCTGCATTCCAAAGGAATGGAAGAAAGTTTTATTCAGAGTTTGGGTAATTTAAAAGCACGCTGGCGCATTCTCATGATAAAAGACCGCAGCGAAATGATGCTTTGCGGTGGCGACGAACAGCACAGTGGTACGGCAATTTATACAAAAAACAATATGATGGTTACTTTTGCGACGGAGCATTTTGTGCACGATGTAAAAATTTCTAATATCGAGCGTAATTATAATATAAGCGATTATACCGAGAACTTATTTAATGAATATTCACCGGAAAATTCGTGCGGAGAGTCGGAGAAGAGGTGATGAGCAAGCGGTTGATTGCATGGTCTTCGTTGTCTCTTTGATAATTTTTTAGTATATTGATTGCCTGCGAGTAAAAAAAAATAATTCCCGAACGATTTTGATAAATTAATAATTTTTAATAAAGGAGACACAAAATGAAATGTGATATATGCAAGAAACGAGATGCAGTATTTCATATGCAGGAACAATCGGCAATGGGTGTGCGTAAAATAAGCCTGTGTGTAGAGTGTGCTCTTACCAAAGGATTGAATATTCGCGCGGAAGATATTGATAAACTTTTTGCATCCTTTATTTCCAATATTTTTGCCGAAGGTCAAACTTCTCCTGTAAATATAGCGAGTCAGACAGCTGCGAGGATATTGATTTTAAAATGTCCGGAATGCGGCAGAAGTCTGGAAGATATAACAAAGACGAATGAAGTCGGCTGTCCGAAATGTTTTTCGTACTTCAAAAACGTTATAGATGCAATGCTTGCGAATATGAATAATTCGATAAATTATCGTGGAAATTTTCCGACTGACTTGAGGACAAAGCATGACTACAGAGTGGAAATTTTTAATCTTAAAAAGCAGCTGAAACAATGTGTTTCTATGGAAGATTTCGATAAAGCCGCAGAAATCAGAGATAAAATAAAAGCACTGCAAGACGGCGAAAATACAGATGACAAAACAGAGGAAAAATGAGCGGTATAGTTAAAAGTAATGAGATTATGAGACCGCATATCGAGCTGAAAGAAATGTTTATAAATTTCAGACTTATGCAGGTACGAAATTATGAAAAATTGCCGTTTGTTTCTTCGATGTCGGAAGAATGCCGCAGTGAATTTGAAGATGATTTCATAAGTTTTATTCTGAGGAAAAAAAAACATTTGATTGTAACCAATATCGATTATTTGAGCAAAGAAAAAAGGCTTCAGCTTTATAGCCGCGGATTGTGGCTGAAAGAGCTTGATAACGAAAAGAACGTTACATTTATATATTCGGACTGCGATGATACGGCAATAATTCTCAATTATAAAAATCATGTGACCATTTTAGTGTCGACATGTCAGCCGGCTTTTAAAAAGGTTTATAAGAAACTTACCGACATTGAAAAAAAAGTCAGCGAATTCGCCCGTGTAACTGCAAGCGAACATTATGGCTATATTTCTCCGCAGCTTAAAGACTGCGGACTTGGTTTTAAGATAACGGCGTTAATGCATATTGTTTGGATAAGAAACTTTAAATTTTTGGCATCGGAAAATAAAGAAGCTGCCGTAACTTTTGAAAGGGTTCGCAATGACCTTTTCAACCGTGGCTACCAATTGGAAAAAAGTTATTTTGAAAAAGCGGATTGTGATGATTTCTGCGAGATTTCATCCAGATTTAACTACGGTGTGACGGAGCAGGAGCTGATGGAACGCTTTGTGGAAGGATTGAAGAGCTTTCTTGAACTTGAGCAGGACGCAGTTAATCTTGCACTGAGTGAAATCCCCGAAATAATGACAGATATGGTTTACAGAAGTTTCGGTGTGCTCAAATATGTGCGGTTATTAGGATTAAACGAAGCGATTCGTCATTGTGCGAATTTACGAATGGGCATAAAAATGAAGCTGCCGATACCGGTTGATTTGGATTTGCTTAATAATTTGCGGCAGGTGGTTTTCGATTTTGATTTACCCGATGAAAACAGAGAAAATCAGGCAAAACGAGCGCAGCTTGTTCGTTTATTGTTGGAAGGAGATAATAATGCAAAGTAAAGGGTTTACTCCGGCGGCAAGCAGAATTCTTTCGGAGCTTGCGCAAAATGAAGCAAGACGTTTTAATGCCGAAAAATTGTATCCTGATCATGTGGCTTTGGCAATTTTAAGGGAAAACAAAGGTGTTTCCGGCAGAATTTTAAAAGACAACGGCATTAATCCCAATGTGGTTATTGCGGAAGTGGAAGCTGCTCAGGAAGTATCAAATGCACCTGTTTCACTTGGTGAATTGGCAGTGTCTCAGGCTTTGCAGGATGTAATAGAGATAAGCACGATAGAATCAAAGCGGATGGGGCATAATTATATAGGGACCGAGCATTTAATGCTGGGATGTATTATCGATTCCAACAGCCCTGTGTCGATAGCTTTCGGACATCAGGGAATTACACCGGATAATTATCGGGATTACATTATCAAAACCATAGGTCACGGTAAAAACGAGACGGCCGAAAAAGGCAGTGTGAAAAAAAATTCCATTCTTACGGAATTCGGACGGGATTTGAATGAAGCCGCCAAGTCCGGCAAAATGGATAAAGTTATCGGTCGTGAAAATGAAATTCAGCGGTTGATTCAAATTCTTACGCGGCGCAGAAAAAATAATCCGATACTGCTCGGAAATCCCGGAGTCGGCAAAACCGCAATAGTAGAAGGATTGGCGCAAAAAATAGTAAGCAGAAACGTCCCGGATAATCTGCTGCGCAAACGAATAATTGCGCTTGATATGGGGATGGTTGTTGCCGGAACAAAATATCGCGGCGAATTTGAGGAACGTTTGAAAAAAATCATGCATGAGATAAAAGAGTCCGGCGACGTGATTTTATTTATCGATGAACTGCACACTATCATCGGTGCAGGCGGTGCGGAAGGTGCAATGGATGCGTCTAATATGCTTAAACCGGCATTGTCGCGCGGGGAACTTCAATGTATCGGTGCCACAACTCTCGATGAGTACCGCAAATATATAGAAAAAGACAGTGCATTGGAACGGCGTTTTCAGAATTTACTTGTGGAAGAAACATCCGTCGAAGATACGATAGAAATTTTGAACGGAGCAAAGCATCTTTATGAACGTCATCATAATGTGACTTATACGAGTGAAGCCGTGCGGCAGGCTGTTTTGTTGAGCCAACGTTATATTTCGGAACGCTGCCTTCCCGATAAGGCGATTGATGTTTTGGACGAAGTCGGTGCCAAGATGAAACTGAAGCATTCGTCAAAACCTAAGGAAATTTCGGATATTGAAAATAAACTCAAAGAATTGGAAGAACGCAAAAATCAATATATAAAAGCTCAAGAGTATGAAGCGTGTTCTGCAATCAAGGAAGAACGCGAACGGCTTATCGAAACAAAAAGTGCGTTGATGAGCGCATGGCAGAAAACCAATACAAAGGAAAATATCAAAGTAACGGAAAAAGATATTGCGCAGTTTGTGTCTTCCATTACAAAGATTCCGCTGTCGGAAATAGAAGCGGAAGAAAATGAAAAACTTTTGAGATTGGAAAATGAATTGACAAAGCGTGTAATCGGGCAAAAAGAAGCTATCTCAGCTGTGTCATCTGCGGTTCGGCGTGCCAGATTGGGACTTACTTCACCAAAACGCCCTCTTGCATCGTTTATTTTCTTGGGACCTACGGGTGTCGGTAAAACCGAATTGGCAAAATCGCTGTCCAGGTTGCTTTTGGGCAGTGAAAATGCGCTTATCAGGCTGGATATGTCCGATTTTATGGAAAAACATAATACATCGCGTCTCGTCGGTGCGCCTCCGGGATATGTAGGATATGAAGAAGGCGGGGCACTGACCGAAAAAATCAGACGTTCGCCTTATTCTATCGTACTTTTCGATGAGGTCGAAAAAGCGCACCCCGATGTATTTAATTTGCTTTTGCAGATTTTGGAAGAAGGGGAATTGTCGGACAATTTGGGGCATGTCGTATCTTTCCGCAATACAATAATCATTATGACTTCAAATTTAGGTGCACGCGAAATCAATAAGGACAATGTACTCGGATTCGGCGGAGTTAATACTGACCCGGACAGTGCATTTAAAGATGTACGCAATTCTGCAATCAATGAATTGAAACGTCATTTCAGTCCGGAATTTGTCAATCGTATTGACGAGACAATTGTATTTCATCCGCTATCCAAAGAAAATCTTTATTCCATTATCGATGTTATGTTTAAAGAAACGGTTGATGTTCTTATGGAAAAAAGAAAAATCGGCGTATTTCTCGATACAAGCGCGAAAGATTTTCTCATTGATGCGTACTATGACAGAAGGTACGGAGCTCGACCTTTGCGCCGTGCAATTCAAAAAGAAATTATCAATGCGCTGTCAGTCGAATTGCTTGATAGAAAAATCAACGACAGCGACATCGTAAAAGTATACTGTGAGGATAAAAAAATCGTTTTGAAAAAAATGGAACCATTAGCGGAAAATGAAAACAAAGAAGAAAGGTAGTCTCGTCCTATTGCTGATATGTGCGGTGCAGCTGTTTTTTGCCGATGATTTGGAAGATTTTCGCGCAGCTTACGCTTTGTACAAAGACGGATTTTACGATGTCGCCGCAAGAGCTTTCGAGGAAACTGCGGCGCATTATCCTGCATCGTCGATGTATGATGATATGCTGTACTATCAAGCGATTGCACTGCTGAAACAAAACAAGATAAAGGAATCGTTGCCGCCGCTGTGGAAACTTTTCAATAAAAAAGATTACAAATATTACAAGGACGTTCTTTATTACCTTTCGCTGAACAACCACATGTTGGAAAATTACGGCGATTCGGAAAAAGCCGTTGCCCGACTTTTGCCGGTGGAAGAAGATTCGCAGCGTCGCGAGAAACTGCTCTATATTGCAATAAAGAATAATTTTTTGCTTAAAAAAAAATCGAAATGCTTTGCACTTGCTCAGGAATACGTCGACAATCCGAAGTTCGATACATATCGTGCGGACGTTTTGCGTATGCAGACTGATTTGTATTTGCAGGAAGAAGATTATGAAAATGCGCTGATCAGAATGGATTTGCTGCTGCCTTACAATTCGTCACCGGAAGAATTGTCGGTACTGCGTTATAACTATCTTTACGCATTGTATATGACAAATCGGGATAAAGACGCGGTGACTTTTTTTGAACACAGCGGTTTTGCTTTTTCGCAGGATTTGTATTTCCTCATGTCGGATATTTATTATCGAAGAAAGCAGTTTGATAAGGCTTACGGGCTGCTCGATGAGATTTATAAAAATACAAAACTTGAAGAAGCGGCGCGGCGGCAGGCATTGATTGATTACGAGTGCGACAGATTCGGCAATGCGTTGACTTTGCTGGAGAATCGTACGAATGAAAATTATCTGCCATTTTTTAAAAGCGATTTGGCATACAGAATCGGCAAAAAGGAAAAAAGCCTTTTTTATATTAAAAAAATTGCGCCCGAAAAAATGACGCAGAATGAATTGCAGCTGTATTATCAACTTGCTGCGGAATTGGAAAAAACAGATGAATATTATGTTTTTATCAAGCAGCCGGATTTATTGAATAAACTTGTAAAAGATGAGCGCAACCTTGTTTTGTATAATCTTGCGGTTTTTTGTTTTAATGAACAGCAGTATGACGATGCCGGAGTGCTGATGAAACGTTGGCTTGCGGAATTTTCCGGAGACGAACGATACGACAGCGTGCTTTATATGAGTGGTGTGACGCTGAATCATTTAAAGCGGTATCAAGAAGCGATTATCGAATTTACCAAGCTGCAAAAGTTCAACAAAAAAGACCGTATTTACTATGAGTCGATGGTTGATAAAGGCGAAGCGTATTTTCTGCTGCTGGAATACGGAAGCGCCATACGCAGTTATGAAGAGTATCTTGCAAACAATGTAACATCGGAACGGAAAAAAGAAGCGCAGCTGCAGCTTGGCAATGCGTATTTTAACATCAAGCGTTACGAAAAAGCTTACAAAAATTATCTTAAATACGAAACCGAATATGGTCGCAGTGCGATGATAGAACAAAAAATTGCGGAAACACTGTTGAAGAAAAAAGATTTCGGCGAGATTCAAAGTTATTTCGGCAGAAAGCGAAATTGGGAGCCGTATCCTTTTTTCGTATATTTGTATTCATGTTTTCAACGTGAGGATTATCAGGCTGTAGCTGCACAAAAAAATAATATATTGGACTATAAATCATCTTCGTATTATGCGGATATGCTGTATATTTTTGTAATGGCATGTCAAAAAATACAGTCGGAAGATGAGCTTGTGTCGATTTACGAAAGTAATCGCAGTATTCTGGATAATGACAGTGACTTGAAAATCAGAAAAGCACTGTTTAAATCTTTTCTTAAAATTCGCCGTATAGACCTTGCGAATGAGTTATTCATGGAAAAAGACAACGAGCTGCTGTATTTTCTCGGTGATGCTTATGCAAATGCGCTGTGTTTGGATGAAGCGGCATGGCATTTTATTTTACTGTTTGAACGCAATCCGCAGAATCTCAGTTATCCGCAGATGGTGAAAATTTACAAATTCATGTTTTCCGGAAAAAAGCTCGATGCCGCTTTGGCAGCTGCCGAATATCTTTGCCAGCTTTTCCCGAATGCGATTGAGCCGCAGCTTTATCGTTTCAATGTATTGTATTACGCAAATGACAGTGAGAAAATCAATCGGATGATGATAACGGATTCGCTGAAAGCTCGTGATTCGCTTTTTTATTCATTTGCATCGTATTCTGTCGAGTATTTGCAGAATCAAAATACCAAAAGTTATTTAAAAAATCTTCAGTCACTGCTTGATAAGGTTGATATTGACAAACCTGTTGTGCGTGAGATTGTGCGGATGATAATAGAAATCAGCCTGCGTACCGAAAATTACAAAACCGCAGCTTCTGTTTTGAATAAAATTCCGTCATCAAAAATGAATCATCTTGATGCCGAGATTCGGTACAACGAAGCGATTCTTTACGAAAAAAGCGGGAATCAAGACAAAGCGGTGGATTTGCTGCTGAAAATTTTCTATTTGTATCCGTCGGACGTGTTTTGGGTGGAAAAAAGCATTCGCGAAGTACTGCGAATCTATGAAGAACGCGGGGAAACGGAACGCAGCAGCCGAATAATCAAGATGTTTGAGGAAAAATATTTCCGTATGGATAAATGAGGAAGTCTCAGTTTTTGTCAATGATTTCCGACAATGTCGATTCTGCAAAATCCTTGTAAGCTGTGCTTATTGCCTGTTTTACTTATTCCGAAACGCAAAATGAAGTCGGAATCGGCATAAATAAATGATAAATATCGATATGTAATACTTCCGAAATCTGTGATAACGTTTTCTCACTGGGGCAAGCGCGGGAAAATTCTATATTTTTTATTGTTTTTCCCACCAATCAGTTCCGCTGTGGAACATGGGCTTGATCGAAAGACCGTAATTCCATTATGGAATTGCGGTCTGACACTTGTTAAAACTTGTACCCGAATTTTTTCAATAATTCCCGACGGGCTTTTTTATCGGAATCATTTTCTGTGCCTTTCGGAGAAACTCCGTCTATCACGCCGATAATTCCGGCACCGCCGTTTGCTTCTGCGGTCAGAATTGTAACGGGATTTGCAGTAGCACAAAAAATTCTCGCAACTTCGTCACAATTTTTTATTTTTGCCATGACTTGAATCGGAAATGCATTTTTCAGCAGTATTACAAATGTGTGACCGGCGGCAGTTTCATTCATCATCTCGACAGCTTTTTTTTCAAGCTCATTATCATTACTTTGATAACGGACTAAAGCCTCGCCCGATGCTTCATTAAAAGCAATCGCATATTTAGCCTGAGGGATGCTTGCTGCCACAATTTCTGCCAAATCGTCGACGGTTTTGATAAAGTGGCTCTGTCCCCAAATCATATTGATTTCTCCGCCGAGGTCAAAAAAATGCGTTTTAATTTCCATGATAGTAACTCCTTATTGCTTTTTATAACGCAGCATATTTTCAAGAATTTTCCGCTGCGGATTATTTGCAGCTGAGTAATGCACAATATGTATATTTTTGCGCTGCACATTTTTTCCGCTTACAAACATTGCCGTAGAAATTGTCTGCGGTGTGGGCGTAAAATCTTGATACTGCCTCGTACTGATGTTGTACTTTAACAAAAAATTGCCGACTGCACGAGCACTGTCGTTTGTGCTGCCCGGATGCGATAGAATTAAATACGGCAAAATATAAAAATTCAAATGATTCTTCTTTTTAATTTGTTCAAAAAAATCAATAAACCGTATAAATTCCTTTGCCGGTGGTTTTCGCATAAGCTGCAAAATGTCATCGCAGAAATGTTCCGGTGCAATCTTCAAATGACCGGAAGTAAAATTACAGATTATTTTTTCGGCAGCGGCTTGCTCTTCCAATGCCATGTCATAGCGAATCCCCGAATTTACGAATACGTGCTTTACTTCGGGAAGTCCTTTGATTTTAAACAGTAAATCGGCGTAACTCTTTTGGTTCATCTGTAAATTGGAGCAAGGTGACGGGAAAAGGCACTTCGGGTCTTTGCAGCCGCCGACTTTGCAGACCGACGCATACATATTTGCCGTAGGACCGCCGACATCGGTAATTGTTCCGTGAAAATTTTTCAGTTCTGCGATTTTTTTTACTTCCGCAATGATTGATTTTTCGCTTCTTCTGCTTATGATCGGCCCCTGATGCGAAGCTATTGCGCAGAAGCTGCAGCGTCCAAAGCAGCCGCGATGTGACGTTACCGAGTGCTGAATCATCTTCCACGCCGGAACCCGTTCGCAGTATTCCGGGTAATTGCGTCTGTACGGCAGCGAGTAAACGGCATCCATTTCATCTTGAGTCAGCAGCGGCTGCGGTCTGAAAGATGCAACAATATTATTTCCGTCTTGCTGATAAAGCCCGCTGGCTGTTTCATGCACCATATTGGCTTCTATTAGCGACGTTGCGGTCAACAGTTTTTCTTTATTATCGATAATTTCTTCGTACGACGGAAGCCTAAGCAAATTGTTGCATTCTTCCGGTTTGATTTTAATGACGGTACCTTCGATTCCTTTTAAATTCTGGTGAGTTTTAATGCGGTGAGCAATTTCCGTCATTGATTTTTCACCCATTCCGTAGCTGATAATGTCCGCTTTGCTGTCAATCAAAATGGAATGGCGGATTTTATCCTGAACATAATCGTAATGTGCGAAACGACGCAGCGAAGCTTCAAGCCCTCCCAGTACAATAGGAATATTTTTGTAGCGCTGTTTTAAAAAAGATGTGTACACAATTGTTGCTCTGTCCGGTCGTTTTTGGTGTCCGTCGGGGAAGAGAGGATTTGCGTCAATGGAAAAATCATCGGTTTTTCTTCTGCTGCGAGTTCCGGTGTAATTGTTTACAACACTGTCGATGTTTCCGGCTGTTATGCCGATGAAAAGCCGAACTTCCGGTAAAATATGTAAAGTCTGCACGTTTCTGTAGTCCGGCTGGCTCCAAATTGCCACACTGTAACCTTCATTTTCCAAAACACGCGCGATTATTGCAATTCCGAATGAAGGATGATCCAAATACGCATCGCCTGTAACGAGCAGAATATCGACAGTCTGAAGATATTTTTTTGTTTCCGGTAGAAAAAAAAGATTATCGGCAGGATTGTCGTCGCTTATCAATTTACATATCTCCCATACTTTCAGCTCTTTTGCTTACAAACAAGCTATGAATTAATAAACTCGACCATTTTATCACGAATTAAGCAAAATATTTTTCTGCGCTTTTCATTGTCTTCTTCCAATGATGTAAGGCGAATTCCATTGATTTTGGAATAAAAACTTGTCAGCGGAACTGTTATGATTCCCGTAGAACCAAGTAGGTAATAAACAAAACGCTTGTCATCCGCAATTTTACCTCTGCATAATTTTTCGATTTCTTCCTTTATAATAGGGTTTTCGATTGGTAATGTTTTGCTTTTATCAAGGATGCCGTCTTCAAACAACACCGTCATATAAAATGCTCCGCGCGGCTGGATAAATTTAATGCCTTTTGTCGAACCGAAAATTTCTTTGGCTTCATTTGCGCGGTGTTCAAACTTATCTACGCGCATTTTCAGGTGTGACGGATAATTTTTGTGTCCCATTATAATCGGGATAGATTTTTGGGGCAAAGTTGTAGAACATACTTCCAACCGTTTAGCTTTTAATATCGTTTCGATATATTTTGCGAACTGAGGATCTTTGTTTTTATTGTAGACTTCCATCCAACCGCATCGGGAACCCGGCCAAGGATATTCTTTACTGATGCCTTTAATGCTGATTCCGCAGGCGTCACCTATTACTTCGGCAAGTTTCACAGGTTCACCGTTTGAATATACCAATTCATTATAAATTTCATCGCAAATTACAAACAGATCGAGTTCGCGCGCAATTTCACAGATACGTTTTAAATTTGCTTTGGAAATAGTTGCACCGGTGGGATTGTGAGGATTTATGATTAAAATTCCGGCAATCGAATCGTTATACTTTGCTTTATTGTAAATTTCATCGACATCGGGTTCCCAATTGTTGTTTGGGTCGAGTCGGTAGGTAAGATGTTCGTATCCGGAATGAGATGCCTCTGCCGATGAATGAGATGAGTATGCCGGAGTCGGTCCTATTACACGCGCTTCTCTTTTTAAATGACCGAAAATTTTTGCGACGGCATCTCCGAGTCCGTTGAAAAAATAAATATCATCGGCCGTAATTTTGCACCCGTTCAGTGCATTTACTTTTGCAGCAAGAAATTCCCTCGTTGCAAGAACGCCCTGTGTGTTGCAGTATGCCCATGTTTCGTCTTTATCAATCAATTTTTTTATTTCTTCTTTTATCCACGGAGCGACTTTTTCCCCTTTTGCTATGGGATCTCCGATGTTTTCGTATGTCAATTTCAAGCCTAATTTCTCAAGTTTTTCGGCTATTACTACAATTTCGCGAATTTCGTATGAAAGTGAATCGGCTCCTGCCGGTACAATGTCTCTTCTCATGTAAGAGCCCCCTGCTTATCTCAGAATTGATAAACTCGCCAGTCGTTATAATCGAAAATTATTATGATGTAAAGGCTTTGCAGGGGACAGGCCCTAATGCCAAGTTGGAATACAGGTCTGTTCCCATTGCACAATGAACAACCTACCGGCAGTGCTTAAATTCCAAAATAGAATGGGAATATCGATAAAAGCACAATTAGTTTAATATATAATTAAATTGTTGACTTATTTTTTTTTTTTTTTTACAACCTCATAAATTATTATTATATGGAGGTCATTAATATGACAAAAAAATTTTTTAGTGCTTTGGTAGTATTGAGTATTGCGGCAATGATGTTTTTAAGCAGCTGTACCGCTGCAGGTGTGGAATGCGGTTTGATTGGAAAATGGGAGTATAAAGAAGGGTTTGTTACAACAACAGTTGAAATCACAAACGACGACAAATGTAAAATTGACGGTGTTGAATTTGAGGTTGAATCAGTAGACGATCATGTAATTAAAATCAAAAATTCTGGTTCTGTAGAATATAAGAATTTAGGTTGCGATTCTGTTGAATTTAAAGTAGGCGGTGCTTGGTTTGAATTTTCCAAAGTTAATTAATCTGCATTTGTAGAAGAGTTATTTGCAAAGTGTCAGACCTCAATTCCAAGTCGGAATACAGGTCTGACACTTTTTTTGTTACTTGCGGCGATTATTCGTTTAACAATCTCTTCTCCGAATGTTCCATTATTTTGTCATAATGCTCTATTTTATACTTCAGCCGCTCGGCACCTTTTCGCATCGCTTCTATTCTATCCAACAGAGCTTCATATTCTTTCGTTAATATAGCTTTTCTTGCTTCCCGAGTGGACACTCCCTGCGAAAAGAGCGATATATATTCCACAAGAGATTCGACCGGAATCATTGCTTCGCGCATGCATTTGATGAACTCAATCCAGTTTAAATCTTTTTCCTGATAATCTCGCAGTCCGCTTGATGTGCGAGTTACCATTGGAAGAAGTCCGATTCTTTCATAATAACGCAGGGTATCCGTACTCAAACCACATTTTTTTGCAACTTCGGAAATTGTCACTTTTCTCTCCAAATTGTTTATTTAAAAAGCATTGCTTATACAACGAATTATCGATTTAAAAAATCATAAATTATGATTCAAAATCATAATTTATGATTTATTTATTGATATATCTATAATCAAGCAGATTCTGTTGAATTCATTTGTGTATACAGTATAGACTGTATTTGAAAATAACTGAAATGATTTGTGGTTTTGTTCGATAAAAAAGGCAGTATCCAAAATGAAAAATTTAAAAATCGGAATTCCCCTGTATTTTGCGGGACTTTTCATTATGACAATCGGCATATCATTGTCTGTCAAATCCGATCTCGGAGTTTCTCCTCTGAGTACGATTCCGTATACTATGACATGCGTTTGGGGGATCGAAATGGGAAACGCCACTATTATCTTTCACTGCGTACTTGTGTTGATTCAGCTGATAGTTTTGCGAAAAGATTTCAGTCTGCTGATTCTTCTTCAAATTCCGGTTGGAATTGTATTCGGAAAATGTACTACTTTTTGCAATTACCTCGTCTCGTTTCTTCCTGATGTGCAAAATATTCCGATTAGGCTGTTGATGATTATCGCAAGCTGCGTTCTTGTGGCATTGGGAATTTTTTTGTATGTACCGACAAATATCGTTCCGCTTGCCGGTGAAGGCTGCATGACGGCTGTTTCACGCGTCGCGGGAATTGAATTTTCAAAGGTAAAAATCGTGTTTGACTGTTTGATGGTATGTATATCGGCAGCAGTGAGTCTTATTACGATACACGAATGGGCAAGTGTCGGTGTCGGAACCGTAATTGCGGCAATTCTTGTCGGCATTATTTTGGGATTTATGGTAAGAAAATTCGGCCCTATTCGCGACCGTATTCTTGGGTACGCGCAATTCTCGGATATGTAATCAATCGAATAAAAATTTACAAAAAAAACCTTGACTTGGAGTTTACTCTAAATTGTAGACTCGCCCTGTTAAAACAAAAACAGAACAAATTAATTGGAGGCATGACATGAAGTCATTAAAGAAAATCTCAAAACTGGGATTGGCAATTTTATTTACCGGAATTGCATTTTCCGCAATCGCTGCGGATAGTTCCAAATCGGCAAAAAAGGCTTTATCAGCAAAGGCGATGAAGGACGATCACTATACTTTCGAGCTTGCCGATAATGTTGTCCGAACACGCGTAGCTTTTCACAACAGATTCGGAGTTACGCTTGTCGGAGATTTGTATACTCCGAAAAACGCATCAGGCAAAATGCCCGGAATTGCAGTTGCCGGACCGTTTGGAGCTGTAAAAGAACAGGCTTCCGGACTTTATGCCAATCAATTGGCTTCACGCGGATTTGTGACATTGGCGTTTGACCCGTCTTTTACCGGAGATTCAGGCGGTGATGTTCGCGATGTCGCTTCATTTGATATAAATACCGATGATTTTTCCGCTGCCGTAGATTATCTTTCCACTTACGGCGGAGTTGATCCCGAAAAAATCGGAGCAGTGGGAATTTGCGGCTGGGGCGGATTTGTGCTGAATACGGCTGCGATCGACACAAGAATCAAAGCAACTGCGGCAATTACAATGTACGATATGCACCGAATATCGGCTAACGGGTACGATGATGTAAATGACAATGAGGCTTCTCGTGCGGCAGTAAAGAAAGCTCTGAATGAAATAAGAACAAATGACTATGCACAAAACAAAGTTACATTTGCCGGCGGAAATCCGGAAACGCTTACCGGTGATGAACCGCAGTTTATGAAAGAATACTGGGAATATTATAAAACTCCGCGCGGTTATCATAAAAATTCCGTAAATTCAAACGGCGGCTGGAGAAGCACTTCTGCACTTTCACTTATTAATACGCCGATTCTTGCCTATATCGATGAAATCGAGAACCCGGTTATCATTATCCACGGTGAAAATGCGCATTCCCGATATATGGGGGAAACTGCGTTCGGCAAACTGAAAGGCGACAACAAAGAACTTCTTATTGTCCCAGATGCCAATCACACTGATTTGTACGATAATATGGAAAAAATTCCGTTTGATAAAATTACAGACTTTTTTAAAACGAATTTGAAATAATTTTTGGAGGTAAACATGAAAAACTTTTTTGCTGCAATTTTTGCAATTACAATCATTGCCGGTGGTTCAATTGCGTTCGCACAGTCAAAATCGGAATATCCTTCCGAACAAGCCGTTATGAAGGACTTGAAAAAGGAAAAAGGGACAATTTTTCCGCTCGGTGAACCTAACCGCAATTACGAAAACTATTTTACGGGAAGAACCTTTCTTTGTACTATGGCAAGCGACAGTATGAAAATTTTAAATGTTACCTTTACAAAAGGTGCACATACTTTCTGGCATATTCATCATGGTTCCTGTCAGATTCTTGTAACGGAAGCAGGACGCGGATTCTACCAAATTTGGGGTGAAGAACCGGTTGAGCTGAAACCCGGTGTGGTTGCTACGATTCCCGAAGGCACAAAACATTGGCATGGAGCTGCTCCGAATGCGACAATGCAGCACCTTTCCGTAATGCAGGAGAATCCCGATGTTTCGACTGAATGGCTTGAAGAAGTCGATCCTGCGGAGTATGCCAAGTTGGGAAAATAGATTGAAAAAATAATTCGGGGGAATTAAAGTGAAAAAAATTTTATTCATACTTTTTATCGGAGGTTCGATCATGGCTCAAGTAAATGCAAAAACGCTTGTAACGTATTTTTCCGCAACGGGAAATACGGAACGGCTGGCAAAAACTGCGGCAGCATCGTTGGAGGCGGACATTTTTGAAATTGTTCCTGCCCAAAAATATACAACGGCAGATTTAGACTGGCGCAACAAAAAAAGCCGTTCGACAATCGAATGCAACGATCCGTCGGCGCGTCCGGCGATTGCGGAAAAAATAGATTTATCCGGTTATGATACTGTTGTTGTTGCGTTTCCTATCTGGTGGTACAACGCGCCTAAAATAATTTACACCTTTATGGAAAGTTATGATTTTACAGACAAAAAAGTGGTTTTGCTTTGTACTTCCGGCGGAAGCGGACTTGGCAGAACAACAGATGACCTTAAAAAAGTCACAACATCTGGAGCGCGGTTTTTGGGCGGGAAAAAAATCAGTCCCGAAGCCGGCGCAGATGAAATAAAGAAGTATTTCGACACTGTGCTGAAATGAGTTTTTAGGAGGAATATTTTAATGAAGAAACTTGTACTTTCTGCGACGGTGATTTTCGCAGCAGTGTTCTTGTGTTGTGCTGCTCCGAATCAGGATAAAAATAATAAGGGAAAATCGAAAATGGATTTATCACTTTTTAAAACCGATGCAGAGTTTATGCAGACTTTCCGCAATTTTTCGGATATTGAAGTTCCCGAATATGCAAAAGGTAAAATCGAGGAGAAAGAGCGGAACTTGGCAATTCTTGCGGCACTGCTCGCAGTTCAGGGGAAAGAGGAATTCGAGGTCGCACTGGATAAGGCACTTGCTTCCGGCAGTGTTACGGCTGTCGAGGCAAAGGAAGTTGTGTATCAGGCAACGGCATATCTTGGATTCGGGAAAGTTCGTCCGTTCCTTGATTCTGCTAATAAAGTTATAAAAGCACGCGGAACAGCACTTCCGCTTGACAGTCAAAAAACGGTAAATGATGCAGCTGACGGTGAAAATTCGAGACTTCGTGCCGGAAATCAGAAGCAAATCGATTTTTTCGGCGAAGGAATACGCGAGGCTTGGCTGAACGGTGTGCAAAGCAGCCGTATAATCAACTATTGGCTTGCCGATAACTGCTTTGGAGATTACTACACGCGCACGGGTCTTACCGACAGACAGCGCGAGTTGATTACCTTTTGTTTTCTTGCGAGTCAAGGCGGGTGCGAACCGCAGCTGGCAGCTCATGCAAAGGCGAATATCGGTATAGGCAATGACAAAGAATATTTGATTGTTGTTGTAAGTCAGATTCTTCCATATATCGGTTATCCGCGCAGTCTGAATGCAATCAGAGTTGTAAATGAAGCGGAATAACTTTTTTTAAAATGATGAAGCACTTGGCGTAAAGCGGGTGCTTCAATTTTTTCTTTTAAGGTGTATCTGTAAATTGAAAATTTCTATTTTAAAGAGGCTGATATGAAAATGTTCTCAAGGATTGCGCTGGCGGTTGTTATGATGTTTGGTGTGTGCGGTTTTGCATCTGCACAGGAGGCGACCGCAAAAAAGGACACATCAAAGACGCTGATTGTGTTTTACAGCTGGGGAGGCACAACACGTGGAATCGCACAGAAAATTCGGAATAAACTGAACTGCGATAATTTTGAGATTCAGCTGATACATCCATATTCGACAAATTACAATACCGTACTTAATGAAGCACAAAGGGATCAGCGCAGTCAGGCACGGCCGGAGATTAAGAATAAAGTAGCTGATTTTTCAAAGTACGACACAATTCTGTTGGGGTACCCGAACTGGTGGGCTTCTATTCCCATGCCGATAGCGACTTTCCTTGAAAGCTACGATTTTGACGGTAAGACGGTAATTCCGTTTTGCTCAAACGGCGGCGGAAGACTTGGGCAAAGCGTTTCGGCGATTACAAAACTTATTCCCGATGCAGTTGTACAAAATCCGCTTTCAATTCATTATTCCGGCGGAACTACGCTTGATTCTGATTTGGACAAGTGGCTTGCAAAAAACGGGTATTAGGAACTTAATATGAAAAAAATATTTTTTGACAGTTGTTTGTATTTAAGCGCAATTTTGGTTCTGCTTTTTCCTGTCGGGACATTGTCTGCCCAATCAAAAAAATCATCATCGGTTCAGAACATGATTTTGATAACCGGCGGAACTTTCAACATGGGAAGTCCGGAAACCGAAAATTGGCGCGAAAAAGACGAACTGCTTCATCCCGTGACGCTGGACAGTTTCTATATATCACGCTATGAAGTGACGCAGGAAGAATATGAACGTGTGATGAAGAAAAATCCGTCGTCATTCAAAGGGAAGCTGCTTCCGGTGGAAAATGTCACGTGGTATGATGCAGTACACTTTTGCAATGCACTCAGTGCAGCGGAAGGACTTTCGCCGGTTTATGAAGTCAGCGGTGACCGAGTTGTTTGGAATAGAAATGCAGACGGTTACAGGCTTCCGACCGAAGCCGAATGGGAATTTGCCGCACGTGCCGGAACTCAAACGCCGTTTAGTTCCGAGAAAGCTCCGGGTGATTCAGATGCTAATTTTTATGCCCATTATCCGTACAACATTGAGCAGAATTATTTTAATGACAGTGTCCTTGATACTCGTCCGGGTCATTATCGACAGCATACTGTGGAAGTCGGAAGTTTTAAACCGAATGGCAGCGGACTTTACGATGTGCATGGGAATGTAAGCGAGTGGTGCTGGGATTTTTACGGAAACTATTCGATTGGTGCGGCGAAGAATCCGACTGGTGCCGAAAAAGGTTCTGCAAGAATAGCGCGTGGCGGCGGCTGGAACGATTTCGGGAAACATCTGCGCTGTGCATATCGTTCAAGTCAGATTCCTGATGAAGCTTCGCTGAGCTGCGGGATTCGCGTTGCAAAAAACACAAAATAATATGAAAATGAAAAATTATAACGCAGTAAAAATCGTAAAGCGGGTTATTGATCTCGCAATGATTTTGCTTTCTGTGCTGCTGATGGGCGGCATAACGGCATTTAGGAATGTGACGGTGCATGAATGGCTGGGTACGGCTCTTACGGTACTGTGGATTTTTCACAATATATTAAATCGCAATTTTTATAAGTCGATTTTTCGCGGGAAATACAATGGTTTTCGTATTATTATGGTTTCTGTAAATCTTGCGCTTATTGCTTGTGCGTTTTTACTTGCTGCAAGCGGAATTATACTTTCCAATTCGGTGTTCGTTTTTCTCGGAATAGAGAACGGAATGGCGTTTGCGAGAACGGCGCATCTTGTGGCAAGTCATTGGTATTATATTTTGATTGCATTTCATTTTTCACTTCATGCCGGAGTGATTTTCAGTTGTATTCCGGTATTAAAAAACGGCTCAATGGTCGGAAAAATTCTTCGCAAACTTCCTTTAATTATATCTGTCTACGGAATTTATGCGTTTGCGATTCGCGGATTTTATAAATATCTATTTTATCTCCAGCCGTTTTTCTTTTTTGATGTAGAACGCGGGGTTGCTCTTTTTATTTTGGATTACTTTTCGATTTTTGTTCTTGTGGCAACGGTCTTCTATTATATTGGAAATATATTGAAGTATTTTTCAAAGAAATCGATATAAAAAAGCCGTTTTTACTTTGCGGAACTTTTTTTGTTCTGCCGTAAGATCAACAGCCGATGCGTAGTTTAGCTCGCAAATTGTGTTATGACAAATCAGTATAATTAAAAATCGGAAGTGAGAGAAATGAAAGACGAAAAGAAGCCCGAGCCGAACTCAATATATCCGATTGCGGGATACGATAAGGAAATCTATGTGAAACCGACAATTACAAATCCGAATATTATTGTCGGAGATTTCACATATATTGCGGATTCCGAATTTGAAAACCGTGTTTCATATCTGTACGAATGGAACGACGACAAACTGATTATCGGAAAATTCTGTCAAATTACGGCAGGAGTTAAGTTTGTTATGAACGGTGCGAATCATCAGATGAATGCCGTTTCTACGTTTCCTTTTTACACTTTGGAGGGGTGAATGCGCCCGCAAAGTCTGATATGCCGCTGAAAGGTGATACTGTCGTTGGAAATGATGTGTGGATTGGACAGAATGCTGTTATTCTTCCGGGCGTACATATCGGGGACGGCGCAATAATCGGTGTGGACAGTGTCGTCGGCAGCGATGTCGAACCATATACTGTTGTCGTTGGCAACCCGGCAAAAATTTTACGAAAACGATTTGACAGCGAAATGATTGGACTGTTGCTGAAGTTTAAGCGGTGGGACAAGAGCATTGATGAGATTAATAATTTAATCCCGATACTTACTTGCGGTAATTTGGAAAAGGTTAAAACAGAACTCGGAATGTCAGCAAATTGCCATTTTATTTTTTACACGAAAATAATGTGCCGCTTTTTTGTATTTACGTTTTGTAAATAAGGCAAAGTCGTTTTTCAAATAATTCTGTTCGGAACAGATAATTTTTGCGGCTTTTAAAATTTTCTTTTGAGTTCTTAACAGCATTTTCGATATTTCACTTTCACCGAATATATTAGAGTAAGAATAATGATTGCCGCATTCTTTCATCTTCACCGGAAAAATCGCGTTAATCGGAGTTTCGCACGAAATCATTTTTTCTCTTATCTGCAAAGATGTAATTCCATTGTTATTATTATATGTGTAAATTGAAAAAATATAAGGGGTTCCGTCTATTTTTAATTCGGACAGAAAATGCTTAACGATATTGGGAAGTCCGCCTCGAAATACAGGAAATACAAAACCGATTTTTTTTGCGCGGATAGGTTTATTTATATCGTAATCTTTTATTGCGATTATGTCACAATTTGTTAATTCATTTGCTAATGCAAGAGCTGCCCAAAAACTTTTTCCGGTAGTACTGAAATAAAAAATCTTGTTTTCCATATTTCCCCCTCATGATGAAAATGATTCTTCTTTAATTGTCGGAAAAATAAAATTTTTCATGAAGGATAAATTTATATTTAGATTAAAGATGTTTAAAAATATCAGTAAAAATTTCAGTAATTGCTTTAGTGCCGTCGACGATGTGAATATTCCATCCTGCATTTTTGAATAATTCGATCCCTTTCAGGTAATTCACTCTGATTTTCTGCTGTGATTCTCGGAATTCATAGATTTCACGGTTACTCCGTTTTTCCAGACGTTGCATACAAATATCGACAGGCGTATCGATGAAAAAAGTTACCTGCGGAATCGGAAAGTTTTTGTTTAAATTCAAAATAATTTCTTCATTTACATCAATGCCTTGATATGCAAATGAAGAAAGAATGTATCTGTCGCAAAATATTTTCTGTTTTTTGGATTGTTCGATAATACCGCCATTGCTGTATAAATGGCAACTTCTGTCTGCTGCGAATAAATAAGCCAAAGTAATTTTATCGATTAATAAGCGATGACTGAGAATATTTCTTATTAATTTTCCGATTTCACTGTCGGTCGGTTCGCATGTAAAAATGCTGTTCGGCAATTCTGCGGCTAATTTTTTTGCCTGCGTGGTTGTTCCGGCTCCGTCGAGTCCTTCTATTGCAAAAAAATTAGGAATAACTTTATTTTCATTCTCAGTCATATCAACTTTTACTTATCAATTAATATAATTATACTTCTCGGAGCAACTGTAATAACCGAAGTTCTCACACGTGTTTCTTTTCCCGGAGTTTTTAATCCGGCAGGGGTAGAAGTATCTACTGCCAAATGCCAATATTTTTTTGTGGCAGGTGTGGGCAGATGAAATGTTTGACTTTCCCAATGGGCGTTAATTGCAACATAAATATTATTGTCGTTTAAGTCTGCACCCGTTACAGCTTTATTACCGTTCAGCATAAAAGCTATACAGTGACTGTTTTCGCTCCAATCCGGTTTCCCGATTTCAAAACCATGCCAACTTATGTCGGAAGAATTGTATCCGCTGGAGTTTATTCCGGTAAAGAAGCTGTTTCGCCGCAGTACGGGATGAACTTTGCGGAATGCAATCATATTTTTGCAGAAGTTAAAAAATCTTTTGTTTTTAGTGTATAAAGACCAATCGAACCAGTTGAGCTTATTGTCGTGGCAGTATGTATTGTTATTTCCGTTTTTGGAAAATTTCACTTCGTCGCCATACAAAAACATCGGAGTTCCCTGACTTATCATTAATAATGTAAATAAATTGCGCATCTGTTGTTCGCGCAGTTCGAGAATATTTTCATCGGTTGTAATGCCTTCTTGCCCGCAGTTCCAGCTTACATTGTTATTATTGCCGTCACGATTTCCTTCTCCGTTTTCGATGTTATGCTTTGTATTGTACGTTACGATGTCGTTCAGTGTAAAGCCGTCATGTGCAGTGATGAAATTTATACTGTGGTATGGGCAGCGGTTTTTTAATGAAAATAAGTCTGCGCTTCCGGAAAGACGCTGCGCAAGTTCTCCGACAAGATTATTGTCACCTTTTACAAAGCCGCGTACCGCGTCACGAAATTTTCCGTTCCATTCCGCCCATCCGGCAGGGAAATCTCCGACTTTGTATAATCCGGCGGCGTCCCATCCTTCGGCAATAATCTGAGCCGAACTTAAAATAGGGTCATTGCTGATTTCATTCAAAATAGAATAATTCGGCACCCAGTTTCCGGCTTCGTCCCTCCCCAAAATTGCGGCTAAATCGAAGCGGAAGCCATCGACGTGCATGTCGACAACCCAATATCTTAAACTGTCGAGTATTAATCTTTTTACAATCGGATGATTGCAGTTCAATGTATTTCCGCAGCCGGAATAATTCTTATAATATCTGCCTTGTTCCGTCATATAATAAATTGAGTTGTCGATACCTTTGAAACAAACAGTCGGACCGTATTCGTTGCCTTCTCCCGTGTGATTGTAAACAACATCGAGAATTACACTGATTCCGGCTTTATGAAGAGCTTTTACCATTTCTTTGAACTCATACACTGCATTAAGACCGTTTTCGTTTTTTGCATACCAACTGTCAGGCGCGAAAAATCCCAGTGAAGAATATCCCCAGAAATTGTATAAAGATTCATTTGTTATAGGGTTCTTTTTAAGATTTTCTTTGTGATTGAAATGATGCACCGGCATAAGCTCTACGGTTGTGATCCCCAGTTCTTTAAGATACGGGATTTTGTCTATTATTCCCAAATATGTTCCCGGTTCATGTTTGCCGTTTTTATCATTCAATGTAAATGCACGAATATGCATTTCGTAAATAATCGAATCTTTCATGGGAGCGGACAATGCCATGTCGCCTTCCCAATCGAAATTTTGCCCATCGACAACAACTGATTTTGCAGTAAAACCGAAATTGTTTTCTTCGCTGAAAGACAAATCACCCAGCGGACTGCCGACTTGGTACGCGAAAACTTCCTCTTTCGACCAATCGTATTTGCCGGAAATCGCTTTGGCATAAGGATCCAAAAGTAATTTATTTTTGTTAAAACGGTGACCTTCATTGTCGGGCCAATAAGGACCGTCGATTGTATAGCCGTAACATTGACCTTCTTTTATGCCGGCAATGAATATATGCCAAATGTCGCCCGTTTTATTTATTTTGGGGTCAAGATTCAAAATATGCGAAGGTTTTGAATCGTTCGGGGTATCAAATAGTAACAATGAGACTGCCGTTGCGTTTTTAGAAAAAATGGCAAAGTTGCAGCCGTTTTGATTAAGTTCCGCACCGAGCAAATACGGCATACCCGGTTCTGTTTTTAAAGTTCCAAACATAATGAAGTTATGCATTATACCTTCCTGAAATGATTAAGTTATTAATAATAGGGTATTTCCCTAAAAAACTTATCGGCAATTATTTTAATTCGGAGGCAAAACTTTTTTTGATAGTTTGGAAGTAACTTTTTATTTTTGATTGATAATCGTGAAAGATTTAGCATAAAATCGAATTGCTTTCAATGAAATATGTAAAAAAGCTGTTTTCGTTTGTTTTTTGCTGTCTTTATGTCGAAAGCTAAATAAAATTTTGGAAAAAGGATTTTTGAAAAGTATGAAGAAGACAATTTTATTTTTATCAATGCTCATATTTGGCACTGTCGTAATGTCCGCACAGACTTTGCATACAACACTTGGAGATTTGTCGGATGATGCAGTTGTGGTTGAAGTCGGAGAATACGGAGTTACGGCATTGGAACTGAAAGTTTATATGTCGGGGTATCAATCCGTAAAGGAATGGAATAGTGAAAATATTTTGAATGTATTGAATTCAATGGTTCTTGATTTATTATTTACCAATGCCTGCCTTGACGAACAAATTACGGTAAAGCAGTCTGAAGTTTTGTATTACACTGAATATTATTTCAATAAAATCGGTATCGATCTGAATAATGAGCAGCAGGTGCAGGCGTATTTCGATACTACGGATCCTTATGCCGATATGGAAGATTTTTTGAATAAATCAACATTTTTTCTTTTGAAGATGAAATATTTTGCGAAAAAAAATCTTTTATCTGCGACGAAAGTTTCGCACGTATTTTTTTCTACTCAAAAGAAAACCGCAGCAGAAAAGAAAATGGTTCAAAACAGAGTGTCTCAGGCTTTTTATGATATAGAAATGGGCGATGTGACTTTTACCGATATGTTCAGATTATATTCGGAAGATGAGAATTCAAAAAATAGTTTGGGAGACATCGGAACATGCTCTTTAAAATCGAAAAATGACTTTATTCCCAAGAAGAGAACAGAAGACATATTGAGTGCAGGTTTGTTTGTTCCCGTGATAGTAGAAAATGCAAAAGGCTACAGCATTGTTCTAAATACAACTTCACAATTTCCGTCTGGCAATGAACTTGATTTGGTAATACGAGGTTTGTTCGATAAATATCCGCCTAAATACCATATAAGTTTTTGACAGAGAAAATATAAAAAAAAACACAAAAAACATTTGACATAATTTCGATTACAGTGTATACACTAAACATCGTTTGCCGGCTTAGCTCAATTGGTAGAGCAGCTGACTTGTAATCAGCAGGTTGAGGGTTCAATTCCTTTAGCCGGCTATATTTTAAAAAAGGGGAGATGGCCGAGTGGTTAAAGGCGACAGACTGTAAATCTGTTGACTATGTCTACAGGGGTTCAAATCCCTTTCTCCCCAAGAGTCTTGTAAAGACTCTTTTTTTTTATTCTTTTCAAACTTGCGAGGCGGTAAATGGTCCTTTCTGAAGCTCGGTTGGTGGAAAAATTATCAAAAAGAAAATTTACTTGTAAAAGATGTTCACGCTGCTGCCGTATTGATCCCGGAATGGTTATGCTGACAGCGGAAGATGCGGATAATGCAGCCTCACTGCTTGGTATTCCGCGAGATGTGTTTGTTGAAAAATATTGCCGCGAAATTTACAAAGACTCTAATACGTATGTAGGGCTGAAAGAAAAGCAAAACTATGACTGCATTTTTTGGGAAAAAGAAGGCTGTTCGATTTATAAAGCTCGTCCGCTGCAGTGCAGAACTTTTCCATTCTGGCCGTATCTTGTGGAAGAGGATGCGCAGTGGATTATTGAAAAAAATCGTTGTCCGGGATTGGACTCGGCTGTCGACAGCTTAAGTTTGAGTGATAAACTTGCGTTTTATCGACAAGAAAAATGCGCAAAATATCTCGAATGGAAGTAATTTATTAGATTTATTTTTTAATTCCGTATACTATTTAAAGAACATGATAAAAAATAATTTCATGACTTCCCAATTTTTTATTTACTTTTCGTCGCTGTTCTTGTTAATCGGATGTACAATTAATAATGCATGCTTTGATGAACGCGAATTTAAATCTGAATATATAAAAAATACGGATTGGACCATAATGCATTACTGCGCGGGAGATTCAAACGGACTTGCTTCGTATTTGTGCAATGATATAGAAGAAATTATAAATGGATACAAAGGCAATTGTAATGTTTTGGTATTTATTGATGTCGGTGAATCAAATGAATATGTAATTAACGGGGAACTTTTTTCCGGGACATGCATATTCCGTGTGGAAAAAAATAAATTGACACGCATTGATTTGCATGATGTCTGCGAAGATTTCGGAACCGCAGTCGATTCTGCCGATACTGCTGTTTTGCGGGCGTTTATTTCCTATTGCAAGAAAAATTATCCGGCAAAGTATTACGGAATGTTTTTCGGCGGTCACGGAGGCGGAGTCAGCTCGACTGTCTACTCTAATACGATTTTTAAAAATATTTTATTTGATGGTGATACAAAGCGATGGATCTGCGCTGTGGATTTGACGAATAACCTTGATGAGAGTTGCTCTGTCGATTTTCTCGGAATAGATCTTTGCTATATGGGAAATACTGAATTTTTATACCAAATCAGAAAAGGAAACGGAGGATTTTCAGCTGATTATGTAACTGCTTCCGCGCCCGAAGTTTGGGGAGAGGGATTGAACTACAGCTGTATTTATGGAAGTTTTACAAACGGAATTATGCCAAAGGAATTGGCTTGTCTCGTAGTAACATGTCAGAATGTATATACGTATATGCAAAGCAGTTCTAAACCCCAAGCTCGTAGGCAGTCACTTGCCGCTTATGATTTGTCCAAAATTGATAATTTAAAGCAAAGATTCGATGCATTTTGCAATGTAATGACTGATAAAAAAGCAATTGCCGAATGTATTCGCGGGAAATTGGGAGAAAAAAGTCAAAATGATATAACCCATTATTTTTCATCAAACCGCATTAACGACTGGAAATGTTATCCTTATTTTGATTTGTACGATTTTGTCCGTCAGCTTGGAGAAACAGATGAGTCGCTGAAAAAATCGGCAGAAGAAGTCTGCGAAGCAATAGATGAACTGATTTTGGATTCGTTTGGGCGAAGTTTTTATTCCAGATTCGATCCGGGCAAAATGGGACTTTCGATTTTTTATCCGGATTTTTCGATTTCCGGCTGGGATTACATGATGTGGAATCAAATTTCATCATCGGGAAATGAATGTTACGGCAAATTATCATGGTGTACTGATAATG
>JAFLVQ010000030.1 GCA_022508205.1 Spirochaetales bacterium
GGATACCGATTAACTTTGTTGAATACCGAATTGCTTTCAATTTCATAAAGGATAAAAAAATGAAACAGTACCAAGCTGCTATTATAGGAACCGGCCGGATTGGTTTTTTACTGGGAAAAGACCGCAGGCGCGAGCAGCCGGCAGCCCATACGGCCGCATTAAAGGCCAATAACAGAATAAAACTTACTGCCGGATGTGATATAGATGGAAATCGCCTTGCGTTGTGGCAGAGAGAAAATCCTCAGGCAAAAACATTCGGGCATATCGATGCTCTTTTATCCGAAATCAATGCCGACATTATCACAATTGCGGTAAATGAAGACGCGCACTTATCCACAACTCTGAAAGTTTTGAACAGTCGGCCGCGCTTAATAATATTGGAAAAACCCGTTGCGCTTAATAGTAATGATGCACTGAAAATTCAAAATGCAAGCAATCAATTACAAGTCCCGATAATGATTAATCACGAACGGCGGTTTTCAAAAGATTATCAAACGGCAAAAAAACTTATAGAAACAGATATATTGGGAAAATTGCAATTAGTTAGAGGCTCGCTGTGGTCAGGAATGCGTGTCTATTCGGTTTCACAGGAAAATACAGGTGCATACAGTCTTATTCATGATGGAACACATCTTGTGGATATTGTGCAATATTTACTTGGTCAACGTTTGGAACATCCAGCTGTTTCCAATATTGTCCGTGATGACGGAAACTCTGTGCGCCAAGTACAAGTTAATTATCTTACCGACAGCAATATCGCAGTATCGCTTACTTTTTCAGGTCAATGCAAATATTTCGGATTTGATTTGGAACTGCGTTTCAGTGAAGGCAGAATTCTAATTGGCAATGGAATATTCCGTGTCGAGACAAAAAAGGAATCGCCTTATTACTCCGGCTTTTTCTCACTTTTGAAGGAAAAAAAATATAAACCAAGCAAAAAAAGCGGCTATTTTTCTAATATGGTGCAAAATGCCGTCGACTTTCTCGATGGAAATGCGACTCTTGATTCCACATTGGAAGATGGAATTACTGCGCTTACAGTGCTTGAAGAAATAAAAAAACATTTTTGATAATAAAAGGATTTTCTTATGAAGAAATATTTTTTCTTAGCAACAATACTTATCGGTTCTCTATTCAGCTCTTACGGAATAAAGAATTTCGGTTATTCCACGCTGCTGCTTATGGTAGAAGAAAGTGAAAACGGTAATTTTGAACAGCAAAAAGAAACTCCGATATTCGACGGGTTAATCGATTACCTGTGGGAAACCGATATACTTTTTTTTGATATGCGGCTTAATAAAGCAATTACGGTACAAAATGGGACTTTAGATCCTACTCCGTTCATAGGAGATGCGAAATTCAGCGGCGCGGATACAGTTCTTCTTATAAAAATCGACTATGAGTTTACGGACAAAGAGGGAACTGCGGAATTCAGATTAGATGAAATTCCTTACACTTATTACTCACTCACAAATCATAGAATTGTAAAAAATGGTACTGCAAAGCCTAAATTATTAAAACGTTTTAATTCAAAAAAGAAACGTGAAATATTAAAAGAAATAGGGAAAAGTATAGGCTCAATGATTGAATAATCTTAAAATAAAAAATGGAGCAAAAAATGCCCCATTTTCTTATTTCCCTATCATATTTTTTGTAAAATTCGGCAGTTGAATGTTAGCGGAAAAAGATTTTAGAAACAAACTTAATTTGGGCAAAATATCCTGCATTTCCATTCCATCAAAATCGGCTTTATCTTTTTCATCTATAACTTGGTACGATACTTCTCTTTCCGGTTCAAGAAGAATAGTATCACCATCTTCTCTTGCCTTATCGATAAATTCTACAAATTTCAAAACTTTATCAAAAAAATCAGTTACTTTCGCAATTAAAACATGTTTTTCATTTCTTAATTTATCTTCATAAATACTGCTCTGCTCCTCACCTCTTATATAGGCCGCAGTATTGACATCTTCCTGATAATTTTCAAAGTCTTTTTTCAAAATATCTGCAATTAATAAAAAATTATCGCGCTTTTTACCGGCATCAAATCTCAACTTGAAATTCTGGGGAGTAAGACATGGATAAAATTGAGTTTCAAAATAGGCAAAATACGAAAAAAGTAAATCTGCTTCTGAATCTTTTGATGCCTTACAAAGCTTCAAATGACGCAAATCTTCATAAACACCGATAACTTCTCGACGCCCTTTTTCACTGTCCAAACTGTCTCTTGTAGATTTTGAAAAAATATTAAACTTAGTTAAATCTACAAATCTTCCAGCATCAATATCAGCAAAAATCTTATCAATTTCTTCTATTTGTTTTTTTATTTCCTGTTTTAAAGCTACTTTTGTAGACATTTTATAAGTTATCATTAATTTCTTTTTCAGTTCTTCCAATCGAGCTTTATCATCATCGGAAATTTTCATTTTTATCTCTCCTCTGTTTTATCATATTGAAAAAGCCCCCTTTTACACAAAGGAGGCTTTCTTTTAGATTAAAAAATAATTTTACCAATCATCAGCCATATCATCAATATCTCTGGTTTTTTCATTGAAAATATCTGTTAAAGCACGCAGTTCATCAAAATATACATAATATGTTCCGTATGTTTCAACAGGATCGCATTCTACCAAGAAACCGGCAAATCTGATTCCCTGCTTGTCAACAAAATGGAAATCTCTTTGGATAATGCTTTCCGGAATAGAAACTTTCAATTCTTTCCAACCTACAAAACTTAAACGATCGACATAAAGCTGTCTGCTGTTACCATAAAAATCTTGCAGTAAAATTTTCAATGTATGATTGTAATTTCTTCCTGCAACCCACACTGTTATTTCCTGACAAATACCTTCAATCATAATAGGTTTTTGAGGTTTAATAGAAAACCAGTGGTACCCTCTTTTCATGTACTCGACTTTAACACCAAGAACTTTTTCTTTGGAATATACATTAGGAATACCATATTTTTCATCTCTTTCATTCCATTCATCCGATGAAATATCGGAAGGACGACCTACTCTTGATTGACGAGAAATAATCCCTTGTTCAAGAGGCATAGCGACTTTCCAAAAAGACGCATCTTCAAATCCGTCAAGTCTTACCTCTGTTATCTGAGAATTCGCTGTTGTTACGGCTGAAGGATCCTTCTCCTGCTCCGCCTCTTGAGCTACAGCTGAAAATAATCCGCAAACTAAAAGCGCACCGATTAATAATTTATTTTTTATCATTTCTGCCCTCCACTCTTTATTGAATTATATCAGCTTCATCAGGAGCCTGAATAGCTTCTTTCTCTAATTCCTCTACATATTCTCTGTCACCGAGTTTATATCCGTCATACAATTCAGTGTAAACATCTGATCTGTAGGTAATATGATCAAAATAATATGTTGCTCCGCTTACTCTTTCATTTGGATCTGTCCAAATAACAAACTTTTTAAAAGTCAAATATCGGTCACTCGGAATTGTCATAACGTTTTGAGGAATTGTATTAGGAATTGGAACAGAAAAATTCTTCCAGCCAACATGTTTTAAACTGCCGGCATCCAAGCGATGTTCCACACCTTTGTAGTCAACAAGCACCAACTGCAAATTGTAATTAAAATTAGATCCCCAAACCCAGAAATTTATTTCTTTAACTTTTCCTTTAAACGGGATAGGAGTTTTTTCGTACTTTCCACTGTCTTCGTTCTTTGAAAGCGGATAAAGTTCTGCGGTTCTGTATCCCTGACGGTTAAAATACAGTTTTACAGACATACTGCTTGCAGATTTTTCTGTATGACGAATTACGTCATTTTCGGAATCGAATTTTTTCTGACCAAAATAAAACTCTCCAGCTCCACCTTCTTTTTCAGCACCAAAATATGCTTCCGGCCAAGCTTTAACCCATCTCAATTCTTGCAAATTCTTTCCGGAAGCAAGATTTCCCTCTCTCCCGAATCTATCAGGAACTACAGTCCAGTATCTTTTTGGGGCACCTCCGTCACCTTCCAGTTCAAAATCTTCGAGCGTCAACGTTTGAAGCACACGAGGACTTTCACTGAAAAGCAATGTTGCACAGCTAAAAAGTGCAATAGTGATAAAAACAAAAAACTTATTTTTAGGCAACATCCCTATTCTCCTTTCCTAGAAAATGTAAATTTTAAACTTATATATTCATTAATTACAAGTTTGAACGAAATAAACTTATAATTTAATGCCCTTTTCTTGTCAATTCAAATTTAGAGAATTTCAAAATCTCTACTATACTTAACTTTTACATTTCCTGTAATCATTAAACATCTGAAATGCTCTGCATGAATTTCCGACAAATGCCCCGCTTCCGCAATTCGTAAAGAATCTCTCCGCTATTTCGATATTGTGATTGAAAACATCAGCATCACAATCCAAAACGTGTCCAAGAGCTCCGCCGTCACCTTTAAAATCGGGAACAAGAATCTCAATCTTTAATTTATTATAAACTTTTTTTGCCTTTCTTATACTCTCAATACCGATGCCACGCTATTTGGGTATTTTGCCCAATTATTATTTGCGTCTCACAATTTTAACTTTGCCGCTTTTTGTTTTTTTCAGAATATCTGTTTTCACCTCAAAATTTACAACGTTTTTGTCTCCGACAGAAATAAATTCTTTTAATTCTTTGGATTTCAAACCTTCATTCAATATTTTGTTGTATTTTATATCGACATAATGAGACACACATTCGTTATTCATTCCATATCTGGTAAAAAATTCGACAACACGCTCATTTTTAAACTTTTCACGATTTACCGTATTCACTGCACGATTATTCACTCCAGCAAACAAAAATACGGTTCTGCCGGGAATTTCAGCCACCGAAGATTCCATGTCTCTGGAAACAGTATTTTGCTTGTACAAAAGAAGTTTCGCCGTGCCTTGCTCTTTTGCGTTATTTTCCCACCAATGATTAAATCCTTTGGATATTCCATCGTATTCATCAAACAAAATAACGGGCATTTTTTTTGTCTTTTTAAAATCATTTTGCACCAACGATTTCACTTCTTCAAAAATACGCTCACTCGAAACATAAATATGAAACAAGCCAACCAATGAAGAAGACGGACTTCCGCCGATTCCATACGTAATAATTTGTAAATTAAAATTTGCCAATGCAGAACTGTTGGTTATTGCCGGAAAAAGGAACGGCTCAACGAAAAGAACATACCGATTTTCCGCTTCGTTTTTTCCTTTGAAGAAATTTTCCAAATCTTTGTCAATATTCTCAAAACTTTTAACTTCAATCTCATTAATTTTTAACTGCCGTCCGAGATTTTTTTCAACAATTCTTTGTCTTTTCAAACTGTCAGGAAATGCGTTGAAATATTTCTTATTGGATATAAATAAAAGTTCGGAAGATTTTTTTTTACCATTCGCGCCACAGCCGGTAATCAACAACAAAAGCAACAGAGGTAAAATAAAAAATTGCTTCATTAATTAACCTTATCGGAAATGTTGGATAACGGCATATCGTCCGATTTAATCGTTCCGAAAGATTCTTCAAATTTCTTTATATTTATGCCAATTGCCGTATACATCCTTTTAAGAGCTGCCGGACTTACAATTACACGGGATACAACCAAAGCTTCAGGCGGCAGCATCGATATAAAATCCAAAACAAATTCATCGCGAGTATGCATAATTCCTACTTGGTTTGCATACGCACCTTTTAACTGTTCATCATTAATTTTAAGTTTTACTTCTTTTTCTGCCATAGAATCACTCCTGATTTTATTATTAAAATACTAATTCATTGTCGGTGCCGACAACCCATATTCATCATCAATTATAACTTCGATTTTTCCATCGGCAATTGCTTTGCGGGTAGATGATGACGCAAGGATTTCTCTTGCATTTTTTTTGGAAATCACAATAACCGAACCGGACTTGCTGCCGGCACCATAGGCAACGATGCGCAGCGGATTATTTCCGGCACGTTTTTCCGTCCGCTTCAAATCTCTTTTCAGCAGTACCAAATTTTTCAGTGATCCACCACCTCTCAGCAGCAATTTCCCCTGCCCAATCGAAAACTCATTCGTATATGCAGGCAAACTCACCTCCAAATTTTCCACTAAAATACCGGTTTTCTCGCTTTTAGCACTTAATTCGGAAGCCAAAGCATCTGCCAAAGCAAAACGAGCTTTTTCCTTCGATATTACGCCTTTGCTGAGGGATATGACAAGTCCTTCGATTCTGCGCTGCAAATCCGTTGATAAATCATTCAAATTTATCAACAACCCTTCGACGCAACGTTCCGATATTTCGGTATACGCACCGTCGGGACTGTTTTCGCTGTCCTTAATATCATACGAGTATCTGACCATGCCGTGTTCCAAAAGAACATCCGGTCTTACATTATAACGATTAAATACGACATCTCCGTCTGCGTCACGTACCGTTAAAAACAACGACGGCAGAATTTTAACCTTTTCTCCGCTGAAAGAAGTCAAGTCTCCGCGTGCATCAATTACGATTCCGGTATAATTGTTCTCATAATTTTCACCGATGTAAGCAGGCAGCTCCTGAGTATACTGACTTCTGTCGTTCAATAAAATATTCATTATCGAATTTTCACGACCGTAAAGCTGAATGCTGTACGTAACTTTTATATCGTAATCCGCAAGAGGATATTCGAGTTTATGCAAATGCGCAGTATTCAGCAAACTGAACAGCAAAGCTTTCCTTTCACCCATCGAATCTATGTATTCATACAGATTTTGTCCGTTGTCGGAAACTTCTATATTCTTAAAAACACGGTAAAAATTAACTTCGGCCTGATTTTTGGCTTCTTCCTGCAGCAACAGGTGCTGCGCCGGATAATTGTAATTTCTGTCAAGAGTAAAAAATGCCGATGAATAAACTTTCCCGTCCGACCAGTCAACTCGGTAGTTGTTTGATGCAAACACAAAAAACGACGTGAAAACCAAGCAATACAACACTAAGCATATTCGTTTCATAATTCTTCTATCCTGTTACAAATATAGGATTAAACAAAAGCAGACTTGCATTTACCTGATACGCAGTACTTGCCCAACTTTTATTGTATAAGGCGAATGCAAACGGTTTAACCTAGCTAAAGTATCGGCAGATGTTCGATATTTTAAAGCAATTCCATAAAGAGTATCGCCTTTGGCTACAACATGATTTGCGTCCGAAACCGAATTTTTTACAGACTGATTTTCTTTTTTCGCTTTTTGCAGTGCGTAATAAGAAACCGGTATATATAATTTTTGCCCTTCTCTGATTTTGTTTGAATTAACAATTCCGTTGATACTCATTAAAATGCCCTGAGATACTCCGAAACGTTCCGCTATCTTAGAAAGATTATCGCCGAGTTTTACATAATAAACTTGATAATCCTGCGCAGATTGATTTTTCAATACATTGTAATTCGCTTTCAGCTGCTCCATTTTATCTTTCGGAAGTCTTATTTGATAACCGTATTTGTCGCTTGGAACAAAAGGCGAACGCAGTGCCGGATTGAGCTGCAAAAATTCATGCTCACTGATTCCCGAATACTTTGCAACCAATTTTACCGGACTGATGAAAGATAAGCTGTAATACTCGTAATCTTCTTTCCATTCCTTATACTTCAGTCCGAATTTTTCATAATTTTTGATTATATAAACAGACGCTACAAATCTCGGAACATATTTTTGAGTTTCCGCCGGAATGATTTTTTTCGCAGCAATATCGTAGAACTCATTTGTATTTGCATTTTTCATAGCGCGCTTCATATTATGCCCGCCGTAATTATAACTTGCCAATGCAAGATACCAATCTCCGAAAGTATCATAAAGCAGTCTTAAATATTTTGCTGCATAACGACACGAAATTTCCGGATCCAAACGTTCATCCATCCACTCGTTGCGTTTCATTCCCATCCACTTCGCCGTTCCCGGCATAAACTGCCACATTCCGGCTGCACCTTTCGGAGAATACGCTCGATAATTAAAGCCCGATTCGATAATGGGCAAATACGCCAATTCTTCCGGAATTCCGTATTCCACAACGATTTCGCGCATCAATGCCGAATATTTTTCGGCACGGGAAAGCGCCTTTGTAAGAAATCCGCGCGCCTTTGTAGTCAAATAAGTAATTTCTGACTGAACTTCTTCATTTATGATTAATGGGAAAGTTTCCCTGTACATTTTTTCATTATCACTTTCCTGAAACGTTCTGTTGTCGGCAACAAGATTTGAAAATTCGGATATGGCTTTGTCCTGATCTTCTTCAAACACTACGTCACACGTCAGATCGTCGGCATAAACGGAATTCCCGATTCTTTCGAGTTCCGCCAAATCATCATCGCTTAAATCGTTATTGGCGGCAACATTTTTTTCAGCGGCGGAAGAATTATTTTTGATAGTTTTATCGATTTTTGAAACAGCCTGTTCTCCGTTTTCACTGCTGCCGCTTTCGGAATCGACAGCATTCTCAACATCTTCCAGTGAAATAATATGATCTTCATCTTTGCCGATTGGATCTTGCGCAGCAGCAATCAAAATTTTATCCGCATTGTGCTTAGGCAAATCCAAAGCCGCATTTTCCGCAGATACAAATCCGACGCTTCCAAACAAAAACGAAAACAACATTACATCCAACTTCCAAAATAGATTCCTTTCCATTCCCATCCACCATTTATATTATTGTCATACGGATAATCCACACGCTTAAAATAAAAATACCATGTCGTCAGCTGCGGAAATACCCATCCCGTCGTTTCCAAATAAACTTCATCTTCGGTAGAAATCTCGGCAAACTTGGGAGAAAACCGAATATTTCTGCCCCATCTTGACGGAATACTTAATTCCCGAACGCCCCACTGCGGAATTGTCGGGTCAAAAAAGCGCACTGTAAAAGCATCGGGTATAAAACTATACAGCAGTTTTCTATTTCTAGTATCGATAGCATATTTGATATTATTGATTAATTTATTCAAATCTTTATAAATCCAATCTTTCTTGCTATAGAAAAAATTTATTTCCTCACGAATCCGCGCCATATCGATTCTATCGTCTTTCATCTTGTTTTTTGCGGAAATCCGCACCATTTGTTCCATTACCTCAACGGCAGATTTCATATCGTACTGTTCTTTATAAAGCTGCGAAAGTTCATACATCAGAAACAACTCGTCAACTCTGTCGGGGAACCGTTCCAGCAGCATTTTGTACATGCAGATTCTTAATTCCGGGTATTCTTTGAGTTTTATCAACCGCAGTCCGACAGTACTGCCCAACGGCGAATTATCAAACAAAATATTGTAATCTTCACTGCGAACTTTGTTCATGTAAAAAACAGCATGGGGTATTTCATTTTGCTGCCAATAAAAATCGGAAATAAAAAAATAAAGACATGACCGAAACGCATCATCACGAGTTTGAATTGTCAACGGCAAAAAAGCGTCTATCGAATATTCGAGTTTTGCCGTATTTTCCAGCCACGAAATTTTAGCATCCAGCGTCATATCTTCATTGTATAAAGACATCGCATTTATCCACAATGTATTTTGATATTGATTCAGTCCATTAAGCATATTTTCACGTCCGCATGAAAACAAACACGACAAAATCACAATCATCAATATCAGTATATTCCGAATCTTCAACAAGACAATCTCCTTATATTCTGCAAATAAACAAGGTATTCCGTATTACCGTAAGTCCCGGTTATCGGACTTTCCGTCGGTTCCGCTGCCAATGTAATTCCCGCATTTTGTATTTCCCGACAGACATAATTCAAAATTTTCCGCGCTTCATCTTCACTTTGAACTACGCCGCCGAAATTCCCGGATAATTTCAAAACCGACTGCAGCCTTTTGTATTCAAACTGCGGTTTTATCAGAACAACGGCTTCTTCGATTTCCAAAACAGCAAACAAATGATACACCAAAGGCATGCACGATGTAAAACTTACATCCATTACGGCAATTTTCGGCAGTGGCTGCAAATCGGTTTTCCGCAAATCTTGCATTCTTGTGTTTTCCATCGTAATTACGCGCGAATCGGAACGCAGTTTAAAATCCAGCTGGTTTGTTCCGCAGTCTACCGCATAAACCAAAGACGCTCCGTTCTGTAAAAGCACTTGAGTAAAGCCGCCGGTAGAACTTCCCGCGTCAATGCACACACAATTTTTCACATCCAGCGGAAAAACTTCCAATGCTTTAAGCAGTTTATATGCTCCACGTGAAACATACGGACAATTTTCCTTAATATAAAGCTTTATTTCCGAATCAAACTTTTCTCCGGGATGAGTCAAACGTGCATTCCCCGAAAAAACTTCTCCCGCAAGAATTTTCCGTTCGGCAGCAGCAACCGAACAGCCGGCCTGAACTGCGACCAAATCGCGAAGCATTATTTTTTTAGCCATTCATTATTTTTCCCGTGTAATAAGAAAATCCAAAAATTTCTCGAAAAAATCTCTGTTGCCGGATAATTTTTTTATAAGCCGTAACGCATCATTTTTACGTTGATTCATTACATCGTTTGCACCGGACAACCCCAAAAAGCGCACAATCGAAGATTTCTGGTTTCGCTCGTCACTGCCGACCGGTTTTCCCAAAACTTCAGTGCTCGATGTTTCATCGAGAATATCATCCTTTATCTGGAAAATATCACCGATTATATGCCCCAGTTCTTCAAAAATTTCCAAATCTTCGGCCGAAGCTCCGCCGTTTACCGCGCCGCACAACAGCGACAACTGCAAAAGACAGCCTGTTTTATAACGATTTACTTCATTGAGAGATTCCAGCGACACTTTTTTTTCACCGGACAATCTTTGTTCATACTCCAAATCAAGCATCTGCCCGTAAACCATTCCGCCGCGGCCTGCTTTTTCCCCGAAAAATTTCAAAATCAGCGGCAGCTTATCCGTTTTTGTATACCGCGACAACATGGAATATCCCTCAGTAAGAAGCGCATCGCCGACCAAAACCGCATACGCATCACCATGCAGGACATGCAGCGTCTGCACACCGCGGCGCAGTTCGTCATTATCCATACACGGAAGGTCATCATGAACCAACGAATATGTATGAATCAATTCGACAGCAGCACCCAAAATATAAGCATCGCTGTCCGGTGTTCCGTAAACAAGATTTGCTTCCAGCACAAGAAGCGGACGTACTCTTTTTGACGGAGCAAACATGATATGGTTCATTCCCCATTCCAATGAAGCCGCCGCTGCATTTTTGCGGCAAACTAATTTTTCCAATTCGCTTTCTATATTCAAGCGAGAAATTTCATCTGTTATAAAGCTCATAACTTCCTTCGTTTTAATTAAATTGATACCCTTTTAATATCTAAAGTTTTTCCTGTTTTACAGTCAATGTCAATAAAAACGCCCTGCATTTTCCCATTTTCCACTGAAGGGACATACGGCAGCGTAATTTGACGCTTTATTTTTTGCAGAATAGCGGAACGTTCCATTCCGATAACACTGTCGATTCCGCCGCACATTCCTATATCCGTAATATAACCTGTTCCATTACGAAAAATTACTTCATCCGCAGTCTGTACATGAGTATGAGTTCCCGCAACAAAAGAAATTTTTCCGTCAAAATCAATTGCCAATGCTTTTTTTTCATTCATAAACTCTGCATGAAAATCAATAACAACAATTGTGCAGCCAAACAATTCGTTTTTCAAAAGATTTTCCACTGTTTGAAACGGACAGTCAACCGGAGTCATGAAATAACGGCCGATTACATTTACCACACCGACATCAACATCATTTATAACGGTGCGATACCAACCTTTTCCCGGTGCATCGGGATAATTATGCGGCCGAAGCAGGCGATCATTTTTGCGTAAAATTTCGCCGGCATCCGCATTTGACCAAATATGATTGCCGGAAGTTACTATGTCAATGCCGCAGTCCAGCAGCTGTTCGTAAATTTCTTCTGTAATGCCAAAGCCGTCATCCGAATTTTCACCGTTGACAATCACCAAATCAGGTTCATTTTCTTTCAAAACGGCAGGCAGCTTCATGTATATCTGTTCAAGTCCGGGAGTTCCGATTGCATCTCCCAGCATAAGTACTTTCAATTTTTCCAATTTAACAAAATCCTTTTTTACCGGTAAAATTCTTTTTTTACCTATATCGGTTTTATTCTTAAAATAATACTTCCAATAAAAACTTTTTTTGAAGGAATCAAAAACGCGTTGCAAAGCGAATAAAAAAAGCTGCCGTTTTTCAGGCAGCTCACAATTTTAATATCTGTAATGGTCTGATTTATAAGGCCCTTCAATCTTTACGCCGATATAATCCGCTTGCTTTTGTGTAAGTGTTGTAAGTTTAGCTCCAATCTTGCCGAGGTGCAAACGAGCGACTTCTTCATCCAAATGTTTCGGAAGCATGTACACTTTGCCTTTTTCCAATTTGTCTTGTTTTTCCCACAACTCAATCTGAGCCATTGTCTGATTGGAAAAGCTGTTTGACATAACAAAAGAAGGATGACCTGTTGCGCAGCCGAGATTTACCAAACGGCCTTCAGCCAATAAATAAATGCAGTGTCCGTCAGGATACAAATATTTATCAACTGTACCGCCTTCTCCGCCTTGTTTGATATTAATTTTCTTGATTCCCGGATATGCGTTTAATTTGTCGACTTGGATTTCATTATCGAAATGTCCGATATTGCAGACAATAGCCTGATCTTTCATTTTAGCCATGTGGTCGCTTGTGATGACATCGCAGTTTCCGGTTGTAGTTACATACAAATCGCCAAGTCCCAAAGTATCTTCTACCGTTTTAACTTCGTATCCTTCCATTGCAGCCTGCAATGCGCAGATAGGGTCAATTTCGGTAACAATTACACGGCAGCCGAATCCTTTCAACGACTGAGCGCAGCCTTTGCCCACATCGCCGTATCCGCACACTACCGCAACTTTTCCCGCCAACATAACGTCTGTCGCACGTTTGATTCCGTCACAAAGTGATTCACGGCAGCCGTAAAGATTGTCGAATTTCGATTTAGTAACGGAATCGTTTACGTTGATTGCAGGAACCAACAGTTTTCCGGCAGCGGCTCTTTGGTACAGCCTGTGAACTCCGGTGGTCGTTTCTTCACTTACGCCTTTCCATTCCGCTACAACTTTATGCCATTTTTGATTATCATTCTTCAATTCTCTATTCAGCAGATCAAGAATAACCTGTTCTTCGTGATTGGCACCTTTGCGGTTAATCGTTTCGGGATCATTTTCGGCTTCATATCCCATGTGAATCAACAATGTCGCATCCCCGCCGTCATCGACGATCAACTGAGGCCCTTTTCCGTCAGGGAAAGTCAAGGCTTTCAATGTACAATCCCAGTATTCTTCCAAAGTTTCGCCTTTCCATGCAAATACCGGAATTCCGGCAGCGGCAATTGCAGCTGCGGCATGATTTTGTGTCGAGAAAATATTGCAGCTTGCCCAACGAACATTGGCACCAAGCGCGTGCAGCGTTTCAATCAAAACAGCTGTCTGAATTGTCATATGCAGCGAACCCGAAATTCTTACGCCTTTCAGCGGCTGTTTCGGCGCATACTTTTCACGAATAGCCATAAGTCCCGGCATTTCTTTTTCCGCCATTTCAATTTCTTTTCGCCCCCAGTCTGCAAGGGAAATATCCGCGATTTTGTAATCTGACATATAAAAACTCCTTATATATTTATATTCCGAAACGCCGCAAAAGCTTCATTCCGGTTTTGTAGCCTTGATAATTATTATTTTTTTATGCTGCATATACGACTTTGTCATCAGCATTTGCACCTGTAAGCCGGCGGCATTAATCCACGAAACTAAATCATCTTCCGAGAAACCGAGCCATAAATCTCCATGCGTATCACGCAAACTTTCGTCATTATGTTCTGCCATATCAATCAGAAAAATATTCCCATTGCGGCTTAGCACTCTTGCCGCTTCACAAACGGCAACCTGAGGAACCGGTACATGATGAAGAACCATATTTATAAATACGGCATCGATACTTTCGTCCGCAAACGGCAGCGAAGTTATGTCACTGTTGAATAATTCGTAACTGAGCAGAGATTTTTTCGCAAGATGTTCAGCCAGCCGCAGCATTTTAGCCGAAGAGTCCACTCCGATAACCTTGTCGCAAAACGGAGCAAGAACCGGCAGATTTCTTCCGTTGCCGCAGCCTACATCCAAAATCGTATGATATTTTTCTTTTATCAAATCCGTAATTTCCGCTGAGCTGAAAATAGTATCGAGAAATGACAGCAATTGTTTTTGTCCCGCCTCGTCAATCGAGGCAAAATATTTTTCCGCCTGTTCCTGACGTTTCTTCAAAATCATGTCGATTTTTACGCGGTCATTTTCGATTTCTTCCGGCAGCCAGCTTTTGTCTATCTTTTCAATGACATGTGCAAGATGCGTTCGGTAAAAAGCAGAAATACGATAATAAATCCACATTCCTTCTTTTTTGCTTTCAACTAAATTGTTGTCGGATAAAATTTTCAAATGATGCGAAATATTGGACTGACGACCACCGATAACGAACAAAATTTCGTTTACCGTATATGTTCCGCCATGAAGTATTTGAATTATTCTGAAACGAGTTTCATCACCTAATGCTTTTAAAATTTTTATTATTTCCATATTAGTACATCAATAAATATTGATATATCATTATACTTATGACTTTGCAACAATAAAATGCAACAAATTATTTTTTACCGCACGTTTTTGTTTACCGCAAAGAACGCTTTGCATTATCGAATGTAATTCCTTGAATTACATTCATTGTTGCAATTTTCATGTTATTCCTTTATAAACTTTTTATCTTTTTTCGGGAGCCTCAAAAGTGCAGATGTTACGATTTGAAATAAAAAATAAACCGCAGTTCAGCGACAGTCACAGTGCAGGAATATTAAAAACAATCCTCGAAGATACGGGAATCGAACTTTCTTCATTGGAAATAATCAAAGCATACAATATCAATGAAACGCTTACTCCGGCAGAAGCGCAGCTGATTCGCAGCGACCTTTTGTGCGATTCGGTTTACCAAGAAAGCCGAGAAGGTTTTGCCTATGCCAAAGAATTGGATTATGACTTTGCGATAGAAGTCGCGTACAAAAACGGAGTCACCGACAACGTCGGACGTACAACTGCAAGAGGAATGAGTTTTATTTTGAGCAGAAATGTCAATTTCGCAGATGTTCGTTCTTCGGCTGTTTATTTTTTTAAAGGCAAAACCGATGAAAACGCAAAAATCAACATTGCGGAAAATGTTCTGTGCAATACATTGATAGAAGATTATCGAATTTTCACTCGCGAATCTTTTATACCGATTGATTACTTTTCATATCAGCCGCAAAATATCGAAAAACCTTATTTTGAAATTATAAACTTGGAAGTTTCGGACAGCGAACTGGAAAAAATCTCCGCCGACAGAGTTTTGTCATTGACATTGGAAGAAATGAAAGCCATTCGGGAGTATTTCCGTAATGACAAAACAAAAGCTAAACGTAAAGAAATCGGTCTTCCCGAAGCTCCTACCGATGTAGAACTTGAACTTTTTGCGCAAACGTGGTCCGAACATTGCAAACACAAAATTTTTGCCGCCGAAGTTGTCTACAAAAACGGCAGTGAAACAAAAACAATTAAAAATCTCTTCAAAACGTATATAAAAGGCTCTACAGACAAGATTAAAGAAAAACGAAACGATTTATTGTCACTTTTCAAAGACAATGCCGGAGTTGTCAAATTCGACGATGATTATGCTTACTGCGTAAAAGTAGAAACTCATAATTCTCCGTCGGCACTTGACCCTTACGGTGGCGCAATGACGGGAATTGTCGGTGTCAATCGCGACATTATAGGAACAGGTCTCGGTGCGTATCCGATTTTCAATACAGATGTTTTTTGTTTCGGCAGTCCTTATACGGAAGATGAAAATGTTCCGGAAGGACTGATGCACCCGCGACGAATTTTTCGGGGAGTACACCGCGGCGTAAAAGACGGCGGAAACGAATCCGGTATACCTACAATAAACGGCTCTATCACCTTTGACCCTTCGTTTTTGGGGAAACCGCTTGTTTTCTGCGGTACCGGCGGATTGATGCCGTTAAAAGTAAACGGAAAAGACAGCTTTGAAAAATATGTTCAGCCGGGCGACTTGATCGTAATGTGCGGTGGCTTTATAGGCAAAGACGGAATACACGGAGCTACATTTTCATCCGTACAATTAACAGAAACCTCTCCTACTTCCGCTGTACAAATCGGCGACCCGATTACACAGAAAAAAATGCTGGATTTCTTAATGGAAGCGCGTGACGCCGGAATGTATTCCGGATTAACGGACAACGGAGCCGGCGGACTTGCAAGTTCTATCGGTGAAATGGCCCAATTCACAAACGGCGCAAAACTTGACTTAGAAAAATGCCCGCTTAAATACGCCGGCTTGAAACCGTGGGAGATTCTCCTTTCCGAAGCGCAGGAACGAATGTCTGTCGCCGTACCCAAAGACAAAGCCGCAGACTTTTTGGCATTGGCAAAACGCAGAGATGTCGAAGCCAACGTAATCGGCGAATTTACCGACAATGGTCTGATGGAATGCTTTTACAACGGCGAAAGAGTTTCCACACTCGATTTGGAAATGCTGCACGAGGGAAATCCCGGTTTGAAAATCGATGCCGAATGGATTGCTGCGAAGCAGGAAAGAATCGAAAGCAATATTGTATACGGTTACGGAGAACTTTTGAAAACACTGCTTGCACGCCCTAATGTCGCATCAAAAGAAAATTGGGTGCGAATGTATGACCACGAAGTTCAAGCAAGAACCGTAAATAAACCTTTTACCGGAAAAGAAAACGACGGGCCGTCCGACGGCGGCGTTCTGAAAATTTTCCCAAACAAAAATGAGGGACTCGTTGTTACGCACGGAATGACTCCGCGTTATTCCCGCCTCGATACTTATCAAATGACTGCGAATGTCATAGACGAAGCAGTGCGTCAGGCAATTCTGCTCGGTGCAAATCCGGATACCCTTGTCGGACTTGATAATTTCTGCTGGCCGGACCCGGTTCAAAGTGACGCAACACCGGACGGAACTTACAAAATGGCTCAATTGATTCGCTCCTGCGAGGCATTGTACGATCTTAGCATTGCGTATAACTGCCCGTGCATTTCCGGTAAAGACAGCATGAAAAATGACTATCGACGCGGTAAAAAGAAAGTTTCGGTACTGCCTACACTCTTATTTACCGTTACGGGAAAAAGCGACGACGTTACAAAAACCGTATCGTTCTACTTTAAAAAACCGGGCAAAAAAATTTATCTGATAGGAAAAACAAAAGCCGAGCTGGGAGCTTCCGAATATTTTGAAATGCTCGGAATCAAAGGCGGTATCGTTCCTACGGTAGACTGTCCGGAAAAAACGTTTGCCGTGTACAAAAAACTTGCCGAAGTATTGAAAAAAGGTCTTTTAGACAGTGCCCACGATTTAAGCGACGGCGGACTCGCAGTGGCAGTGGCAGAAGCTGCATTTTCGGGAAATACGGGAGCAAGCATTAACGTAGGCGCATTGGAAAAAGAGCTTACTGCCGAAGAAAAACTTTTCAGTGAATCTCCGTCAAGAATTCTTGTATCTGTAGATACCAAAAACGAAGAAGCATTTCTTGATACAATCGGTCGGGAAAATGCGGTTCTGCTTGGAGAAACAAACGACAGTAATACTGTGGAAATCAAAGACGGTGAAGACGTTTTGGTAAAAGAAACATTAGCTGATTTGAAAGACGGCTGGAAAACCGCACTTGATTTTTAATGGGAGAGTAAAATGAAACCAAAAGCATTGATATTAACCGGTTACGGCATTAACGCAGAGAAAGAGTTAAAGTGGGCATTTGATTTGGCAGGTGCACAAAGTACGATTGTTCATTTGGAAGATTTGATTGAAAATAAAAAAATGTTGAAAGAGTATCAGATTCTCGGTTTTCCGGGAGGATTTTCTTTCGGCGATCACATAGCTTCGGGAAAAGTGTTTGCAAATCTCGTAAAATACAATCTTTTTGATGAAATAAAGGAATTTATTGCAACCGATAAACTTGTAATCGGTATTTGCAACGGATTTCAGGTCATTACAAAACTCGGACTGGTTCCGTCTTTCGATAATTCTTACGAACCGGTCGCAAGTTTGATAGATAACGACAGCGGAAAATTTGAAGATCGTTGGGTTTATCTCAATGTGGAAAATAACAAATCGCCTTGGCTTGCGGGATTGAAAAAACTTTACGTTCCCGTTCGTCACGGCGAAGGAAAATTCGTGACACGAGATGCGACGGTATTGGAACGCCTGAAAAAGAACGGCCAAGTCGCATTGCGCTACATCGCAGAGAACGGCGGCACAACGGAATATCCTTGCAATCCGAACGGCTCTGTTTACGACATTGCGGGAATTACAAATGAAAAAGGCAACGTTTTGGGACTTATGCCGCACCCTGAAGCCTATATTTCAAAAGAACTGCATCCCCGATGGACGGAAGGAATCGTTGACGAACACACTGGACTCGATATTTTCAAGAATTCGGTTTTATACTTCAAGTAGACTAATTGGATCAATGAAAAATGAAACGCACGACCTTAGCAGAGATTTTTGCCGACACACAAAAACTTTACAATACAAACGCAAAACTCGTTTCAGCCTGTGACTACTCGCGAAAGAATCATGTGTTTGTTCCCGCAGATGAAAAAATTGACTGCGAACGCAACCGCTTTGAGCAAGAGGCAAAAATTATCGTCTCCAAAAAACGAACGTTCGAAGCGGCAGAGGTCTATGCCCGCGCGGGTAAAAAAGTTGCCGTGCTCAATTTTGCGAACAGCTACCATCCGGGCGGCGGCGTTATTCATGGGGCAAGAGCACAGGAAGAATGCCTTTGCAGAATATCGACACTGTATGACTCAATCGCTTCCCCTGAAATGCGGGAACAGTTCTATAACCCGCATTGCAAAGCAGATAACGACCTCGCAAATGATGACATTATCTACACGCCGAATGTGCTTATCTTTAAGTCCGATACAGCCACGCCAAAGCTCATGCCAGAATCCGAATGGTTTTTCGCAGATGTTCTGACCTGCGCTGCTCCTTGTTTGAGCAGGGACATGAAGCCTCTTGAAAACGAAACACTGACAAAAATTCACGAGTCACGATTAAGGCATATCCTTGACGTTGCCTGTAAATATGAAGCCGAAGTCGTGATACTGGGTGCGTTCGGCTGCGGAGCGTTCTCGAATCCGCCTGAGGTGGTCGCCGCAGCGTACAAGAACCTGCTTCCCGATTACCGCCGCGCATTCAGTACAATCGAGTTTGCCGTTTTTTGCCGCGACTTTGAGACTCAGAATTACGATGTGTTTGCGGCGGCATTGGGGCAGTTTTAGCATTCGATTAGACTGACTTTTATAAATGGAGAACATAATGACAATCCGAACAATGGCCGCATCCGACTACGAAGCCGCTCTCGCGCTCTGGAACGAATGCGCGGGACTGGGGCTTTCCGAGCGGGACGACTCGCGTGAAGGCATCGCAGCGTTCCTTGCGAGAAATCCGCGCACTTGCTTCATTGCCGAAGAGGGAGGGGTACTCGCGGGCACAATCCTTGCAGGGCACGACGGGAGAAGAGCGCACATCTACCATGCCGCAGTCGCTGCACGTTTTCGCGGACGGGGAATCGCACGCGCACTCGTTGAGAAAGCCTGCGACGCGCTCCGCACCGAAGGAATCCCGAAAGCGGCCCTTGTAACATTTTCAGACAACGCGGACGGCAATGCCTTTTGGGAACGGTGCGGCTTTCACGAGCGGCGAGACCTTTCCTATCGAGACCGCAAACTTTTCGATTTCTGATTTCATGAGGGAGAAGCCTTCACAATTTTTCTATCCTTTCATCCTTCACACCTTGCGGAACATCGCACGGTACTCGCCCGAAGCATCCTCAAATCCGAGCGAACGGTACAGCCTCTGCCCTGCTTTGGCAGTCAACAGTTTCTTCAATTCAGGAGACTTATTCATCTTCTTGTTTAAGCCAATAAGTTTGCAGGAATTAACTCTGTTATTTTTTCTATCATAACATAGCTTATTTATAATGAGAGTATCTGACAATTCACACGCCTTTTCCCTGCCGGAGACGAACCGTTTTGTACGTGACGCGCTTTTTCAGCGTTCCGTCCTCCCGATGCTCGTACTCGCGCCAGTATTCTTCGCCGTCGGAAGTTTTCCAGTGAATTTCGTTGCCGTACTTGTCGAAATCCGTCCAGTATTCCGTACCGTCTGATTCTTTTGCATAGATTTCGTTGTCGTGTGCGTCGTACTCGTACCGCTCTTCCGTACCGTCGGAGCGGCGGATAAGGACTTCGTTTCCCTGTGCGTCGTACTCATGCCAGATTTCCGTGCCGTCAAATTTTCTCTCGTGGATTTCACGTCCGTTCTCGTCGTAGTCGCGATGTTCCTCATGACCTGCATCTGTTTTGCGGCGGATAAGGTTTCCGCGGTTATCGTACTCGCGCCATTCCTCACTGCCGCCGGATTTTTTTACATGAATGAGCCTGCCGTGCCCGTCGTACTCCGCCCATCTTTCCTTGCCGTCGGTGGACTTACTGTGGGTTTCTTTGCCGAGTGCATTGTATTCGTGCCACTCTTCCGTTCCGTCGGAATCCTTGCAGTGAAGCAGTTTTCCATGCTCGTCGTACTCGCGCCACTCCTCACGGCCACAGGAATCCCTTACATGAACAAGATTCCCGCCATCATCGTACTCGAACCATGTTTCCGTACCGTCGGATTTTCTCTCGTGGATTTCACGTCCGTTCTCGTCGTAGTCGTGATGTTCCTCCTTTCCTCTGGAGTCCCTGTAAAGAAGTTCGTTGCCGTATGCGTCGTACTCACGCCACCATTCCCTGAGCGCGCACTTAAAATGAACCTCCCAACCGTTTTCGTCGTACTCGACGATGTCGGCGAGCGTTACCAGAACCCACAATGTTTTTCCGTTTACCGTGAATGTCTTTTTGAGCCTTTTGAATGACCCGTTCTGCTCTGTCATATTTTCTCCTTTCATACGCAAATTGCATCGCACGAGCCTCGAAAACTCTTTTGAAGCCCAAAAGCCCGCCGACCAGTCCGAGAAAGTTATGGGAAAAAGATGCCACAGTTCTTCAAGCGGCATTTCGTTCAGGGAGTTTGTCATCTTTGACCGGATCTCAGATATTCCGCTCCTTGAAGTTCACGCGGTTCTTTCGGATGTCCTCCGCCTCCTCGTGAGGCATCGTACCAAAAACGCAGTGAAGCTCATCGAGTGCCATGAGCTTTTCGGTTTGCTGTCTGCCCGCGTCAAAATCCTCGTCCAAGAACGTGATGATTACGCGCTGATTCGGTCTCACA
>JAFLVQ010000031.1 GCA_022508205.1 Spirochaetales bacterium
CCCCCCCCGTACGCAAGAGTGACGAAAACGGTTCCGCCCCAAAAAGAAGCATCGGTGTTCTATCTGATTTCCGAACTTTTTCAAAAAGCTTTTTAATGAAAGTTATCGGAATGATTGTATCCCAAGCTGCATCAGTAATGCCGTACGGTGGGTCGGTTAAGATAAGGTCTATTGATTTTTCTGGGAGAGATTCTATCTGTTCGGTAATATCTCCATTGATTAATTTGTAACTGTAATTTTGATAATTCAAAGTTATATTTTTCATATATTCCCTATTTTTTAATTAATTCTTTGATTTCTTCTATCGATGATGAGATTGAATCGAGTCGAACAAACAGTTCATTTGTCAGTTTGTCGAGGCTGTGGACTTGCCCACGTGTCTCTTGAAGCTGTTTTTCGATGGGTTTTAGCCATTTACGATGCCGCGCATCTACTGCTCGAATTGCATCTTTCAGTGTTTGAACCTGCTTTGTTGTTATTTCGATTTCTTTCAAAAATTTGCCGTATTCACGCTGTTTTTGTATTTCATTGCGGAAGAAAGTAATGAGTGTGGTAACCGAAATAATTATCGGAAGTACGGTAACTATGTGATGCATCATACGCTTGCCTCCCCTGTCATCTCGCCGAGAAGGAAGATTTTTCCCAGATTTTCTTGAAGTTCAGGTTGAGTTTCTTCCTTTATATATGACTTCATTTTCTCTTTTGCTTCTGTGTAATCTTCGCACTTTTCTATTTCATTAATTAAGTTATCCCAGTAAGCCGAATCTTTTACGGCAGAGTCTGCAATATGAGGCGGTTCCGAATATTCCGACGAATCCACAATATCGAAATCATCATCAGAAAAACCGTATGTCTTTTTGAAATAATCACGCTTAAACTTCACACCGATTGATTTGAGTTTGATGTCTCGGTCGGCAATAGTCTCGTTGATTTCCTGCGGCGAGTTCATTTCAAAAAACGGATATTTCTGCTGAACTCCGAACCGCAAATCGATTATTAATTTGATTATTTTATTAAAAAATGTGCAAATCATGTGTTTATCGGAAGAAATTATCGCTTTTGTTGTTCTTTCGTGAACCGATCCGAGTGCCTGACTTCCGACGCCTTCCGTATTTTCGGTGGTAAGTGTGCTTCCGAGTATTGCTTTGCTTATCGAGGCATTACAGAAGTTAAGAAAATCATTGTACAATGTTCCGCTCTGCTGTTTTCCGCCCGATTCAATGAATTCAATATCGGAAGTATCATCGATAACCGCCGTACCGTCTTCGAGTAAGTCATTGATTTTCTCGAGTAGGTCGTCTTTGTCTGGCTCAGAAGTTTGCGGCGGAGCTTTCGCAATAGTCCAGGGCATACCGTATTTTTCGAGAAATTTTATCCAAAATTTAATATTCCCTTTTTTGAATATAACGTACCAGTAACAACAGGACAAATCCGGGAAACCGTAAGGATTGATTTCATCTGCATCCTGTGTTGCCAGCAGAAATTTTGCTTGCGGAACTATTTCTCCGCTCGGATTTGTTTTTGATTTGAAAAGCAGCTGGTTATCTTTGTCAAAAGCAAACCATCTGCACGGCTTGCCTTTAATGGATTCTATCTTTGTGTTATCGAAATTCAATTCAAAGACCTTAAACCCGAAAAAAACTGCCTGCATTGCAGATGTTATTATTTGGTATACGTCAAGTCGGTTTAATTCGGCTATTACGTAATCGATTATTGTTTTGCTTGTATCGTTTTCTGTGATTTTCCATTCGAGGTTTAAGATATTCGCAATGCGTGTTCGAGTTACTGCTCGGACGTGGTCGTCGGACAGCAGCTCCTCGTATATGCTTATATCATCGCCTTTGTCTTTTAATATTTTATCCGGGTTCGGATAATAAAACAGGTTCTCGAAAAAATCGAGGCTGTTTGCTCGCGTCGCAATTTCGGAGAATTTTTTTTTCATTGGTAGCCCTCCCAGATTTTATTTTTTTTCTTTTTCCTATTATGGATTTTTGGCATTCTACTCGGACGGCTTGCCGCATAATTGGAAAGAGCTGCCGCCCAGTATTCATCCGCATGTCCTTCCGAGTTTCGCTGTGAATCGAAACGAATATTCCCGGATGCTGTAATTATCTTTTTTATCGAGTGAAACGCATTTTTGACTGTATCGGAATCGGGCAGAATGAAGGAGTTATCTTCCATGCTGGTATATATTACATTGGTTATTTCTTCTTTGAATGGGTTGGTCATTGTGCAGCATTCAACCATATACCGTCCGAATCGCTGCTGAAGCATTTCTGCCAGTTGCATTCCGAGTCCGGTAGCATCAACGCATAGCCGGTGGATTTTGTTCTTTTTTAGAATATCACTGATTTTTTTGTATTGTTCCATGAACGGCATACCGCGACATACCGTTATGTGGCGTGTCGTTTTTATGTTATTCTCTTTTGATATAACATAGAGTACAGTTTTATCGCCCGTACGGGCAATATCAAGCCCGGCATATAAATCGTCGTACTCTTTCAGATCCGACAATATTCCTTTTTTTGTATTTTTTTCTATAAGTTCAAAGGTAAAAAATGCAGTTGCCTCATCGACGGCATGACATTCGTATTCTTCACTCCATACGAGAGTATTGGCGCATGAGGTTTTTTCTTCCTGTAACCACTGCGAGCGTTCGAGTGTATTGGTTGGGTGCCCTTTAATTTTGTCTACAAGCCCGTCATTGACTGCTTGGTAGATGTCTACTGTGTGAATAGACCAGGGCAGCTCTTTGTTTTTTACTTTTTCGCAAAAATTGTAAAAAAGACTCTGTTTACCGTGATGTGTGGAAAGAATCCGCAGCGGGTAGCCCCATGTAATAGCCGGTTTTGCTGCTTTCCATAGTTCGTTTGCGTTTTCATGCCATGCAAACTCGTCAAGTACCACTTTGCCGCCTTTGGAACGAAACCCTTTGGGATTGGATGATAACGCCGTTATGTGTGTGCCGTTTGCGAAACGGATTTTGAATGTTTTTATGTCTTTTTCAGCTAAAATTACGATTTCTTCGCTGTATTCGGCAACTGCTTTGTATACTGAAACCCACGTTTTGCAGTATTGAATATATTCTTCCGCTGCCGTAATATCTGCCGATGAAAAGTATACACGCGGTACTTTTCTCGATAGGCAGTCGGTTACGTCCTCGAATGACTGCACGTAAGTAGCTCCGATACGCCGAGATTTTTCCCAGATTTTAATGCGGGACTTATCTGTAAGCCACTTTTTTTGATAAGGAAGGAAATACTTGTCTTTCACGTCATCTCCTTTAAGATTCTATTGATGGTAGCTTCAGTAATAGTCTGTTTCTGGTTGGTAAGATTTGTTTCGTCATCGTATTTTTTCGCGCCGTTGATTCTTGCCATGAGACGATCAAAAGCAACAAAACGTTCGGAATTGAGAGTTTTGTCCTTGAAATATTCCGTTGATACGTCTTCTAATAATCGACTCGCCAGTTTGTGCATGTCTTCGGAAATCTTGGTTTTGTATACGTCTTCTTTAATGTTAGCTCTTTTCCATTCGTTGATTTTCCGCCAGCGAACGACAGTCGATGTCGATACGTTCAGTTCCTTAGCTATGGAAGCTATGCTTTCCCCGTCTGAATACATTCGTTCTGCTATTTCTTTTTGAGTGTTTTTGCTCATAAATCCCTTCTAAATGAAAGAATATCATATTTATTGTGAAAATCAAGTAAATAAAAACTGATTGACATAACATAAAAAAATATTATAATGTGAATATAATCACTTAAATAATAATATAAAGTGAAATTAATAACATAAAGGAGGAGGAAATGAAGTTGATTCACATCTTCAAAGCTGGAAAGCATACCGATATGAACGGAAATGCAAAAGAATACAGCCGCGAAGATATTGAAAACATCGCACGTCAGTACAATGAGCAACCGGATGAATCTCGTCACTATGCACCGATAGTCATCGGGCATCCGAAGACGAATGCTCCGGCTTTTGGTTGGATTAAAAAGCTGATTGTTAAAGGCGACGATTTGTACGCTGAACCGGAAAAAGTAGATAAAACTTTCGCTGATTTAGTGAAAAAAGGTGCGTACAGAACGCGGTCGGCGGCATTCTATGCCGACGGAAAGCTACGTCATGTCGGTTTTCTCGGCGCATGTCCGCCGGCAGTTAAGGGATTGGAAGATTTTGCATTCTCGGAAGATTCCGATTATGCGATCTATGAATTACAACGCGAATCCAACAACAAAAACAGGGATATTGCATCAATTCTCCGTCGACTAAAAACCTTGTTGTCTAAAACAAATGACGCATCACTGGAAGAGATTGAATATGCAATACCGGATTACCAAATCGATTCTATAGGAGGGGAAATGGAAATCGAAAAAATCATGAAAGAAAACGAAACACTTCGCACTGAAGCTGCGGCGTATGCGGAGAGAATTAAAGGTCTGGAAGAAAAACTGAAGGCAATGGAAGAAAAAGAAAAGAAATCGTTTCTGGGAAAAGTGAAAGAAATGCTTGTCGGAAAAATGCCGCAATCTGATCAAGATAAAATCGCCGCCGTTGCCGAGCAGCTGTATGCGGAAGGCGGACTTGACGGCGTTAAAGATTTTCTGGAGGTATTCGAGAAGATGCCGGTATCGATTCCGCAAGAGAAAGACGTTTTGGCTGATGGAGTCGGCAGAGAGTTTTCCGATTCCGACGAATACGCTGAATACGCCGAAGTCGACGAAGAGCGAAAAAAACTCGATATGAAAGCTAAAAAAATTATGAAAGAAAAGAAAATCAGTTACGAAGATGCATTGGATCTGGCGATAAAGGAGGCTAAATAATGGGCAGAATGCAGCGAATATCAATCGACCCGGTTCTTACCGAACTGGTTCGCGGAGGCAAACCGCAAAATCTTTATTTCGACAAACTTTTCCCTATTGTTCAAGTGAAAAAAGAACAGGGTAAGATTCCCGCTTACACGTCCGTACTTGATAAGGATTACGATACCATAAGGGCAATTCGCGCTGGGTCTAATGTCAGACAGCCGGGCGATGTGGATTACATTCGCTTTTTGTGCACTGAACATGATATTACAGTGCCGCTGGATTACCGAGAAATCGAAGAGTCAGATTTGCCGCTTGAAATGCGCGAAACAATGACAAATCAGCAAATCATTTTCAGAAAAATCGAAAAAATGGCGGCAGAATTGGCTACTTCCACAGATAACTTCGCTGACGGCAATGTAGTAACTTTATCGGGAGGCGATTGTTTCGACAAAGACAGCAGTCATCCCCTAAAAATTATGAACGAAGTAATCCGTGCTATGCAAAAAAAACTTGGCGCAAATTACGAGCTTAATGCTGTTATCGGTGCGCCTGTTTGGGATGTGCTTAAAGAACATCCTGATTTTACTGAAAAAATCAAATATTCGATGAAAGGTGTTATGACAACAGCCTTGTTAAAGGAAATTGTCGGGCTGAATGGCGAAATATTCATTGCAGATTTCGTCGACAACGGCGATTTTCTATGGGGAGACAATATCGTTTTCGCAGTTGTGCCAAAAAGAGCTGATTCGGTGTATACGCCAAGTTATGGCTTCACTTTTAGGAAAAAAGGCTTCCCGAGAGTAGACACCTTCGATGATAACGGAGGTAAAATAAAAAATATTCGATATACAGATATTTTCGATATAAAAGTTATGGATAAAGCAGGCGGCTATCTTATCAGCAACTGCATCAGCTAAAGGAGTTAAAAGATGAAAGATTACGAAGACGAATTAAAACAGGACGAAACACCCAAAAGCGCAGATAAAAAAGGAAAAACCGAAAAAACAGTTAAAGTAAAACTCAAGTGCAAGCAGCTTGTTAGACACTCGGGACAGCTGTATAAAAACGGCGATGTGATTGAAATGACAGAGCCGGAAATGAAACGTTTAGCGAATATATGCGAAATAGAGGAGGTAAAATCATGAATACTATATGCAATACCGATGTTCTAAGCGTTCCGATAATTGAAGACATTAAAGCCGGAACCGCAGTAAATTTCTCTGGAGGAATTGCAAAGACAGAAAAGATTCTGGGAATCTGCGAAGTTGACACCAACGCCGGCGATGTGGCACCTGTTCGAGTTTTAGGAACTTGTATTGTAACGGTGGGAGCTAATGTTGTTAAAGGCGATAAGCTTGTTGCCAATGCGGAAGGCAAAATGATTAAGGCAACTAACGAAGAGTATTACGAAGGATACGCACTCGATGACGGTTCCGAAACAGTCACTATGATTCGGGGGATATGATGTACTGCACGCTTGACGATTTAATCGAAGCAAAAGACCGGAGAACTATCGCGCAGCTTTCGTGCGATGACAGTAATCCTAACGAACCGGACGAAAACGTTGTCGAGCTGAATATTGTGAAAGCGTGCAATATTATCGATAGCTATATCGGCGGTCGATATAAGATTCCACTACGCGGGACCGTGCCCGGAATAATCAAAAATTGCGCCGTCGATATAGCTGTTTACAGTTTGTATACCCGCCGAAACCGCGAAATTTCAAAGGAATCGGCAGTTTATCTGGATTATCAAGCGGCTATGCAAATCCTAACAAGGATTTCTGAAAAGAAAATGAGTCTTGTCGGAGTCGAAGAAGTCGGATCGCACGTATCAAACGGAATAATAAAAACGAATAAAAAACCACAGGACAGATATTTTAATCAATTCCGCATGAGGGGGTACGGTGGCATCTGGAATTAAGATCATTGAAGACGGCATTATCGAGCTGCTGAAAGATGGGCTGCGTGACGTAATCCCTGTAAAACCTTTCAGCGACGACATTAAGAAAAACGATTTTTTGTATGCAAGGAATGAAGTCCTTGTTCAATACACGGGGACGCAATACAACACGCCTGCGAATTTTGCTCAGGTCGGCTGCATACAAAAGGAACATAAAAAGTTTGATATTACAGTCATTAACAGAGACCTGAGAAGTTCGGAAGGTGCGTACGACATTCTGGATAGTATAAAAAAAATACTGTTCGGAGCAAAACTAAAATCCGGCGAGAATATTATTCTTATTGCGGATTTTTTTAGCGATTATCAAGAAGAAGCGTGGATATACACGCTCCAAATCGAAGTTTTAACAAATTATATTAAGGAGTAACACATGCCATATTTTCACACAACCGCTGATAAAACAAAACTTTACGTCGGGTCCGGAGCCGTGTATATCGCAAATATACCGCCAGAAGGAAGTGCTCCGGAATGGAAACCGCTTGGAATATTATCTGCATTGGCGGTAACACCTAACCGTGAAACTGCACAGCCTGCCGCAGTAAACGGGGAACACGATGAGTACGTTGTTAAAGAAACGGAAGATATAAACTTCGCGATGCAGCAGCTTGATCCGCAGCTTATGGATGAAGTAACAGGTAACTTAAATGTGGTCGAGATACAAACAGGCGCGAAAGTTGTCGGATTTACTCAAAACTTGCAAAAAAAAGAAAAAAATACATTTGAGGAGCTGCTGCACCAAAGTTTCGGTGATAATTCGCTGCCGGTCGAACCAGAAAACTTGAAAATTACCTCCGGAGATTCCGAACTCCAAGAAAACACAGACTATATTGTTGCCAAAGACACTTTCGGACGATATGGAATCACCTTCCTTGCCGACCAGTCGGAAGAATGTACGGTTACGTATGATTATACACCTGCCGACCAGATTACGCTTCACACGGGGGGTAAAACTAATGTCGAACCGAAAATGCTGAAAATCGAAGCCGACCAAGCTGACGGACGATCTATCAGGGTTACATATTTCAGAGTTTCTTTTACTTCGGGAGCAGGAATAGGCTATAAAGATGATAATTCTGCCGACATAATCGACTTTAACGTAACAATGCAGGCGAAACAGGATGTTCGTCGTCCTGCCGGTTATCAACTAAAAGAAACCGTTTTCTTCAGAAAATGAGTTCTAAACCAAGCCGTTAAATACCCTTTAACGGCTCATTAAAAGGGGGCAATATGGATGTTGTTAATGTAGATATTTTCAATCCTAAACCGATTCTCTTCAAAAAAGAAGATAAAGTTATTGCGGAAATCAAAAAAGTTCCCGCGATGGTAAATATTATTTTATTTCAGAATAACGAATTGTTTACCGGGATTATCGCACTCGGTTCTCTGTCTGCATCTGAAATGGGTGGCGCACTTGCAGCATTGTACTCTCGATTTAGCGAGCAGATTCATGAGATTATTGCGTTGTGCATCGGAAAAGATGCAGATTTCGTCGCTACCGAATTCGGTTTCTATGATGTAATGATGGCAATTACGGCGATAATTCAGGCAATCGTAGAAGAGACAAAGTTCCACTCCGAAAGTAAAAAAAAAGCAGCGAAAACGATAAATTAGATGTAAGCCGGATAATCGCCGACTTGCTGTTCCACTACAAGCTGGCGATTCCTCCGGACGAAGTCTTATACCGTCTTTCTTGGAAAGAGATTTGCCGGTTGCTCGATGCACTTACAGGAGATAAAGAGCCGACCGCGCCAAAACCGAAAATCCAGACTGTCAGAAGTCTGGCAGATATATAGGAGCAAGTTATGAATACCGATACATTGGTTATACAACTTAAAAGCCTTTTTGATGACGAAGGCTTTCAGGCAATGAGTCAAAGCTTGCAGGATCTTGATAAGAAGGTAAAAGAGTTCGAGGAAGAAACGAAAAGACTGGAAAAGGCTTCACTCAGCATGGAAAAAATCGGTAAAGCTGCTAAAAAAATGCAGCTGACCGTTACTGCACCGATTGTCGCAGCGGGGACTGCCGCTGTTTTGAGTGCATCGAAAATAGAAAGTTTTACTGCATCGTTTACAACAATGCTCGGCAATGAAAAAAAAGCCGATAAACTCATTAAACAACTAAATCAGATGGCGGCGATTACACCGTTTGACCCGGAACCGCTGATTCAGAGTTCAAAAACACTGCTTGCTTATCAGATAGAACTTGAGGATGTGGAATCTACCTTGAAAATGCTCGGCGATGCGAGTTCCGGTTCTGCCGAAGCACTACAAAGTCTGTCCGTTGCTTACGGGAAAATTGCGACGAAAGGCAAAGCGTCGATGCAAGAATTGAACATCATGATAGATCGTGGCGTTCCTATTCTGGAATATTTGGGGGAAACTCTCGGCAAGACGGGAGACCAAATAATCGAAATGACCTCGAAAGGTGAAATATCGTTCACGGATATAAACGCCGCATTCAAGAAAATGACATCCGAAGGCGGAGTATTCTTTAATGGAATGGCAACTGCGTCGGAAACTCTTGCCGGCAAAACATCAACTCTGAAAGGAAACATTAATCTGCTCGCAGCGGGACTTGTGGAAGAACTGCTGCCGATAATCAAAAGCACTGTCGATGCACTCAATACAATCGTTGTCGGATTCCAGAACATGGATTCAAGCACAAAATCCGCAATCTTAACAACCGCTGCAGTCGCAGCCGCACTTCCGCCCGTAATAACTGCCGTTGCGTCTTTGACTAAAGGTATTAAAGCACTGACTGTCGCGATGAAGGCGGGCAATATGGCGGCATTGGCGAATCCGTACACAGCAATAGGTGTGGCAATTGCGGCAATTGTCGCCGGACTTGCCGCTTGGATTAATAAGCAGAATGATATTGATGCGAAAGTTAGGGAGTTAGCAGATAAAACTGAAGAACTTGGGGGTCTTTTTGATGATATAGAAAAAAAGCGACAGAATCTCGGTGAAAAAGATGACATGCAAGAAGAATTGGATGCGATTATTGCATACGAAAATGCGAGAATGCAGGCTTTGAATAAAACGTATGATAATTTACAAGAATTTTTACGAAACGAATCAACCCAAGAGATTAGAAATTTGCATGAAAAGGAAAAGGAATATAAAAGAGTTTATGATAAAATCGCAAAACTAAGAAAAGGAGAATCGGGACCTGTAGAAATCAAGCGACAAGAATATACCGATTGGCAAAAGGCATTGATTGCCCTAAACGAAGAATATAAAGATACCTTAGAAAAATCTGCGGAAATGAAGGAAAATAGCGAAATAACGGAGAAGAACTTGGTTGGTGCTTTAGCCAAAATGTTAAAATTAGGGATAACGAGTGATGAGATTAGACAAAAATTGAATATTTCCTACGGCTCCCCAGTACTTGGTATTCTTTTTGAAATGATAAGCAAAGCGATAGAGCTTAACGAAGAGCTGGAAAAAAGTGCCGAACTGGAAGAAAAATTAGTACAAGAGACGCCCGACACTGCACAGCAAAAAAAAGACGAAAAGGATAGGTACGACCGCCTTGCCGAGATACATCGGAAGTACCTTGAGAACAAAAAGAAAATCGAAAGTGATCTCCTGACGGCTACAGAAAAAGCAGCTTTGGAGGCTGAAAACCGCAGGAATCAAGCTCAGTATCAAGAATTTGAAGATTATACTAAACGTATTGAAGATGCAAATAAAAAACAGGAAGTTAAACATAAAGTTTCCGACGAGGAACGAATTAATGCTTTCAGGCGGTATCTCGATGAGATGGAAGACTTGCAGTGGGGATACTTTGCGAACTCTTCTGACTTTTACGCGGCACAGGAGGACGCCGATCGCCTCTATTACGATAAAGACCTTGATATTTTTATCGAATATTTAAAAAGAAAAAAAGAAGCAAAGCTCGCTTTGACAGCAGACGAAGCTTCCTTATTGTCCAGATACGAAACAATCGCAAATCCGGAAGAACCGCAGAAAGAAGAAAACAAACTATTAAAGGAAGCCGTTTTTTTCGAGGAGGCGCTGGCTGTTGCCGCACGCAGTTTCGTTACCGAACTTGAAACGGGAAATGTAACTGCTGAACTTTTGGGTAAAAGTTTTTCTTTTGTAACCGATGCCACAAGCCAAATTGCGGACAACATCGCCGACTTCGCAGAAAATATGGATGACGCCAATGCCAAAACAGAATTAATCGGAAAATCGATTGCTGCCGGATTGAAAGCTATCGGAAGTATAGCCAATGAGATTTTCTCCGCCGTGACAGCTAATATCGGCGAACAGATGGAAGTTGTATCTCAGGAAGTCGCAGGTGCCTTAGATAAAAGGCTACAGGAACTTGAAAAGTATTACGATGAGCAACAGAAAGCGGCAGACGCAGCCAAAGCAGCGAGCCTGCAAAGCCTGAAAGATGAATATGCAGCACGCGGAATCATCATAGAAACCGGGCTTGAAAGCGAGCTTGAAAAAGCACAGGCTGCTTATGATGCTGCTTTAGCTGCACTGGAAGAATACGAGGATGAGACAACTTCCACTCGCCAAGCGCAGCTTGACGCCTACAAAGAACAGCTTGCAGCAAGGAATGACGAAGATATTCAGCAGGCGATGGAAGCAAAGCAGCGTGAACTCGATGCAGTGAATGACAAGAAAAAAGCCGAGCTGCAAAAAACCGCAGATACAAAAAAAGCCGAATTGGAAAGGCAGAAGATTCTTGAAGAAGCCGAAAAGAAAAAAAACGAAATCGAACGTCAGGCACGCTATGAAAAAGAACTTGCCGAATTCAACTCCGAAGTCGACCGACTTAACAGAACTCATGCACTCGAAGTCGAGCAATTTAACATCAAAAAAGCGCAGGATATTGCGAACATTTGGATTTCGCAGGCAGCGGGGATTGCGACTATTTGGGCAACGGCGATGCAGCTTGGTCCGGTAGCCGGACCGATTGCAGCTGGAGTTTTAACGGGAACACTCGCAACTGTCGCAGGTGTTCAGACAGGAATTATTGCGTCTCAATCTCCGCCACCTGCTCCGACTATGCCGACACCGCCGGCTAAGTACATGACAGGCGGTGTCATTCCGGGTAATGACAATAACGACAATACACTTCTGCTTGCAAGCTCCGGAGAAAGGGTTTTGACACAAGAACAAAATGCTCTTTTTGAACGCCTTGTTCAAAGCATGGAGAACGGCGGAACTCCGCCCGTAATTAACGTTTCCGTTTATATCGACAGCGATGAAATCAATATCGAAAAAAAACTTATCGAAATCCAAAAACGAGATAAATGGAGCGGAAGATGGGGCATGTAATGCGTTATGTCGGCGACAAGATGATTTACGGTCTTGATTTTTATGTTTCGTCGATTGACGATAACGAAACAAAGTTCTGGCTGCAATACAAAAACGACAATCGGCGGTTAATTGTCGATTTTTTCGATGAAATCGATTTGGGCTTACCTAAGGAAAGTCACAGCATGACCGAAAACAGTTTCGGCATCAATTCTTTTTACGGTCGGGCTGAATACGGAACGCGGACGATTACATTGCAGACGCACTGGGCTAAAGATACCGACGGCGGTATTATCAGCCGGCGCAGAAACTTTCTGATTGATTTTTTTACCGGGAAAACAGAAAAATTATATTTTTACATGTATATTCCGCAGAAGATGCGCCGTTTCCGTGTTGAAGTAAAACCATCGATTACCGGAGAAAAATACAAAAACTTCGTCATTGCCGAGAATATCAGCATTACATTGACATGTGCTTCGGTGTATTTTGAATCGGAGACCTACTCGCAGACAGTAATGAGAGTAAATTCCGATGCCGAGACGCCTCTTATTGTAAATAATGAGGGATATGAGACATCTTTCGTTTTACAGATTATTCCCGATGAAGATTTTAGCGAGTTTCAGCTTTCCAACTCTGCTGGTGGAGCATTTCGCATCATAACACCCGGCGGATGGACTGCCGGAAGCGTTATAGAAGTGGACACGGGCACAACGTCGATTACTGTCGATGGCGTAGAACAGCGGTTCGGATTGAATCGAGGTACTTATTTTTCGCTTATGCAGGGAGAAAACACATTGTATTTTCAGGGGGGGAAATCCCAAATTAAAATATTATATCGGGAGAAAGTAAAGTGATTACAGTTGCCAGTACACCGGTTGCGGGGATTGTTAATCTTGTTGTCGATATTGAAGATAAGGACGTTTTCCTGCAGGAGAAAAAAGATGAGTTTGACCTGCACTCCACTGTGACGATTTATCACGGGAAGTTTGGTTTTGCCAAAAAAGTATATTTTCTTGATTCAATCAAAACTGGTCTCAAAAAAGTCAAGTTTGAGGAAAGCGAAAAAGGCTGCGGTACTGCGAGCTTGGAGTTCGATTATATCGATACGTATATTCAGCCGGATGACATTGTCCGAATTTCATCCCTTGATAGAACTGTCTATCAAGGGCGCGTTTTGACGATTACCGACAAAAAGGTTGAAGTGCAGCCTGCCCGCGCCAAACTGTCCGAGCTTCGATACAAAGGCAAATTCAATAAATATCACAGCGCGCTTGATATGATCGAAACTATCCTTGACGAGAGAAACCTCGATTCCGGAGTGGAGTTCAACGATAATTATATCGATACTGTCTTTTATGCGAAGATGGAATCATATTTTCTGCGCGGCGATATGGATATTGATTATGAACTCATCAGTGACATTATTGACCGTCTGATAACCGACATCGACAGCGACGCCGTGTGGGGAGTAAATGCAGTCGGCGCATTCTTTGTGAAATATCCGGAAACTGCTACAACACAATATTTTTATAAGACGTTAGGACGGTGTGACTATGCGAAGATTACAGTGGCGGAAAGCTGGGATAACATAGAGTATACGCGGGCAGCCGTGACACGTGCAGGAAGAAAGTTTTCAGAAGAGGAAAAAGAGAATAATCCCGCGCTGATAGACGAAGAAGATACTGTTTTTTGCGGGCTTGTTGGATATGAGTCATCTGACAGTTACCCACCGTTGCCGCGCTTAGAGAACCTTGTAGGCAAGAAAGAGGCTCTGATTCATCTGTCTACCATGCTGACATCCGATACTATTTTTGAGCGAAATAAAATCGCTTTGGATTATGCTTACAGTATGATTACGTCACAGTCTACCGACCAAAAAATTACCTTAACGAAGGTGCCGTTTCGTCCGGAAATGAGCTGCGGTCAAAAAGCATACGTGCAGCATCAAGATAAAAGCATTCTTGTTTTATCTGATTGTTCGACTGCAGACAGCTGGTACGGTGCAAGAGTCGTGGAGAGCAGCAGTGTAGCAGGCGAAAAACATATCGAGGGAGAAAAAGACCTTATTTTCTATCTCGAAAGAGATACGCAGTACATCGAGCAGGACTTCTTTGTTTTTTTCGCCCGCTTTTCCGGAGTTGATTTTTTTTCGGTTGATTTTCGAGATAGGTCCGGACAGACGATTTTTTCGCGCCGGTTTCAGATTGTGAGTTTGGGGTGGCAGCAATTTACAATCCCATATACTAAAAGTTTCCGCTCTATTCGGTTTTATTTTCCCGGTACGTATGCACTGGACATGCTGCAGGTCTACTGCCGCAACGATAAGGTTTTTAGCTTGAATATTAATAAAATCACGACAACAATCACAAGCGGAATTGGTACAAGTCAAGTTGAGCTTGGCAGTAAGAATGTAACGGCAAATGATGCGTTACAACAGATGGAATGGAAGTTCCGTCAGATAGACAAAATAAATTCGATTTAAGGGAAAAACTGATTTTTTAAGGAGGGATTTTATGAAGCGTTTATTTGAAGAAAACGGAGAAAACATCAGACAATTCATGAGAAAGTCGTATCATAATCGCAGGATCACGACAGAGACAGGAGCGGACTTTCCTACACTGATACGAAGTGTAGACAATGGCTTCTCTCCAATAAAGTATCCTACTTCGACAGAGGGAATTACAGGTGAAAGAATTATTGATTTGCCTGAGATACCGTATCGGGCAAGCAGCATCGATATGCCGATTCTGCTTTTTCGCGGGGGGTATCCGACTGACGGAAACGGGGATTACATTACTGCCCCGATGGTTTTGGCGCAGAGTGAAAATCGCCTCAAAGAAGGCATCGATTACATTTTATCCGGAAGCCGTGAGCGTCCGACTGCGGTGAAGCTGCTTACTTTTGCTGTGGGAGATTGGCTCGATGATAACGGACAATACAAGGATATTCATTATTGTTATTACGGACTTGGCTCCGTCCTTTCAGCGACCGATTTATATAACTTTTGGACAAAGAATTTTATTGCAAGTGTCGCGGAAATCACACGGCTTGCGGTGGCTGAACTTTTTGCCGATGAAGTCAACTTCTCCGACCTGATACGGGTTAATGACGGAAAATGCGAGGTGCATGATACAACGGAAATCGGAACAATTAAAATGTGGGGAGTAGCTAACAGTCTACCTAAGAATCTTGAAGGGGGGAGTAATTATCTCTTATGCGACGGAAGCCTTATAACCAAAACAGATTACCCTCTGCTTTTCGATGCGTGGGGAATCACTACCGCTACTACAAGACTGCCGAATTTTATCGGTCGGTTTCCGGTGGGGTGCGGCGTAATCAAAGATGAATATGGTAAAGAATTCCGTTTTCATCAGCGGGAGAACGGCGGAGAGTGGGAGCACATTATAACGAAAGATGAGATGCCGAAACACTCGCACAATCTTGTTGTAGGGAGGCATGATGGAGACGGAACATGGAAAGATACGGCTTTTCTTACGCCAGGCACCGATTGGGATACTCAAAGAGACGTCAGAGAAACTGGTGGCAGTCAGCCAATGTCGCTGATTCCCGCATACTGCGCCGTCGCATTCATCGTAAGAGTTAAATAAGGAGGAATTATGGGATTGATGAATATAAATCTTGACGGCGAGTTGACAGTTGAGGAGGTCATCGTCCCTGCGGATGGGATTGTGACGCTTGGACATAATCTTTTTAAGCCGGGCGTAACGCTTTCTTATAGTGGCGATTTACTGGCTGAGGGACAGGATTACGTACTTGACGGCGTTGATGAACGGCTTTTTTATCAGAAGAATGTAACGCTGTTTACAACGATTAAAATATTGAACGAGTTTTTATTCAATAAAAGAATTGAAGTTATGTATTTGGCATGCGGTGATTATATTAAAGCTGATATATGGAATAGCTATCCGACTGTGGAGAGTTTAGAGCAGAGTTTAAAGAGTAAAGTGGATAACTCAACATTCCTTTCGGAAGTGAAGCGGCTTGATGCAATGGATGCGTCCGAAGCAGAAACACGCAAATCAGCAGATGAAAAGCTCGCCGAAGATATAGATACTGAGGCGTCACTGCGTGTTGCCGGTGATGAAACTCTTTCAGACCAGATAAATGACGAAGCAGCGGCGCGCCAAGCATCCGATATGCAACTTGACCAAAAAATAAAAACAGAACAGGAAGCACGTGAAGCACAGGACACATATTTGGCGGAAGAACTTTCCCATGAAGCCGAACTTCGGCTTGAGAATGACACGCGACTGAATGCCGACATCGAGGCAGAGGCTGCGACGCGCAAAGATGCGGACGATAATCTACATGCGAAGCTTACAGCCGAAGCTCAAACACGTGCGGAACAAAATGAAGACTTACTTGCAAAGATTATAACCGAAGCATCAGAGCGAACAATCGGTGATGATAAACTTCAAACACAGCTTGCCGATTTGCGAACAAAGTTCGAGGGTTTTGTGCCGGGATTGACCTATAAAGTTGTTACATCGCTACCGACCGAAGGGATACTGGCTGATGTGATGTATCTTGTGCCTGCCGGAGTACAGGCAGAGCATCAGATATATGACGAATATTTGTATATCGGCGGGAAGTGGGAACTTCTCGGTTCCACAGCGACGACATAGGCTATCATCGTTGATGATAGCTTAAGCGCAGAAAGTCTAAATCCCGTCCAGAACAAAATTATATATGGTGCCTTATACAACAAATTAGATCGTAACGCTGCAAAGTTCGATGGAACGGCGCAGTTTGCAGATAGATTGCTTACGACCGAAAATACGCTCGGTAAGTACAGTACTCCGTCGGATTGGTATAGTAAAAAAACGTGCGTCGTATATGATGACGGTGTAGTTCTGAATAAAGGTCCGCGCTCGATAATTATCAGTTTATGTTACACTTCATATATTGTGCAGATTGGATATATGATAGGTGCCGGCATGGATGGAACCGCTTATGTGCGTACAGGAACTATCAGCGATAACTCGTGGACTGAGTGGATTAAGCAGATTAAAAGTAATGACACTGCGTCTCAGTATTCCGACGGACTTATGACTGCCGCCGATAAGAAAAAGCTGGATGGAATCGAGACCGGCGCGACGAAGACTACGGTCGAAAACGCCTTGACGAGTACGTCGACGACGAATGCTTTGTCTGCGGCACAAGGTAAAGCGTTAAATGAAAAATTCGCATCCTATTTGCCGTTGTCAGGTGGCATAATGACTGCACCTATACAATCGAACTTGAATACAAATACTTATCTGAAAGGAAATCAAGGCACTGCAATAATTAATTCCACTGTGACCGGAGGAAAATATGTTGCGCTGGCGAATTTGAAGTCAACTAACGGTGTATTTACCGTTGCGTCTTATCAAGATAAATTGCTGATTCAATGGACAGATAACACAAAAATTGACAATGCTGAGAATTCTGTGAGCAAAACGATAACTTTTAAGGAAGACGGAAGTGTTACCTTTCCTAACGGGAAATTAACGACAAATGATTTTACAACTGAATTATTGAATAAACTTAACGGGATTGCTGAGGGGGCAACTAAAAATACGATAGATAGTGCTATCTCATCATCTTCAACCAATGCAGTACAGAATAAGGTGATTTATTCGAGGGCGAAATATATGCAGTTTGGTGTTAGGGAAACATTTACAACGAATGACTATTTTCTTCTGATTCCGTTGCGATATAGTGGCGGGATTATTACTACTACAGGCAAAATTACTATATTCGGCGGTAGTACTACAAGAAATAACCTTCTGAGTACTACTGTTGAAAACACTACGCTTATCCCCTCATCCAGCGTTTATATTGGAGAACCATATCTATGTAGACCAATATCTACTTCGCAGGTTTATTCCACGAATAACGGTGGGTATGATTGGGCTTTTATCAGATTGGGCACTTGACAATCACGTTTCAAAGTGGCTGTTTTTTGTTTGGAAGGTACGCGTAAAAAAAGCGTTTTAAGCAACTTTTTTTTGTGGCATGAGAAATTCCCCTAAGAAATTTTTTAAAGATTTTTTAAAGGGTATTAAACGCGGTTTTAAACAAGGTTGCTAAATCTTCCAACCCCTGCTTTTGGGATAATATCAAAATAAAATAGGAGAATAAAATGATTAATTATTCAAGACTGATACGGAGTGATATAGATATGATTCGTGAGTGCGGGGCGTTGACACAGATGCAGTCACGGATATTCGATGTTATGCTTGCAGGTCGACTTACACGCTCAGACGCTGCCGAAGAGTTAGGTATGAGCTATTCTAAGTTTCACGCCGCCGAGCAGATATTAGGCGAGAAAATCGAAAGAATCTTGGAAGAAAAATCCGCAAAAAACCAAATATAAATGAGAAAATTTTCATCGATTGATTTTTTATATTCATCCTGAAATTTTTGTATTTTACAGGAGGAATTACATGGAACAAAAAGAGTACGCGAGTAAAGGCGTTGCCGGCACTGGTTTGGGGCTGGGTATTGCAGGTACAGCATTGGGTTTGCTGCGAGATAACGGAGGTCTCGGAGGAATACTGGGCGGCGGTTCAGGGATGACAACCGCTGCTGCCGCTGCAATTCCGGGCGTTATGTCAGCTTGGGCGAATGCACAAAACTCGAAATGCAGCGAATTAGAATCAAAAATTGCGCAGCTTACTGCGGAAAAGTACACTGACGGAGCTATCGGAATGGAGCGTGACAGACGGCTTGCCCTCGAAGAGAAAACAATCGGCTTCACACTCGATATAGAGAAAAGACTTTCCGTACTCGAAGCCTCTTTACCCTTAAAAGAACAAATCTTAACACAGAAAATCGATAATGTTGCCCAGATGGCAGGTTCAGGTATTCAAAACTTGCAGAATGCTATTAATGGGGTTCGATGTCAGGCTAAAGAATGGGTTGATCAGGAAGCCGAAAGACGCTGCTGTGCCGATAATAAAATCGTTTCGTACGGAAACAGCGTATATGCCGCTCAAGGTGTAGCGGATCCGACTTATGCTACCACTGCGACAGCGAAAGCGTTTTATAACCCACTGACTTGTCAGTGCGGGTAAGGAGTTGACATGAAGATGACTATAGAAGACTTACAGGCACGGCTTGTATCTTATATGGAAGCGATGGGCGCGGGAGTTAAGGGAGTTAAAGGGACATTGACCTATTTCGGCTTTGTCTTTCTTGCAAAAACGAAGCTGCAGGAAATCATCAGTACCTTAGACAAAGACGGTTTTTTATCCAGCTTAGGAATAATTACAGACGAAGGCATCGATATTGATTTGCTTATTCAAGCAGCCGACTATCTCGTGCCGAGACTTCCGGAAAAGATAGAGGTCGGCTGTTTTGTCTTCGGTCATCCCGACATCATGGGCTTTTTTGACGCCCTGAAGGAGAAAAAATGAATGAAGAAATTGATAAGGCACTGGCATTTTTTGGTGAACGGCTGAAAAAGCTGCGTGAATGGCTTGAAGATAATTACACCGCTGAGCTGCATAATTATTATTATGAGACGGTCGATATAGTTAAGGATTTGGAAGAGATAAAGAAACTGCACGGCTCTTCCAGATTATAGCAAAAAAAGCAGTCACTCTTCGGAGCGGCTGCTTTTTTTTGCTTCCTCGCGGACGCGGTTTTTCTCTTTTTCGGTAAGTTCCATGAAGTCGGCGGAACTCTCACCGAATCGGAAATATTCTTTTAGCAATAAATTTAAAACAAAAATCGACATTTTTCTTCCCCTGCAAGTGCAACGCCAAAAACCGCGTTTTAAGCACGTTTTTTTTCTTGCATGTAAAATTACACTATTTAAAAAAATCCGAAATTTTTAAACGGCATTAAACGCGGTTTTAAACAAGGTTGCTAAATCTTCCAACCCCTGCTTTTGGGCTAATATCAAAATAAAAGTGTTTAAAAAAAATATTTTTTCATAAAAACATTCTCAGAAAAAAAGTTTTGAGATATACTGGAGTGAGTTAAAGGGAGGCATTTATGAGAAAGCTAACAAAAGAAGAATTGAAAGAACTTATGGAACATCCAAGAAAATTAA
>JAFLVQ010000032.1 GCA_022508205.1 Spirochaetales bacterium
ATCGACCTTGGCAAGGTCGCACTCTACCAACTGAGTTATTCTTGCATTTCTGAAATACGAGTGACTTTATATCATATTTATTTTTTATTTCAAGCTAATTTTTTTAATTTATTAATAATTTTCAACTTACCAAAAAACAGTCAGTACACCGTATTTTGCAGTTCCGTATAAAAATTTCTGTTTTTCCGGAATCCTTCAAAATATCCGGTACGCATAAGCGCATCATACGCCAAAATCGCAGCACTGTTAGACAAATTCAAAGAGCGGACTTTACCCGGCATAGGTATTGTCACCGAATTATCCAAATGGGCAATTAAATAATCTTTGGGCAGCCCGCAGCTTTCCTGCCCTAAAATTATAATATCGTCCGGTTTATAATTGAATTCATAATACGCAACAGTACCTTTTGTCGTTCCGAGAACTTTGCGCCGTCCGGCCGTAAGTTGCTCGAATTCTTCCATATCTTTGCAAATTGTCAATTTCAGATGTTCCCAGTAATCCAAGCCGGCACGCTTCAGATATTTATCATCAAGACTGAATCCCAGCTTCCCTATCAAATACAAATCTGCATCCAATCCGACAGCCAGCCGTGCGATATTTCCGGTATTCTGCGGAATCTCAGGCTGGTATAATGCAATGCTAATCATTGTTACACTCCAAAATGAAAATAAATTTTAAAATCAAAACGATAATTTTGCCACAGTACCATACCAAAAAAAGACATTGCCGCCGAACAAATCGTACAGCAGCAGTCGCCAAGTTTCAAAAGCGATTGATTTTTTTAAGTCGGTCAAAATTTTATAAACATAACAATCATTGACAATAAAATGATTTATTATATATTCTAAATTTCTATGGGGGTAAAATATATGGAAATTTATAACTTAATGGAAAATTATGTCAAAGATGCGATAAAGACTCTGCTTAAAGATAAAGAAGGCATTTGCAAGTGCGAACAATGCAGAATGGACATGATTTGTTACTGTCTTAACAAAATTAAACCAAGATACGTTATATCTTCACGCGGTTTTGTTCATACAAGAAATGAAGAACGCAAAAATATGCAAATGAATATAGACATTTTGAGCGTAGGCGAAGAGGCAATAAACGTTATTTCCCATATGCCGCGCCATACTCAAAAAATAAAAATCGAAGATGATGAAAATAAAGAAGACCAAAAAGAAATCGGAAAAAGCTACTTCTTCTTTCCGGTGTTTGTCGGACGTGTAGTAAGTGAAAATTTCCAGTCTATTACAGATGTGAAAGTTACGCTTACTTTTGCGGAAAGCGGCGAAGTTGTCAAAATGATAACTCACTGGGAAAATCCTACAAAACTTGTTCCCGCAATGGACGGAACTTTCTCGTTTCATTCTCATCCGTTAATCGCCGAAGAAAACGGGGAAAAACGAAAATTCAAGTTCTGTCTGACTTTTGAAAAAGAAGGCTACGAAACCGCCAACAAATATTTTGAAATAACGCTTATTTCGGCTACAAACAGTTACGATGCCGACTTGTCGACAAACTTTTTCCAAATAGAAGACGCTATACTTTTCAAAGAAGATTAAAATCCCAAATCTTCTTTTATAATCAATAAAATTGCCGGAAATGTCTGTACTACATGCGTAATTGCCGTTGTAACAAAACAAAGCCCATCCGACGTATTGCAGTTCAGACATTTTCCGGCTTTAGTGCATGGATTGTCTGTTTGAAATCGCAGATTATTCTGCACTGCGGCAACATTTTTTGCATACTCCATTGCTGCGTTAAAATCTCTCTGAAGTTTATTCCAGCCAATTATAAAAATTCTTTTTTTAGGTCCAAACGTTGCCGCTGCGTTGCGGTTGCCGTTCTTGTCTATTAAAATCAATTCACCGGATACACTCACACCATTCGCTGAACAAAGAAAAACATCGGCAGTCAAAGCCTTTCTCCACATATCAACTCTGTCATCAAATGTAAGATTAGCCGCATTTCTGTTAAGTAAATTCGGATAATCGGTCTTGGTAAAATTTTTGAAAAAACCAATCTGCTCAAGTGTTTTGGAACCGCCAAAACCTATAACATCGGTAGTTTTAATTTCACCTTTCAGCCAGTTTAACGAATCTTCAGAAGTATCGAATGTTTCTACCTGAAATCCTTTTTTGGTAAATTCCCTTACTGCAATGTTTAATAAAATATTTCGCTGTTCCGTAAGCATAAAAAATCCTTCCTTAATAAAAATTAATCTAATATTCCTTCGCCGCTGCGAGTTCATAACGCTGCAATTTTTTTCTCTGCTGTAAAAAATCATACATTTTATCAGTAAGCATAGAAATCACGCGCAGAATTTCCTGCTCACCCACAGTATAATACCCATGCCGTGTATTTTCCGAAAAACTCAGCACTGCGGCTGTTCTTCCCTGATAAACTACCGGAAATACAACAAAAGCGGCAGTTTCATACATATCTTTATCAGGAAAATCATAATTTTTATAATCAGTATAATCATTCACACTCAAAAAACGCTTATCAGCCGCAACTTTTCCGGCAATACGCTCATTTATCGGAACCGAATAAAATTCGTTATTGCCCTGCTCATTTTTCCAGCCTTGAGTTTTGTAAACATTTAATTTATTGCGGTCAACCACCAATATGGAAGCTCGTTTTGAAGAAGACAATTTACTTCCCCAATACATAGCTTTTTCCAACAATTCAAGCAGTGACTGAGATTCCGTAATATCGCATGCCATTTGTGAAAAACCGTAATAAACATCATCAAGCCGATCCTGCAAAGTCGTATTTTCCAGCATCATAAGAAAACGTTTTTCATTTTCACGGTAAACCATGCTCGATGAAATATCGGTAATTTTTTTTATTACTTCAGGCGATACCTGAGAATCTTTAGCGGTAATTTCAATCTGATCTATAATCTCCTGAGTATTAGGCTGTTCCGGCATTGTCGTAAGTTTAATCATAATCGTAACCATAACCACAAAGAAAATGCTCACAATAACCAGATAAAAAAATGCCACAAGACTGCTGTTAAAATCAAGCACCGAAAAAGTTTTTAAAAAAATTCCGTCACCGAAAAACAGATTGACAATCCCTATAAAATAAAGGAAACCGAACAGAACAATCAAAAAACCAAGCATTAACCAAAAAAATACATTTTTTCTTATTTCCATAATACATCCTAATGATTTGAATAAGTATTGATAAAAAGACGGTATCTGTTTTTTACACCGACTTTTTCATCCTGTCTCAATATCAAATAATATCGTCCAGTTTTCAAATCTCGTAAGGAAAGATTGGTTGTTCCTTTTCCGCTGTATACGGTTGTTCCGTCTAATTCTTCAATATCAAGCATAAATCGTTTATCATTCATGCCGTCAAGCGACAATTCCATTTTTGTTCCTGAATACAAAACATCAAAATAAAACCAATCGACATCGCCGGGGTCAAGCTCGCCGATAATTTCCTCTTGAGCTAAAATCGGAGTTGCATCTTCCCGACAATTATTAAACTCCCGTTCATAGGAACCGTCGGAAAATGTTTCAAGCGTAATGTAATAAACAGGTTCTTTCTGTGAACTTCTGACTTTTGCAGTAACGTACACGTAAAAATCACTCTTACCCGACGAAAAATACTGCGTCACTTCGGAACTGCCCCATCCATTTTGATTTACGACACAGCTTTTCCGAATAATTTCGACATCACCTGCTGCATTCCCCGACGAAACGGAAATATATTCTTCCACTGTAAGCGAAATATCGAGATTGGAAAAAGATTCCACTCTCACTCTGAAATCGCACACCCGCCCCTCGAATTCCAAATGATAGCAATCCACGTCGTCATTAGGTACGATATAAGCCTTTAAAGGGAAAAGCGGAGTCAACTCCGAGGCATTTTTTTTCTCATTGTTAGGTTCCACTTCTATCCTGCTGTCGTGATTGTCGGCTGTAATACTCAGCATATATGGCACTGCATCATTTGCTCCGCCGCATGAAGTCACCGCTATATAAATTGCCGGATACTTGCAGTAATAATCCCATACAACTTCTGCCTCACCGACACCGCGTTCATTCATTTCAAATAAAAGTTCATAATTCGGCGAAAAAACCATCAATTTACCATCTACTCCCGGTACCGCAGTCAATGTCATTCTGTATGCATAACCGGAATTTTTCAATGAAATATAGTAATAATCTAAATCGGGCGACTGAGCTTTTTCATCATACGCATTATAAAAACCTGCAATATTTAAACCGGCAGTCATATTCAAAAGCAGCGCAGTATCAAATGAATTATTGGGTTCTTTATCGTAAATTGTTTCATACGGTAAATAATACAGACTTTCATCTTGATGCCGACATCCGGTAAAACCGTAAATCAGCAATAAACAAAAGCACATATAAAAACTTTTTCCGAAATACATCAGCACCATCCTTTAGAAATCTTCATCGATAACCATCATATCATCCGAATGAATGTAGCAATGTTCCGGCAGCGCACCGTTTGCATTAAAGTAAAAATCAATGCAGTCTCTGCAATTATCCGATGCTTCCAAGCTGCTTTCTCTGCAGATTCGCACAAGTTTCATATTTTGCGAAATCGGAAGTTCCGCGCTGCTGTCTGAAAAGACTTTTGCATTGTAATCAGCCCAAATAACGGCGGCTGTCGATTCGCCGGATAAAAGCAGCGATTCGCCGGAATCAATTCCGACCCAACATGCCGAAACCTCTTTTCCCGTAAGTCCGGCAAACCAGCCATCTTTATAATCTTGAGTCGTTCCCGATTTTCCGTACGCTTTTTTATTTAAACCGCAAGCCGTAGCCGCCCAGTAACCGGTTCCGCCCTTTTCAAATACTCCACCCATCATCTGCAACACTTCACAAGTTGTTTCCTGACTCAATAACGTCTTAGATTCACAAAGACCTTCCGGCTGTAAAAAGCGAAAATATGGGTTGATTTTCCGCTTACTGTCATAATAAACATTTCCGCGTGTATCACTGATACGGCGAATCATCGAAGGATAAACACTCTTTCCGCCGCGGGGAAAAATACAATATGCTGCGGCAAGTTCCAATGCCGAAAGTTCCGCAGTTCCCAATGCCAGCGATAACACAGGCGGAATTCGTTTAGTCGGCACAGCTACTCCGGCGGCATCACCCAAAAGCTGCACAACTTCTTCTGCCGGCAGACATTCCATTGTTTGAACAGCAATCGTATTCAGCGAAAATTTCAATGCATCGTAAATAGAAACCATACTTCCGTATTTATGATAGGGAGAATAATTTTTCGGAGTATATGAGTGTCCGTTTACTTTAAATGTTCTGATTTCATCTTTAAAACGTGTAAAAGGATGAATCGAACGACCGCCAATCGTTCCAATATCCAAGGCTTTGGCATAGACAAACGGTTTTATCGAAGAACCGATTTGTCGATTGGCATTTACAGCACGATTAAGCTGATTGCTGAAAAAGTAACCGGAACCGCCTACAAGTACATTGACTTCTCCGGTTTCGTAATCGATAGAAACAAAACTGCCTTCGATACTGTTAATTATTTTGTCATCATAAGGAATTCCTGCTTTATCGGCGGTACTTTTCACGCGATGACGTATATTTTTCAATTGTCCGGAAACTGTCGATTCCGCAAGACTTTGCTTCTCCAAATCAAAACTTGTTTCCACAATCAGCCCGCCCGCAGTAATTTTGTCATAACCGAATTCTTTTTCCAAAACCTGACGAACGTATTCCGTTAAATATCCAGACTTATTTATTTCCGTTTTCCATATAGATTGCTCTCCCATAATGCCGTATCTGCCAAAATTATCCCAAAAACGGTCAATCTCAAATGCAGACTGCTCCTGTGTAAGAAACCCGGCTTCAACAAATTTTCCCATCACATACGATAAAATATATTCTGCATTTTCACGATTGCGGATTGGCGAAAATCTTTCCGGCGATCTGTTCATTCCCACAAGAAGTGCAGCCTCCGCGATAGTAAGTTCTGCCGCAGATTTGCCGAAATAAAAATTTGCGGCATTGGCAATTCCGTAAGTCCCGTGCCCCATATAATTTGAATTGAGGTAAATCTTTAAAATCTCATTTTTTGAGAATCGGCTTTCCAGTTCGAAAGTGCAGAACAATTCATAAATTTTCCGTTTAATGCTTCGTTCGTGTTTGGTGAAAAGAATTTTCGACAGCTGCTGTGAAATTGTGGAACCGCCTCCGGCGTGTCCCATAGTGCGAATATTATCGAAAACAGCCCGTGCAAGACGAAGATAATTAACACCATGGTGTTCATAAAATTTTCTGTCTTCTATATAAATAAAACCGCGAGTCAGAAAAAAAGGTATTTCCTGAATCGACGCAAGTTTATATTTTTCACTGGAGTATTTCGTAATAATGCGGCCGTTTCTGTCGTAAACAAATGTTGCTTTTTTTTCGGAGGGAGATTCGTTTGAATCTTCAAGGAGTGTATCTGTTTCATTTTCTGTTTCCAATACGCGCGCAAATTCTTCCAGTTTTGAAAAAACCGCTTCTTTGTCCTGGTTGTATTCCATATATATCAGCCCGATATATACTCCGGCTGCCGCAAAGGCAATTACTGTCAATACCGGAATAAACAACAAAAAAGTTTTCAAGATTTTCATTATCCCAAACACTCCCAAAAATGCAAATATTGGAATCATTTAAAAAAAGAAGGCAATGCAAAATGCAAATCACCTTCTTTATATATTCCAAAAAATCATCACAGATAGATACCGGCAATAATATAAACTTATTTTAGGATTTTTTCCGAAATAAAAGATTTTATTTCTTCCATATTGAATTTCTCCAACGCTACACCTGCAACAGCAATGATTTTAGAAGCAAGATAGCTGGCAATGTGTGCTGATTTTTCAATGCCATAACCAGAAGTATATCCGTAGAGGAAGCCGCCGGCATAAATATCTCCGCAGCCTGTAGAATCAAGAACTTTTTCTGCCGGATATACCGGTATTTGAACATACGTATCGTCAAAGAATGCGTAACTTCCGTTGCCGCCTACTTTTATAAGGCAAATGGAAACATCGTTTTCCTCTCTGATTTGTTTGCCGGCTTCAATAGGGTTGCTGCATCCTGTAAGGATTTTCGCTTCCTCAAAGTTTCCGAACAAAATATCAACATACTCATTGATTACAGCTTTTAGTTCATCACGATTTCTTTCAATACAAAATGGGTCGGCAATATCAAAAGAAACTTTCTTTCCGTTCTTTTTCATTATTTTCATTGCTTCGATAAGTGCTTCTTTCTGCGATGGAGTATCGAATTCATATCCTGTAGTGTGAAAAATCGCAGAATCAGCAAGAATTTCCAAATTCAAGTCACTCTTTGTAAATTCTTCGCAGACTCCGAGATGTGTAAGCATTGTTCTTTCCGCATCCGGCGATGTCAAAACGATTGAAGTCCCCGTAAGACCAGTATCCGTAAACCGCAGCATCGATTTTACACCGCGTTCGGAAATTTTGTTTTCATACAAACGACCGTATATGTCATCTGCTACAACTCCGCTGTAAACGGTTTTTCCGCCCATCATTGCTATCATACTGATAGAATTTCCGCAGCTTCCGCCCGGAACATATTTTGTTTTCAAATCTGCAATTGCCGTCAGTACCTCTCTTGATTGCTTCTCATCAATCAGAGTCATAATTCCTTTTGTAATTTTCAGTTTTTTCAGTAATTTATCATCGATAAATGTCTGAATATCAACCAAAGTATTACCGAGACCGAATACATCAATTGCCATAAAATCCTCCTTGTCAGCCATCTTTGTTATTCGTTTTTTTATTCAGAAGAAAGCGTAAATTCCTGCTGTTCTTTTGTTTTTCCGTCGATAAGAATTAATTTACGCGGATTGGGATATTTTACGATGAAGTCAAATAAAATATCGAAATTTTCCGATTCGCTGTCTTTTATCAAAATGTGATTTTTTCTTACTTCATACAAATACGATTTTTGACTGTCATCCGCATAATTAACAATTATTGTATTATCAAATTCAAAATTTACTGTTTTTTCGGAGTTATACCACATTCCCACCAGCTTTCCTTGATTTTCGGAAAGCGGCTGAGAAAGCTTATTTTCATAAAAACGATGTTTTTCCGGTTCCACCGTTATAAAGTCGCCGTCCGCATTTATTATTTCCAGAATGTCCGTATCGTCTTCTTCCTTTGTTCTGATAAGCAGACGTTTTCCGTTATTGTAAATTTCAAATTCATATTTTTCCTGATTACTGTTCACATCTTCCAGTAACAATGTATTGCCTTCGATTTTGTAATTACCCGAAACATAAGGCTGCAGCAATGCCATGAAGTCATCAGCCGAGTATTGTTTACGTAAATATTTTCCGCCTGCCTTTAAAATAAGCTCATCTTTTATTCCGGAAACTTCATTTGTATATTCCCATTTGCCGACAATGGAAGGTTTTTCGATAAACCACGTACTTAACCATGGAATATAAGTGATTAAAACCAACGCAACAATCAAAAGACCGACGAATCTTACCGAAGCACCGTAAAGTTTTATTACCGGTTTTTTGAAACGCATCGACGAAATAAACAGATTCATGCCGACAGGCGGTGTCAGGTATCCTATTTCAAGATTTGCAAGGAATATTATTCCAAGATGAATCAAATCGATATTATATTCATAAGCAATAGGTGCAACCAACGGCACAATTATCATCAATGCCGTAAAAATATCCATAATACAGCCTACAATCAGCAGAAAAATATTCAGCAATATCAAAAACACATATTTACTTGTAATGACTTGCTGCATCATTTCAAATATTTTCTGCGGAACTTCATTGTAAATAATATAGTTACTTCCGGCAAATGAAATGCTCATAATCAAAAGGATCGCCCCGATAATTACCATGCTGCGTTTGATTACTTCTGGCATTTCGCTCCATTTGATTTCTTTCAAAATCAAAACTTCAACTATGAAAACATATGCAACTGTAAAAGGTGCCGCATCCGACAATGCCAGATTTCCCGTATAAACACCGGCTACCAACAAAATCGGCAGCGGAATTTCCCATTTCAAATCCCATGCAGATTTCAAAAGTTCTTTACAATTAAACTTAGTCCGTTCCACACCATCGGCAATTCCCACAGCCATCGAGTAAATACTTAAAATGAGTATAAGAACAATGCCCGGTATTATTCCCGCAACAAACATTTGGTCAATATTGGCAGACGAAACTACTCCATACAAAATCAAAGGCAGGCTCGGCGGAAACAAAAGTCCCAAACTTCCGGAAGTCGTCACCAATCCCAAAGAAAAACGTTCGTCATATTTTTCCTTTAATAATGCAGGATACAAAAATCCGCCCAATGCAATAATCGTTACTCCCGAAGCTCCGGTAAAAACAGTGAAAAACGCACAAACTATTAAAGTAACAATCGCCAAACCGCCCGGAAGCCAGCCGACTAAATTCTTTACAAACCGAATCAACCGCTGCGAAAAAGTTCCGCTGGCAAGCATATAACCAGCAAAAGTAAACAGTGGAATACTTGCCAATAAGGGCATAGAAACAAATTGCGATGAAATTTCCTGCGCAACGGTAAGCACACTTTCGCCGATGAAGTGGAAATTAAATATAGAAAACAATCCCAAAACAGCAAAAAGCGGTGCTCCGGCGACTGCAATCAAAATAATCAAAATATTGAAAAAAATATTCACTGTGCAGCCTCCTCACCGGCAGATTCTGCCGATTCGGGATAAATCTCACGCAGATAGCTGCCAAAAGGAACCACAACAGACAACCATCCGAAGAAAAAACTCAATGTAGGCAAAATATACATTTTGTTCAGTTTTGCGTTGGTTACATCAAGTAAATCTCTGGTAATTTTTGCCTGATAATTTACATCAATAACTTCGATTATCTGCATAATAAACAGCGCGATTATTATTGCTCCCGAAATAATACTTACTGCGGCAGCCGGTTTTTGCGCAGCTTTTGCAGCGGATATTACACCGAAAGTGATTGTCAACAGCAATGCGCAGATACTCAAGCACAAGCAAAGAGCACCGCCCTTAGTAAAATAAATAAAAATATTTGCAGTTAAAAAAACCGCATTTAGTTCGGAAAATAAAATTTTAAATAGCGATGAGTTAGTCGCGACTTCCTGAAAATCGGCGCACATCATATTTATCATTCGCAGTGACATTACGAAAAATCCCCACGGAATGACGGCAAGAAGCAGAGTGTGAATTAAAGCATCTGTTCCTTGAGCGGCAACTTTCGACAAATACTCAATCACTGTCAAATAAACAATAAAGAGCACCATAAAAAGAGATGAAGCAACTGCGCCAAACAGCGATATAAAACCGTAAATAAGCTTCTTACAAATTCCTTTTACAAATCGTCCGATTATATCAATCTTAATATGAGAAGCTTCATAAGTAACCACTCCAACCGCAATAAAAGCTGTCCAAACGACAAGAATATTAATGCACGAATCCATCCACAGCGGAACTCTCAAAAAACGACGGAGTAAAATCTGCCCTATGGAAAAAAAGCTTATTCCCAAAACAAGAAGCGCAAGCAAATACTTTTCAATGCGCCTGATATATTCAACGATTTTTTTCATTTACCCTCTTTTATTGTTTGCTTTTTCTGTATTCGGTAATCAAACTTTTAACTTCTCGGTACAATTCACCGGAAAAACCGTATTTTTCAATCAGCTGCTTGCTTGCTTTTTCTCCGATTTCATAAAAAGCATCGGATTCTTCTTTAGGGACTTTGATAAACTTTATACCGTTTTTCCGTAATGCTTCCTGAGCAGCTGCATTGTCACGGCGGACATTATATTTCAACACATCGATTTTTTCTCTGAACAATGTTTCCATTAAATCCTGATATTCTTTTGGCATTGAATCGAACATCTTTGCGTCTACCATTACAGAACCAACCATAAATGTAATAATAAAATCAGTTGCATAAGTTACGTTTGGAGCCCACTGCATTGCCAGAAGCGCATACGGAGGAGAAAAAACCGTATCAATCTGACCGGTTTTAAGACTTGTCAGAATATCGGAAATCTGTACGGGAATCGGAGTCGTTTTGCATTCCTTAAAAAGCATTTCCGAAATTATATCTCCCGGTAAAATATAAGGCTTTGAATTTTGCAATGCAGGAATTGTATTTATCTGTTTTTTGGAATAGATATAAATCGGGCCGGTTTCTGTCCAGCATAAAAATTTATATCCGCGTTTTTTAAATTCATCTTCAAAAAATTTGCCTTTTTTTTCTACTAAGTAATCATATTCACCCTGATCCCGCAATGTAAGCGGAAATCCCACAATCCCAAAATCTTTATAAATAGACTGCATTCCGGTATTGGAAAATGTCGCACCTTGAATCTGACCGATTTTCATCTTATCAATTACTGCGTCCTGACTTCCCATTATTCCGCCGGCATAAATTCTCAGTCCGACATCTCCGTTTGTTTTTTCCATAAGTTCATGGCTTACATCCGTCAGCGTTTTATGCCACAAAGAACCAGCCGGAACCTCACTTGCTATTTTGTACAAATATTTCGGTTCTTTTTTCTGCTGTCCGAATACTGCCAACACAGTAAGACAAAAACATGTTGTAATAATCACCTTTTTCACAATATCACTCCTCACTAATTATTTATTTTCAGAAAAAAACTTCATCTATATGTTCGAGACAAGATTTTGCCTGCTCCTGAGCTTGACTGTTAATGATTCGTCCTTCGGGATGAATTTCCAAATCGAAATTAACAACTTCATTCATCAATTTTTCGTAACCTTCACGGTCATACAACGGTTTAAAATAAAATTCAGCGTAAAGAACTTTATACAAAAGATTTTTACCTCCGGAAATTTCAATTGCCGTGTCAAGTTCTTTTTTTCCCTTTTCAAAACTTCCGCCGTAAGCTTCCGGGTATACACAATTATAAACACCGAATATCAAATGAGGCATCCCGTCCATGAATGTGTCATCAAGTTCGTAAATACGTTGTGCAAGCTCGATTATACGCGGCAATATCAAAAACAGCGAAGGATCGCTCAGTCCGCCCGAAACGGCATCGGATATATTCCCGAAAAATCCCCAAAATACATACGGAATATCTTTTTTCTTAATGGAAGAAACAAATTTAGTATACGCATTATTTTTAGCATCTTTGTCATCATTGGCAGTTTGTTCATACTTCATATATGCCGGATAAGTAGTCAAAAGCGCATTTCCCCACTTTTTGACCTTTTCCTGAAAAATCTTTCTTCGCACATCATCTTTTATAAGGGAAGAATATGAAGAAAAAGTTTGGATTCCGGCCATAAGGAAATCTCTGTTTTCCGGATTGTTATAAATAAGACTTTCGATTATCAGCAAATACGCCGGTGCACCGTCTTCAATCAGGTGCATATCATTTTGCTGCATTACACCTGCAACTAATGATTCCGTAGTATTTCTTATCATTGCGGAACACGACAACAGCGTTACTGCAATTAAAAAAACGGAAAGTATTTTTATTGCTTTCGACATTTTAATCCCCTTCAATGCTTTTTTTGTATAAACGCACAAAAACAAAGAATGACTATAATTATTTTATTTTCTATTTTCAAGCGTTTCTATAAAGAAATAATATTTTCTTCTACACTCTTTCAACACAATTTAATTGTACTTTGCAATTACATTATCTCCACTGATTCCAACAAATCAGAAAACAGCCGCAAGTTTTTCACTATCTTCGTACTTGTTGTTATTCCCAGAATAAATCTAATCATTACAGAGGATATATTTAAATAAAAATTACCTTTTATTTCTTCAATCGATAAAAACTTACTCCATCTTTCTCTGTCATTTCGATTTTTCTATTTGCCGTAAGATTTGAAATTGCACTATCACAGGCGGTATTGAATGTATTTCTGATTTCCTCAACGGCAACAGCACCTTCGCCAAGCAGTTCAATAATTTCCGATTCAACAACTTTGCTGTTCTGCGATATTCGTGAAATTATTTCCGTAACTATTCCGGTATCGGCAAAATAATGCTTCAATTTTTCCAAATAAGTTTTCGATGCCAATGCGACATCATTTTCGGGAGCCGGACGGTCAAGAGAATTCAGCTGAAATCTATCCGGCTTAATTTTGATTACAATTTCTTTAATCAATTGCAGTTCTTCGGCATAGTCGTTTACACCCGGCACAACAAAAAATTCCAGCCACATTTGACCATTATACTCATGCCGAAATTTGCATAATCCATCTATAATTTTCTCAATATCCAGCGAGGCTTCCGGTCTGTCGACTTTGCTGAACACCGCTGCAGATACAGCATCTAAAGACGGCATAACAAGATCCGCAATTTTTGCATCGTTCCTTACATCTTCACGATAAAACAAAGTGCCGTTTGTTATCAATGCGAGTTTATACTCGCCGAATTCTTCTTTAATCCGCCGTGATACTTCACCCAATTGCGAATACAAAGTAGGTTCTCCTGCACCGGAATAAGTTATAAAGTCAATATCAGGATTTTCATTGATATAACAATGCAGCTCTTTGATAATTTCATCAGCAGGGAAATAAGTCTGACGTTCCGTTGTAAGAATTTGCGTTCTGCCAGCTTCACAGTAAACACAATCAAGTGAACAAATCTTTCCCGGAATTACATTTACACCGAGAGATTTTCCCAAACGACGGGACATTACCACTCCCATAATATGGTGATATTTCATTTTTTTTCTCTCCGAAAATTGACATTCTTCTATAAAAATATTTTTAATTAACAAATGCAAGTTTGCCACATACTTTACAATATATACAAAAAATGGAGAACGCAATGCTCTGCCGATGTAAATACCTGAAACGCCTTAATGATAAAAAAAATGCCGAAACACCGACTAAACTCGTATACCTTGATAACTGCGCAACAACTCCGGTCGACCCGCGCGTCATAGGTGCAATGGAAACAGCGTGCCGCAAAACATGGGGAAATCCATCCAGTATACATTTAGCCGGACTTGAAGCAGCAAAATTACTCGACAAGTGCAGAATCGATGTCGGGACTTTTCTCGATTGTCCGCCGGAAAAAGTCTATTTCTGCGGCAGTGCGACGGATGCATTATTCACTGTGATAAAAGGTTTCAATCCTAAAAAATTTCATTTTATTACTACAGCAATTGAACATTCCGCCATAATTTCACCGTTGCTGCATTTAAAAAATAAGGGTCATAATGTAGATTTTTTGAAAGTTGATTCGAACGGGCAAATCTGCATCAGCGAGTTTGAAAAATTATTGAAACATAAAGATGCGGTATTTTTTTATTCTCCAATAAATCATGAAACAGGAAGTATTCAGTCAATCCGTGAAATTTATCAACTTAAAAAAAATTATAACGTAACAATCGTAATGGACGCAGTGCAGGCAGTCACAAGACTGACAACTGAAAAATGGCAGCCCTATTACGATATAATCGTATTAGGTTCACATAAATTCTATGCACCAAAAGGAACAGGACTTTTTGCAATAAAAAATAAAACCAGTAAACTGCACAAATTTCGCAGCGGAAGCAAACAAGAAGACGGATACTTCCCCGGAACACAAAATATACCGGGAATAACCGCCTGTGCCGAAGCAATAAAACTTTTATCCAACGATGAGATTTCTCGATTGAAAATTCTCCATACCGAAGGATTAAAAATATTGCAGAATGAAGTTCCCCAATTTGCAGTGAACACCCCGTCTAACAGCCAAACCGGGATTTTGAATATAAGTTTAATGGGAAAAAATGTTAATTTAATGGAAAAATTGATACTGACAATGGCAGAAGAGCAAATTTGCGTCAGTCGCTTTTCAGCATGCAATGGTAAGATTAAAATTCCGTCACAAATTTTGAAAGAAATGGGCTTTTCTTACGAACGAGCAATGACATCACTGAGAATTTCCTGCGGACGCTTTAACAGCAGAGACGATTTTTTCCGATTAGCGCGTTTTTTAAAAATCTGGCAAAACAAGCTAATCCAACTTTAAAACAACAACAGCTGAAATAAAAAAAACGGCAGAATTAATAATTACATAATTCTGCCGTCGGTAATTTTATATCAGGTAAAACCCGTGAATCCCGTTTTTAGCTCAACTTAAACTTACCGATTAATTTATCAAGACATTCTACTTTATCTTTTGTTACCCCAACCATATCCGATACATTTTGCGATGCATTGGTAATATCTACGATACCGGCTGTCATTTCTTCCATACTTCCAGTTACCGTATTGGAAATTTGTCCCAACTTATTAGACTCATTTTGTGCAGATTTCAAGTTAGAATATACTGTCTTTGATGTAGACTGAACATTACTTGTAGAATCATTAACTTGACGAAGGGCAACCAAAATCTGTTTAGAAGCTTCTTCCTGTTCTGTCATTGCATTATTAATTTCCTGAACAAGTGTACTTGTCGAAGAAACTTTTTCCATAATATCATTGAATTTTTTTCGTGAAGTATCAGTAGCACTTACTACAGAATTAATTACAACTGAAATATCATCAAGCTCTGTCTTAATCGATTTAGACTGAACTGACGAGTTTTCCGCAAGTTTACGTATTTCATCTGCAACAACGGCAAAACCTTTTCCCGCTTCTCCGGCATGAGCAGCTTCAATTGCCGCATTCATTGCCAGAAGGTTTGTCTGCGATGCAATCTGGGAAATGACATTGTTTGTATTAGTAAGATTTTCAGACTGCTGAGCCATTCTGTTTGCCTGTTCAAAAACTTCTTCCTGACTTGTTTTAACAACGTTTGTAATCTTTATGAGTTCTTCATACTCACTTGTCATTTTTGACACAATAGAAAATACAGAACTAATATTTCCCACCATCTCTTCTATAGATGCGGATGATTCTACAACACCGGTAGCCTGACTCTCAATCAAACTTTCAAGACTATCTACTTCTTCAAGACTCACAGCAAAAGTGGAATTAAATGTATTTAATATATCATTTTGTTTCCTTATTGCATTGCTTACACTTGTAATATTAGCTGAAATCTCAGTAGAAGCTCCGGCAGTTTCTTGTGCACTTGAAGCCAATGTTTCCGATGTAGTGGCAAGTTCGTTACTTGTACCTTTTACTGTACGTATAAATTCTTTCTGTTTATTGAGGAAGTGATCGATAGAAGCTATAATCTGTCCTATTTCATCGTTCGACGAAATATCTTCCTTCTCGAAATCGATAGACAAATCGATAGTTCCGTCCTCACACAAAATTTCATCGAATATCTTTATTGTTTTATTCACCGCTTTCTTTATAGGCTTGATAACTAAGAATATCATTATTACCATAACGATAGCAAGAATTACAATAAGGAAACTGAACATAACAATCAATTCACTGTACACAATCGCATTTGCAGTATCATTGATGTAATCCAAGTTCAATGCTACAAAAATCATCAGTTTTTTACTTTCATTATCTACTTTATAACGTCTGTAAGAACCGACATAGTCATTACCATTAATATATATTTTGCCGCGGCGTTCCAGATTTCTATTGTAAATATCATCGACTACATCCTGAGAAGCTCTTGTTCCTATTTCCATTTCGGAAACAGTCTTATTTGACGTAGCAACAATTCTATCATTTATATATACCGCAATTTCTGTCCCTGTCTCTCGTGCAATTTCCAAAACATAATCGTTGTCGGAAATCAACTTTTGAATGATAACAATATAATCGCCTTTAACTTCGTCTGTATCCAGTCCGATTTTTCCGGCTATGGTGAATATCAACTCTTTATCCGATGCCGTTTTAACGACTCTGATTTCTTTCTTTTTGGCATTGTTTATCGCAATTTTTTCCGATTCCATATCGTATTGAGAATTTTCTTGATAAGAATATATAACATTGCCGCTCATATCGATAACTCCGACATCAAACATTCCGAAATCGGAAGCAAACAACTGCAGATAACCCGTAAAGGCTCCCCATCTACCAAGCAATTGGGCAATTTCCTGAATATTCTTGATATTTGTAACCATAGTTTTTTCGTCTCTACCGACGATTTCAGAAATGACTTTTTCTCGCTCTTTCAATGTATCTATATTTGACTTAAAAATAGTGTTTCCCGTAACAGGTTTAAGTATAAGATAACTTAAAACACATGATACTACCAACATTACCAATAACATAATGCTGACCTTGACTAATAAACTGCTTTGCTTTTTATCTTCCATTTATCTCTCCTTCTGCTGAGCATAAAAAAAATACAAGAAATGTAAATATCACAACAATTGCAAAAAATCAAGCACACTTTCAATATTTAATTCAGTTAAAAAATTTAACTCCCGGCTAAAAATCCGAGCCTGACTTATCAACAAAACTCAAACCAGATTTAATTGATTGCGCAACATAATTGATATCTTCATCATTCATCAAAGTATGCAGCGGGAGCGAAATTTCGTTTTTATACATATTGTAAGCATTAGGATAATTTTCGATCTTATATCCTAAACTACGATAAAAAGGATGCATGGGCAACGGGATATAATGAACATTGCATGATATTCCATTTTCGGCGCATTGATCTATAATTTTGTCGCGTACAATTTCATCGGCACCTTGGATTCTGAGCGCATATATATGATACGAAGATTTAAAATTTTCACTTTCCGCCGGCAGTATCAATTTGTCGTTTGCGCAAAAGTTTTTTTTGTACAAGTTAAACAGCTCTTGCCGCCGTGCAAGCAGGTTTGGATAGCGTTTTAACTGAACAAGCCCCATTGAAGCCGCAATATCTGTCATGTTGCATTTATAACCGGGCAGCTCTATTGAATATCGCCAGTTTCCGGCTTTCATTTTTGCAAACGCATCTTTGCTTTGTCCGTGAAGGCTCAATAGCTGCAGCTGTTCATATATTTTTTGAGCATCGGCATTGTCGCTTCCGTTAAAAGTCACGGCACCGCCCTCCGCCGTTGTAAGATTCTTCACCGCATGAAAAGAAAACACTGAAAAATCCGCCAGCGCTCCGCTTTTTTTCCACTTGCCGTTCGATTTATATTCTGCACCCAAAGAATGCGAAGCATCGGCAAGAAGCAGCGGTCGCGATAATTTTTCCTGCAACGTGCCTTTTTTAGGGAAATAAAGAAATTTTTTATCTTCCAAAGCATTGTACAGTTCGTCATAATCGCACGGTATTCCGCCGACATCTACAGGAATCACAGCTTTCGTTTTTTCGGTAATAAGAGCAGCTACGGCATTCGGGTTAATGGCAAAACTGCCCGGCAAAACATCGGCAAAAACAATTTTTGCGCCGGTATGCAGTATCACACTTGCCGTTGCGGTATACGTATAAGGTGTTGTAATGACTTCGTCGCCTTCTCCGATTTCAAAAAGACGCAGAACCAATTCAAGACCGGCAGTTGCACTGTTTAAACAGATTGCCCGGCGTACTGCACAGTAATCCGCAAGCTCACGTTCAAACTGTTTTGTTTTTGGACCGGTCGTTATCCAGCCGGAACGCATTGTTTCACAAACAGCCTGGATTTCCTCTTCTGTTATATCAGGCGGTGAAAATTGAACTCTTCGCTGTTCCATAATTATTTTATCTGCTCCATTATAAACTTACGAATCGACACCTTGTCGTAGGTCTGCGCAACTGCAAGAAAATCTTCCATCAGCAGCTCCAATTCGTCCGGTTCGTAGAAAATATTTTTTTCTTCCGATATAAACAATTTTTCAAATTCGGTTTTGCCGAGTTCTTCCGTGTCGGTAAGAATTTCTTCCGTCAATTTTTCGCCGGGTCTTATTCCCGATATTTTAATAGGAATTTCATCAATCGTATGACCGCTGAGCAAAATCATTGACTTTGCCAAATCTATAATTTTTACGGGACGCCCCATATCCAATATAAAAATATTTCCATTTTTCAATGACGCTGCTTTTATAACAAGACGAGCCGCTTCACGAACCGACATAAAAAAACGTGTCATTTCGGGATGAGTTACGGTTACAGGCCCTCCGGTTTGGATTTGCCGCTGAAAAACCGGCACCACACTTCCGCGAGATCCCAAAACATTTCCGAATCTGGTAAGAATAAAATGAGTTTTTGATTTTTTGCCGTTCATCGAAAGTACAATCTGTTCGGCAACTCGTTTGGACGCACCCATCACCGACAACGGTTTTACCGCTTTATCCGTTGAAATAAGTACGAATTTCTTTACATTTCCTTCGACTGCCGCCAAACAGCAATTATATGTACCTATAATATTGTTTTTTACCGCTTCGTCGGGATATTCTTCCATTAACGGAACATGCTTGTGCGCAGCTGCATGAAAAATAATGTCCGGTTTAACGCGTTGAACTTCACACATTACTTTGTCGCGGTCTCTCACATCGCCAATAATATACTCAAAACGCGAATCATCGCCTACCGTTTGCAGCAGTGCATGAATGGAATTTTCCCCATGCCCAAATGCTACAATTCTGCGTACCGGCAGACAAAGTATCTGCTGCAGCAATTCAGAGCC
>JAFLVQ010000033.1 GCA_022508205.1 Spirochaetales bacterium
CTGCAAAAGCTCTATTAATGTCGGCTGAGCACTGCCGGATTTCCCGGTATCTCCTGCGTGCACCGCGATTCCCTGCGGTTTATTTACAATTAGAATATTGTCATCTTCGATTACGATCGGCAAATCGATTTTCTGCGTACTTTGCGCGGTAAGATTATTCGGAAGATACATTTCTATGACGTCATTTTGATTTAAAATAATATCGTTTTTTGTTCTTGTTCCGTTTACTTTTATATCTTTGCCGCGCAGTGCTTTTCTGATTGTTCCCATATTGCAAATTCTTTTTTGCAGCAGAAATTTAATAAGACCGATATTGGATTTTTCATTTACAAAACAGTGCTTTTCGATTTTTGTCTCCCAATCAAAAAAATAGACACCGAAATGTTTCTGGTGTCTATTTTTTACAGTTTACACGTTAAGATTACGCTTTAAACAATGGATCCAGTCCGATACTTCCCTCTAATGAAGCAAGATATTCATCAGACTGAATTTGTTCGAGTTTGGTTTTTGCGACTGCTAATTTTTCATTTACTCTGAATTCATCGAGCAGCTGCTTGTTGATAGGATCTGCGATAAATTCTTCCAAATACTGAATGTAATTTTTATGCAACTGAATATCATGGTTTTGTTTGCGAGTCAAACGTTCTTTGTACCAGCTGCTGTTTACGACATACTCTCTCGTGAAAAGTTTTCTGATTTCAGGATCAGTAATATCTTTTCCGTTGTATGTTCCTTCTGCCATGATATGAAGCAGCGCTTGCAGCGGCGGAATTGCAGAAACATCGGCTCCGCTTGAAATATATTCGGCTGCAACTTTTTTGTGTGCTTCTACGATATTGTTGACTCCGTCGACAAAAGATTCCAAATCCTGTTTTTCGGGTTGTAAAATCGGAGCGGTGAATACAGTCTGCGGTTCGTCGAAAACTCTTCCTAAAAATGCGTACAGAAATTGGTCATTGATTCTGTAACCCAAGCGTGACGCAAGAACTTTTTCGCCTTGATAATCGAAATCTTCGATTTTTTCCAAACATCCGATTTTTTTCAAATATTCCGGATCTCTTTCTTCTTCGGTAAGTCTGCACCAAATTTCCGGAATCAACATACTTACATCGTGATCCACGCGGCCGTCCGGACCGATGTAGCCCGCTGCGCTTGAATAACCGGCGTATCCTGTAAGAATGTAAGACAGAAGTGCATTATTTAAATCCGTTGTAGCTACAAGCATATTAAAAGGTCCTTTTGTCAGTGCACCTTCGGAACCTGCGCCTGTAGTTGACGGTGATTTGCCGGTAAGACTTGCGATGAAATCCATGAATAATTCGGGCAATTCTTGGAAATGAAGCGGATTGTAAACACATAAAGGTCTGATTCCGTTTTGCTTATCAGGCGGATTGTTTCTTCTGCCCGGAAGAACTGCGTTTACACAGTAATTGATATTCTTTCCGAGCGGAATCTTTTGGTACAATCTGGTAGCTGTATCGGCAAGATAATTTTTTATAGGATTGACAAAATCCGGGCGAATCTGCAGGTAACGAACGTTTTTGCTCGGTGCTCCTTTTACAAGGCGAGGGTGAGACGGCACTATGAAGTATTCGTCGTCTTTTCCGTTTTCCGCAAAATCGATAATCATATTTTTTACAGGATCTGTATATTTTTCAAATCCCAAAATATCTTCCAGTAATTTTTTGGCAAAGTCTTTTTTATAAGGTTCAAAGTTGGAAATAAAAACATTTGTGCCGGACAAATCGGCTTCCGCCTGTCTGTCGAAACCGCGCACGACACATTCATCCGGTCGTTGGAAGAAACGATATTCACAGTTAGCCGCAAGTTTTACGCTTTTGTTTTTTACTTTGGAACTTAAGTTGGGAACTTTATCCGTTGCAAGTGTGATTGATGCGGAAATATCATCCTCAAGCTGAATTTTTTCTGCCGCAATGAAATCCATTCTTAATTTGTAGATACACCATGACCCGTCTTTGGCAAATCCGACACGCAGGTAGCTCGGAACGATTTTTCTTCCGTTATAATTAAGCTCGTGTCCCGGCTGACCGTTTACAATATCCACATTGAAATGCGATTTCCAATTATCGCCCCAGTCTTCGATGTAAAAACGCTTAATTGTAAATACAAGTGACTTGATGTAATTCGGAATGCTTTCCAGCCACTGATTAAATTCGTCGGTGTAATGAGTCGACGGTGTCAATAATTTTATTACGGAACCGAGCGAACGTTTCGGACTTAAAATTCCGCGCGAAGGTGTTGTTCTGTTTGGATCGTTTTTCCAGCGTTTTCGGTAATCTTTATTTATGATTTCTTCGACAACTTTCATGTCTTTGTCGAGGTCATTCACATACAGTTTTCCGTATATAATCGAATTTTCCAATGACTTCGATATTTCAGATTTTCCGCCGCCAGAAACCGTGCATGGTTTATGACAGAATGTGCTGTTGGGAGCTGTTCCGATCATTTTCCATGTAATTGCGTTGGGATGCTTTTCTATTTGTACCCTGTATCCGTTTGGTAAAATATAGAATTGTTCGGGTAAAAGTTTTAATTCATGTTCTTTGCCTTTATATGTCCATGAAATTCTTGTTTTGTCCAAGTCAAATATCGAATTTTCGGGAAGATAGAAGACATTAGGATATTTTTTGTCTATACCATAATTTTGGTCTTCAAAAAGATCCATAACGTAGCCGTAACTTTGCTTTACACTGTCAAAAGTTACATCTTTGCCTTCTGCATCCTGCATATAACGTTGTGCATGGTACACTTCTCCGAGATTGTATCTCGGAAATGCCAATGTTCCGCCGGCATGTTCTTCTTCGGCAAGTCCGAAAAGATTTGCAGAATATGAAATATGGGTTTTTACTTCTTTTTTCCAGTAGCCGAAATAGTTGTCTGCAATAATTGTAACGGCGATTCCTCGTTCGTCACGGCAGACAAGTTTGAATGACGAGCCGTCATTGTACAATTCGTCGGGCTCTTTCCAGCACATTCCGTCACGTTTTTGGCGTTCGGTTGCTTTATCGTACGGCGGCAAGCCCAAATCTTTTTTCTTCATGTAAACGAGGTGAGGTGCCAGGACAAGACAGCCTGTGGTTCCTGTCCAATGTTCAAAATCAAGCACGGAATCATTTTTTGTACTGTACGGGTCGCCTTCGTTGCCGAAAATAGATTCGCCGAAATCGATTGTGCTGACACAGCTTCCCGGTACGAAGCCGCGGATTTCCATTCTTTTTTCTTCGCTTACTCCGTCGACTGCCGGACAGACAAGCGGCTTGTACAGAACGGAACAGAACATTTTTGCCGGATTTTTATTGTTTGCTGTAAACGGAAGTTTCAAAAGTTCTTCCGGTGGATTGAAAGCGTGCCAAAGCAGTTTTGCAAAAACTTCTTTCGGAACTGCTTTTTTGTCAGAAGGAACAGGAAGTCCGCCTTCTGCAACATGAAAAACGCCTTTTGTAGTTCGGCGATCGTTTTTTGGATTATGAAGGATGCCTTGTTTTACGCGGTAGCTGGAAACCCATTCATTCTTGTATTCGTTTTTATCCGGTGGGAGACTCAGCTCTCTGGCCAATCCGTATTGATCAAGTATAAATGAAGTTTCGGGAAGCTTTATTTCTTTTCCGTCGAGTTTTACATCTTTTAGATAATCATCGAGAAAGTTTTGGATTCTTTGATCTGCCGGACAGTATTTTCCGGATAACAATCTTGATTTTTCCTTGTAGTCATCGATGATTCCTGAAAATAAATCGATAAAATAATTATCGTCTTTTTTATTTTCATCGTCGCAAACGAAGCCTGTTTGACCGAGCATTGCCAATTTTAAATTGATGTATTTGATTACATCTTCTCTCGAACGCAAAGGAGTTAAATCTCCTGCTGCAACACCAATCTTTTTTTTCATATTATTAAACCTCCGCTTATTAAAGAAATTATTCACAATATAGAAAGTTTTATTCGATTATATTGCTGCAAATTAATTTTTGTTGAAGATATATAATATAAAAAATTAAAAAAAGTACCTATGTTTTTATGATTATTTTAATTTTATCGATTCTTTATTTTTTTCGCTGATATTGTAGAGATTGTCTACGGGAAAAATCAAGAAACGCGTTTGCGGATCGCTGAAAGTTATTTCGAGATTTAAAGTGTATTCATGACCCGGCAGCAGCTCCAGCTGAAGTTCGATGGTATTTCCGTAGTTTCTTGGAATCAGCAACCGGAATAAATCATAAGTCGAATTTTGTATTTCCTTAATGGGCGAACTGCGGAAATTTGTATGTATAGGCTCGACGGTTTCGGGACAAACAAGAATTGCTTCTATTTTATTAATATTTATGCTGCTGCTAATGTTTATGCTGTGCAGACCTCCGTGTGAGGACACGCTGCATGAATATTCTTTAGGCTGTACCGGATGAATTTCCAGTATTTTGTTTTTGTCAAAATTATATGTGTATTGCTTTCCCGTGTGCAGATCGGACAAATTGAATTTTTTTGGCATTTTATATTTTATCGATGAACCCGGCCTCATTGAAATGAAATCCGCTTTTTGGTTGTAGTCATGGATAATCGATACATCGATGTTTTTTGTTTCATTTTTATTTGAGTAATGAATGGAAATTATCTGCGGAAAAATACACATGAAAATCAATATGATTAATTTGCCTATTTCGTATCTGTCCGATATTTCCAATGTCATTTTCATGATTCTGTACATATGAATCGAAATCATCAGGAAGGGAAACGAAAACAGACAAAACATGAAATGGAGCAGAAATACGGATTTTGTCAAATCGATAAGCATTGCGCCGCCGTTGTTCTGCGTTATGTTAAACAATGCGAAAAAGAATCCCGTAAACGATAAAATATGGCATAAAAATTTAAATCTGATTTTTTTGAACATCATCGAAAGAGCGATGAAAAATAAAAACAGAAAATAAACATGCGAAAACGAAATATCTACTGCGGCAATTATAAATAGATTTATGTATGTGCAGTAAATTGCTATTTGCAGATACAGATTGTTTTTCCATTGTATCGGCAGATGAATTTTCGGAGCAATGTCCAGTATGAAGAACGAAAACAGCATAAGCGTGATGAATATTGAAATGAAGTAAAAGAACATGCTTCTGCCATAACCGAAAGGAAAATGATGAATAAAAGATATTACAATTTCAAACAGAAACGGAATAAAAGAGACTGCATAAAGCACTAAAAATGAAAAAACGAAAAACGGAAGCGATGAATATAATTGCAGCAATTTTACCGGATTGCGAAACGGCGCAACAATTTTAAACAGCAGAACAGAACAAAAAAGAATGACGAAATAGATCAATAACAATCTGTGCTCCGGAATCAGAAAGTTGTAATTTTGTTTCCCTATTTTTATGCTTTGAATTAAATAATTGCGATCTTTCTCGAAATTGGCAGGCACTGTATCGATTTCGTTGTAATAATCTTTTATGAAAGCGAATAACTGCTTTTGAAGACCGACACTGTAATAATTACCCGGAGCACTTTCGTAATTATGTGTGTTTGTCAATAAAACTGCGTTGATATTTTCAGAGAGAAATGCATCAAGCATTTTATTGCTGTCCATAATTTTCAGACGTGCGCGTATTATTTCGGTAGCGGAAAATTTTACACAGTTATTATTTTTTTTAATGCATTCAAAAATCTTTTTCAAAATCAATGCCGGCACAGGTTTCCCGTTTTTGCTGGCAGATACAGTAATTGGCATAAATGAGTTGTTAATGTCCAAAAGAATTGCGAATGTATTCATGAAAAGTCCGGAATTTTCCCGAAGAAACTGCTGCATCCCGTAAGATGTTTCCTGCGGTGTGCTGTTTGCTCCCAGAAAAACGACTTTTACATTTTTTTGAGGCTGATTTTTACATGCGGCTTCCAAAACTTGCAGTGCAAGACACTGCGACAAAGAAAAATCGTAAAATTTCCCGTTTGTATATATACTGTTTAATGGAACAACGATGAGAATCGTTCCGTTTTCACCGGCAGTTCCGTTTAGCGTAAGTTCGATATTTACGGCATTTGTTTCGTATGAGATACCGGAAATTTTTGTTTCTCTGTAAGTGAGACCGTGACTATCGGCAAAATTTTTTAAGTAATCTGCGATTTTTTTCTGATTGTCGCTTCCTTCGCTTATGGGGAAAAAATTTTGACTGAATAAATAGCTGTCATTGATGTTCTGAAAGCTATTTGCCGCAGAGTACAGCCGAAATGCAAAAAAAAGTATCAAAAGTAAAATCGAAAATCGGTGAGTTTTCATAAGTACGCTTTATATTACAAATATATTGTTTTGTCAGATAGACACTGCAAAAAAACATTTTCTTTTGTGTAAAAGATAATTTGCAAATAAGTATAATTGATTAAACTTATTCAATTTTTGTTGACAGATTGCTGCGGACTTTGAGGAAGTTTGTGAGCACAGATTGTCTGCTTTGGAGTATTGCTATGGAAACTAAGGAACAGATTTACGACGATTTGATGAAATGTCTCAAAGAAAATGAATATCCGCATGAAGACATTGAATTTATCCAAAAGGCTTATTTTTTGGCAGAAAAACAGCATGCCGGTCAAAAAAGAGCTTCCGGCGAAGAATATATAATTCATCCGTTATCCGTTGCACTGTATTTGGCAAGGATGAAAGTCGACCGCGAAATGATTGCCACGGGGCTGCTGCATGACGTTGTGGAAGATACCGATTACACATTGGAACAGATTGCATCACAGTTTGGCAGTTCGGTGGCAAATCTTGTCGATGGTGTAACGAAAATTACCACGCTTAAAAATTCTCCCAGCAAAAGCGATTTAAAAGCGGAAACTATTCGCAAAATGCTTTTGGCAATGATCGAAGATATTCGCGTTATTATAATAAAGCTGTCCGACAAAGTGCATAATATGTCTACGCTTTGCTATGTTGAGGAAGAAAAGCAGAAGCGTACTGCTAAAGAATGTTTGGAAATTTACGCGCCGCTTGCAGGAAAACTGGGGCTTGGAGTAGTAAAGTCGCAGCTTGAAGATTTATCTTTGAAGGCATTGAAACCGCATATTTACGAAGAAATCATACGTTTTTCAAGGCTGTGCGAAAAAGAGAAGAAAGGACAAATTGCCGAAGTAACGAAAAAGCTTCAGCAGAAACTCGAGAAGTCAAACTTTACATATACGATTAAGTCACGGACAAAGCATCCTTACTCCATATACAACAAAATGCGGAAATTCAATAAAAAACTGGAGGATGTTTTCGATTTATACGGAATCAGAATTATTACGGAAACAGTTGAAGATTGCTATGCGATTTTCGGAATGGTTCATAGTCTTTTTCAGCCGGTTCCCGGACGCTTTAAAGACTATATAGCAAATCCGAAAAGCAACGGTTACAAGTCGCTGCATACAACTGTAATGGTAGCGAAACGAACGGCACTCGAGATTCAGATACGTACTTATGAAATGGATCAAATGAATGAGTACGGAGTAGCGGCTCATTGGTATTACAAAACCGGTGAAAAAAACGGCAATTTAAAATGGCTTGAAGAATTGAAAAGAATGCAGGGTGAGTCATTATCTGCGGCTGAATATTATCAAACGATTCGCGATGATATTCTGCGGGAAGAAATTTATGTTTTTTCGCCTAAAGGTGATATTTATAAAATGCCGCAGGGTGCGACTGCACTTGATTTTGCGTACAAAGTTCATACGCAAGTAGGGCATCGGTGCCGAGGTGCGAAAGCGGGCGGAAAAATTGTACCGCTGGGAAAAGCTTTGAAAAACGGTGCGATTGTAGAAATTATTACAGGCAAAGAAGCTTGTCCGAAAATGGAGTGGCTTTCGCTTGTGAAAACGACAGACGCAAAGAAGAAAATAAGAGCATTTTTTGCGGGAAAGGATAAGATTGCCGAACAGCAGACAACGCCGTCGGCGGCTGATGATAAGCAGCTCGATTTTGAATTTACTCCGGAACGTCTCGGGCAAACTATGTCGGTGGCGGACAACAGAAAAATTTCGATTGAAGTAAATGGAGAGAAAAATCTTTTGTTTTCATTTGCGCGCTGCTGTCATCCAGTTCCGCCTGATAAAATTGTGGGTTTTGTGTCTCGCGGAAGAGGGATCATTATTCATCGTGAAGACTGTGAAAATTTGCGCAGTCAGCCCGATTACCAAGAGCGGGTTTTGCATGCAGATTGGGGCACGGTTGCGGGAAGCAAAACATATTCTTTTTTCTTGAAAGTTGCTGCGACTAACAAGCATTACACAGAGCTAATAGGATATATTAAAAGGAAGAAAGGCAGTATACTGGACTATAGACTTGATGAGTCGACTAAAAATGAAGATGAAGTTGACTGCTATCTTTCTATTGATATGCCGGCATCAATTGACGAACACCGCATTTTGAAAGATTTACGCAGTTTGCCGTCTGTTCATTTTGTGGGAAGACGTTAGCAGTTTCGGTTCGATATTTATACCGCACAAGTTTATTACTGTTTGAATGCTCAATGCACATTGTATTTTCATTTCTGCAATTAGGTTTGCAGTTATAACCGTATACTTCGCGGGCAATCTGATTTGTAAATAAAAAAGGTTGTACCCAGGTACAACCATATATTCAAAAAAAGGTTGTACCCAGGTACAACCGTATACTTCGCGGGCAATCTGATTTGTAAATAAAAAAGGTTGTACTCAGGTACAACCATATATTCAAAAAAAGGTTGTACCTCAGGTACAACCTCATCTCCGGTTAATGAGCTGCTTTATTATGAGAATTTTTTGGAGAGGAAAAATTCAAATAAGATTTTTAGTGAAGTAGTTTCTGCGGCAACAGAACAACTCGCATTTGCCGATTACCCACATTCCGGAGAAAAATCAATAAATTTATACTAAGAAAGTGAAGATTTTTCCAATACCTTTTCGGGTCTGGAAGGTACTTTTTTGCTTTTGGAGCAGATTTTTCCGATACCCTTTCGGGTCTGGATGGTACTTTTCTGTTTTTTCGGTATTTTTTGCAGAAAATATATTTTAAACAGATAATAAATAATAGATTATAAATAATCCAATTGGGTATTTTTACTGTGTGTAAAATCTTTTTTGCGAATATCGAATATACGTATAACATCAGCCGATCTGCCTACGTAAAAAACGGATTGAAAAATTGACGGTAGTTTTTAATTTTTTTATAATGCAGCTAATTTTTTTGATTTTGGAGAATGTAAAGTGGACTTTAGAGAACTGAGAAAAAAATACATAGATTTTTTTGAAAGCAAAGGGCACAGACAAATTCGAGCTGCATCGCTTATTCCGGAAAATGACCCGACTGTGCTTTTTACTACGGCGGGAATGCATCCTTTGGTACCGTATTTGACGGGGCAAGTTCATCCGGAAGGGAAACGGCTTGTTGATTACCAAAAATGTATCAGAACCGGCGATATTGATGATGTGGGAGACTCTTCGCACCTTACATTTTTTGAAATGCTGGGCAATTGGTCTTTGGGCGATTATTTTAAAAAGGAAGCAATTTCTTGGTCATTTGAATTTTTGACAAAGGAACTCGGTTTTTCGGCAGAGCATCTCCATGTTACGGTTTTTGAAGGTGATGAAAATGCGGCACGTGATGATGAATCCGCAGAAATTTGGAAATCTCTCGGTATTAAAGCCGACCACATTCACTACAAGCCAAAAGAAGACAATTGGTGGGGACCGGCGGGAAATACGGGACCGTGCGGACCGGATACCGAAATGTTCATAGATACGGGCAAAGAAGCTTGTTCGGATACATGCGGCCCCGGTTGTCACTGCGGGAAATATATTGAAATTTGGAATGATGTTTTTATGCAGTTCAATAAAGATGAAAACGGTAAGTATACGCCGCTTTCACAGAAAAATGTCGATACCGGAATGGGAATCGAAAGAACCGTAGCGATGATAAACGGCAAAAAAACAGTTTATGAAACAGAAAGTTTTACTCCTATTATCAAAAAGATCGAAGAGCTTTCCGGTAAAAAATACGGTGAATCGGAAGATGTTACAAAAGCAATCAGAGTAATTGCAGACCATATCAGAACCGCAACATTTATCATCGGAGATGAAAAAGGAATTTCCCCGTCAAATGTGGGTGCCGGTTATGTTTTGCGCCGGTTAATCCGCCGTGCCGTAAGATTCGGGAAAACATTGGGAATATCGAATGTTTTTCTTTCAAAAGTAGCGGCTGTCGTCGTTGATTTAATGGGAGAATTTTATTGTGAACTGATAGAAAATAAACAGCGCATTTTTGATGAACTGGAACGTGAAGAGAAAAAATTTGAAGCTACGCTGCAAACCGGATTGGCGGAATTTAATAAAGTTGCCGAAAAATTGGCAGAGCACAATCAAAACTCAATTTCGGGGAAAACCGCATTCAAATTGTATGACACTTACGGCTTCCCTCTTGAACTGACACTCGAACTTGCAAAAGAAAAAAACATGACTGTAGATACACAGGGGTTTACCGCACAGTATGAAAAGCATAAGGAAGAATCGCGTACCGCACAAAAAGAAAGTTTTAAAGGCGGGCTTGCCGACCACAGTACGGAAACGACGAATCTTCACACCGCAACCCATCTTCTTCATGCGGCTTTGCGAAAAGTTTTGGGAGAACATGTTCAGCAGAAAGGTTCTAATATCACTGTAGAAAGGCTGCGCTTTGATTTTTCTCATTCTCAAAAAGTGACAGACGAGGAATTAAAAGAAGTAGAACGGCTTGTAAATGAGCAGATTCAGAAAAATGTTCCGGTTACAATGGAAATTATGGCATTGGAAGAAGCTAAAAAGCAGGGAGCTTTGGCGTTTTTTACTCAGAAGTATGAAGAAAAAGTCAAGGTGTATACAATCGGAGATTTCTCCAAAGAAGTCTGCGGAGGACCTCATGCTCAATATACGGGAGAACTGGGAAAATTTGTCATAAAAAAGGAAGAAGCATCCTCTTCCGGAGTTCGCAGAATAAAAGCTGTTTTGATAAAAGAATGATTTTTTGAGGGAGAAAGATGCATGGATGTGTATCAAAGTTTTATCGATAATTCTGAAGACTGTATAATTGATTTGCAGACAAGGCTTACGGCGGCACAGGCTATGGCTCCGGAAAACGGAGGAACCGGTGAATATATTAAAGTTAATATTCTGAAAAATATTCTTACCGGCTTAAACTTTAATACTCTTGAAGAAATCCATGTCCCGGATGAACGTGTTCCGTGCAGTTTTCGTCCGTCGCTTATTGCTACCGTAAAAGGCAAAAATCATGCAAAATCTTTATGGATTATTTCCCATTTGGATGTTGTTCCGTCGGGAGATAAAGAATTGTGGAATACGGATCCGTTTGAAGCCGTTGTGAAAGATGGAAAAATTTACGGACGCGGAACAGAAGATAACCAACAGGGGATTGTGGCTTCCATAGTAGCCGCAAAAGCTCTGATTCACAATAACATTACTCCTGAGATTGATGTGAAACTTTTGTTTGTTGCCGATGAAGAGGTCGGCAGCAAATACGGTATCGAATGGATATTAGATAACAGAAGCGACTTGTTCAATAAAGATGACTTGATTCTCATTCCCGATGCGGGCGACCCGAAAGGCGAATATATTGAAATAGGCGAAAAGTCTATTTTGTGGCTGGAATTTAATATTCAGGGAAAACAGGCGCATGGGTCGCGTCCCGATTTGGGTATTAATGCGGCGCGTGTTTCGTCCAAATTAGCTGTGGAACTTGATACATTGTATGAAATTTTTTCTCACAAAAACGAACAGTTTGATGTTCCGTATTCGACTTTTGAGCCGACAAAACGCGGCGGTCACACTGTTTCAAATATAAATACAATACCCGGCAGTGAAATTCTTTGTTATGACTGCCGTGTTTTGCCAATATACAAACTTGACGATGTTTTGGCGCAGATAAATAAAGCCGTTGAAAAAGTTCGTCAGGAGACGAAAGCCGAAATTACTTATACAATTAAGCAGCGTGTCGATGCGCCACTGGAAACGTCGCCGCAAGCCTCAGTCGTTTTGCAGCTATCGGATGCGGTGGAAAAGAAATTGGGATTCAAACCAAAAACATACGGAATCGGCGGCGGTACCGTAGCGGCGTATTTTCGTCAAAAAGGCTATGCCGCTGCGTTATGGACTATTCTCGATGGCACAATGCATAAGTCGAATGAGTATTCTTCGATTTCAAATACCACAAAAGATGCATCTGTTTTTGCCGAATTGATGAGTAAAGCCACATAGGAGAAATGAAATATATGAAGTACAGATTAATCGATAACCATTGCGGATTATTTGCGCATGAAACTTCTGCGTTTCAAATAATGAAAAATGCGATTGCAGCAGCGTCGGAGAAGAGTACGCCGACGGACTTTTTTGTAATTGCGAATTTCAATTTTTTCGATGCTTTTAAAAAGTTGCTGCCGGAAATCGAAAAGTTAAATAACGACGGTCGGCTTGGTAAAATGAGAATCCTTATTTGCTCGGAAGAAAGTATTACACCTAAAAATTTTCTTTTTGATTTGAAAAATGACGCTGTTTCGCTTGAAGAAAACGATTCCGTAATAATGAAGAAACTGTACGGAGAAAAAAAGCTGTATTTCAGAGTAAATTATAAAGATAAGATCAAAACACTTCTTTACATTATGAAGCATGACGGTAAGTATAAAGTGTTTTGCGGCAATACGAGTTTAACGCCCCAAAAAGAAGGCGAGGCGTATATAAGTTTGCTTACGGAAGTTTCCGGCAAATCTCAGGTTAAGCAGAAAAAATATATGCAGTTTTTCAAAAAACTGTGGATGATTTCGGATATATACATTAACAATATCAAAATTATTCACTATTTGGATGCTTACTCAAAACTCGAAGCAATGCATCTTCCGATTCGCCGTTTTATTTCTTCATTTTTGAAAAAGAGTAAGAAAGAATATTTAGTCAAAAATATCGGCAGGAATGACTCGGCAATTGTGGAATTTCAGAATAATGCTTTTTACGCTTGTGTGGAGCGAATGGAAAATTACGGAAGTGTTTTACTGTCGAATTCCATAGGAATAAGCGAGAATCGGCTTACGGCTCGTGTCATTAAATTCTATTATTTGCGCAACAGAAATATTCTGATAATCGCATCGGAAGAGCGCATGCTTGAATGGGAAAAACTTTTGAAGGCAGAAGGTTTGTTTCGTGACGGAATAACGTTTCTTGACAGAAAAAAACTTCAGGCTCCCGATTTTGACGATTCGCAGTTTGTGGAAAATGATTTTATCATTGTGGACGAAGCCGAATATTTCAGTACTGCAAAAGATATTAACAACAGGCGTAAGCATTTCATGAAGATTCTCAATCAAAATCACGATGCCAAATTAATGATGATTTCCAGAAATATCATCAATGATTCGCTGTTGGATTTTGTGTATATTGTGAATATTTTTATACGCAGCGGTTACAAAAATATATTGGAAGAAATCGGAGTGCCCGAAAAACTTGCTAAGCTGGAAAATGAAATCCGTACCAGAACAATAAATAATGATTCAATAGATGTAATTCAAAGTATTTTTGATTTGTTTTTGGTGCAGCAGGAATTGAAAAATTTCGATTTCAATTCGGCGAAACTGTATGAGCCGGGACAGGAGGCCAATAGGCCGCAGATTATAACGGTGAAATATGCGTATTCTCATGAAATTTTCAATACAATATTTGAGAATTTGCTGCCTACTATTATGAATCTCAATTTTGAATATACAAAGTTGAAGTTTATTAAATATTACGATGAATCGAGTTTGATTCGCTGGTATAAATGGCTGATGCTGCGCAAAATAGATTCAAGTTTATTTGCGTTTATTGCAACTTGTGAAAATTTTTGCGCCAAAACTCAATTTATTTCGGAATTGCTGCGCGGAAATAAAGAAAACATTGAAGGGGGATTGAAATATTTTACCAGTTACCAAATCGATAACGTTGTTAAGGCATTTAATGATGTCGGTTCAAAGGAAAAGAACGAAATATTGAAGCGGCTCGAAACCGATTATTTCGTAATGACAAAACTTTTGGACAGCATTAGCGCAATTAAATATTTGGGGAACAAAGATGAAAAAATAACTGCGCTTTTGAAAATCATCAACAGCGAGAACAAACCGACTTTGATTTTCTCGGAATCCGATGATACGCTGAAATATCTGCAAAAACGTTTGCTGGAGTACAGAAGCAAGAAAATAGAAGTAATTCTCGGTGAAAATATTTCGTATGACGGCGAAGATGTGATAAAAACGGAAAATCCCGATATTCATAAGATTTGCCGGGATTTTGAATGCGGCGATATAGAAATTCTTCTGATGAATGATAATATTCCCGAAGAAATTAAACTGCCGCGAGCTAAGGTTATAATAAATTTTGATTTGCCGAATATTCCTTTTGTTCTGAGCAAGAGGATTAACAAAACGACTGCCGATCCGAAGGTCAATAAAATCAAAGTTTATAATTTTCAATCGGATAAACGTGTCGATAAGGAAATTGAGTTTTTTGAAAAAATGAATCTTGATATTTCCGATGTTATTTCGTATTTGGGAGTAGATTATATTCAGTGGTGCCGCAATATCAAAAATATTTCCGATATTTCAAATGACAATATTCAAACATTGTTATTGATGACAAAAGAGTACAAAGATTTTTTAACCAAAAAGAATATCGATGATGTTACATACAAGGTGCCTCAAAAACTGCCGTATGACGATGTTTCTTTGCGTCAGTTTATAAAATATTTGGATATTTCGGAAGAAACACTGAAATTGACGGAAAATAAGTTCAAGAAACCTATTTACACAATTCTTAAAGCCGAAGAGGAATCCTTTTATGTGATTTATCTTACTTCAAAAGGTTTGAAAACATATAACAATATATATTTTTCCGAAACCGAAGTTAATCGTGAAATTACCGCAGAAGAGGTCGGCAAGATTACCGACATTATCAAAAGTAAGATTAAGTCCGAAGCTGATTTTATTGAAATAATAGGTATTATTGTATATACAAAAAATGTATAGCCCCAAAAGGAAAGAGTATGTATGCCGAAAGAGTAAAAGCCTTGAACCCTTATGTTCCCGGCGAGCAGCCTAAGGACAGAGTGTATATCAAGTTAAATGCCAATGAAAATCCTTATCCGCCGTCACCTAAGGTGCGTGAAGCATTGAGTAATTTTGATTATTCGCAGCTGCGGCGTTACCCTGATCCGGATGCGGCTGAATTGCGCAGAGCTTTTGCTTCAATCGTCAAAGTGAGTCCTGATATGGTGTATGCGGGAAATGGTTCGGATGAAATTCTTTCATTTATATTTTATACATTTTTTGATGATAAACTTCCGGTTGTGCTTCCGGTGCATACGTATAGCTTTTATCCGGTATATGCAAGCTACTACAATATTCCGCTGCATAAAGTTCCGTTGGAAGAAGATTTTTCGATTTCGATTGATAAATTGCTGGAACCCAAGAGCTGCGGGATTATTTTTGCAAATCCGAATGCGCCAACCGGTCGTTTTATGTCACTGGAAAAATTGCGCGAACTTTTGACCAGATACGATTCAAATAAACCTGTAGTTGTAGATGAGGCATACATTGACTTCGGAGGAGAAACAGCGGTTCCTTTGTTGAAAGAATTTCATAATTTGATAATTATTCGGACATTTTCAAAAAGCTACAGCTTTGCCGGTGCACGACTTGGTTTTGTGATTGCGGCAGCCGATGTCATAAATACTTTTATTACCGTAAAAAATTCTTTCAATCATTTTCCGATTGATTCGATTGTTCAGAAACTGGGTATTGCGGCATGTGAAGATTATGATTATTACAAAAAAATCAATGCCGAAATTGCCGAAACTCGTGACTGGTTCGGTAAAGAGTTGGAGCAGTTGAGATATGAAGTAGTTCCATCGAAAGCAAATTTTATTTTTACTAAAAAGGCTGGGCTTTCCGGTGATGAAATTTATAAAGGAATAAAAAAGAAAGGTATTTTGATTCGCCATTTTAATTATCCCGGAATTGAAGATTATGTAAGAATTTCAATCGGGACACGCGAAGAAATGAATCAGCTGCTGGATGCAGTAAAAAATTTGAGGATGAAATGCGAAAAAGGAATATAAAGCAACAGGAAAACGGTATTCGTGATACGAAAATTTCGGAAAATCTCGGTTCTTTTGTCGGTAAAAAATCAGGTGCTAATGTTCCGTCGGTATTTTCAGAAAAGAATGAATGCAGATTCCACGGTTTTCAGGAACCGGAACGAAAAAGCGATATGAGGCAGGAATAATTTCTTGTAAAAAATGAGCAACAAAACAAAAGCAGTACTATTAATGCTTCTTTCATCATTATCATTTGCGGTAATGGCGTTTTTTGTAAAACTTTCAAGCGGACTTCCGTTATTTCAGAAAGTTTTTTTTCGCGATTTAGTCGTTGTAATATTTGCACTGTGCGGACTTACCTCAATGAAGGTTTCGCCTTGGGGCAAGAAAGAGAACAGGCAGCGGCTTTTATTTCGCGGAATTTCCGGTTTTATCGGTGTTGCTTTTTATTTTTATTCGGCAAGCAACATGTATTTGTCAGACTCTACGATTATTAATAAACTTTCGCCTTTTTTTACAACTTTATTTGCGGTGCTTTTATTAAAAGAAAAAATCAAGCCGCTGCAGGTTATTGCTTTGATATTGTCTTTATTCGGCGGAATTCTCGTAGTCAAACCGGAATTCTCAATGACTGTAGTGCCGGCTCTTTGCGGGGTAATCGGTGCGGTAGTAGCGGGATTTTCGTATGCAATGGTAATCAGTTTGGCAAATCGTGAGGAACCGCTTGTCGTCGTGTTTTATTTTTCCAATACATCGGTTTTATGCTCGTTCTTTTTAATGCTGCCGAATTTTCAAATACCGACACTACAAACTCTCTTGGTTTTGCTTGGTACCGGAGTATGTGCGACAGGCGGACAAGTATTTCTTACTTACGCATATAAGTATGCCAAAGCGTCGTCGGTTTCGGTTTACAGTTATTCGATAATTGTTTTTTCGGGAATACTCGGTTTTATGTTCCTGCATGAAGTACCCGATCTGCAATCCGTAATCGGAGGTTTTCTCATTATAATTTCGGGTTTTGCACTGTATGCTGCACAATATATAAAAAAGAAAAACTACTGATTTTCGATTACAAATTATTTTTTTTCAGCACTTCAAAAACTTTGTGCGATAGTTCATTCAATGAATACGGTTTTGTAAGAAATCCGTCATAATCTTTGCAGTCAGCAAGCTCTTTTTTTTCATTTCCGCCGGACATAAAAATAACTGCAATATCGCTGCGATATTCTCTTAATTGCTTGAAAACTTCCAAACCGGATACATCGGGCATCAGTACATCTAAAAGTACAAGCGTTATTTTATTGTTATTGCGGAACATTTCTATTCCGTCGGTTCCGCTATTCGCCGTAAGAACCTTGTAGCCGCATTTATTCAACATTTGACTGGCAACTTTGAGCATCATTTCATTATCGTCGATAACCAAAATTGTTTTTTCGTCAGTTTGTCGAATAGGTATTTTTTCGGGCATTTCAGCATTTTTACTGCATTCGGCAATCGGCAGGTACACTCGGAAAAGACTTCCCTTATTGATTTCGGAATCAGCACTTAACCAACCGTTATGACGTTTTATCAAATTTTTGCAAATGATAAGTCCGAACGTTTTGTTATCGTTGTTGATATACTGCGAATTCAATATGGATTCAAGGTGATTTTCATCAAAACCTATTCCGTTGTCTTGAATTTCTATACAGTAATAATTGTCTTTGCCGGAGATTTCTTTTGAAAGATTTATTTTCAATTCTCCGTACCAAAGCTCTCCGCTTCCTCTCAAAGTAGTCATGGAATTGACGGCATTTACTATCAGTCCTAAAAATATCTGCTCCAATTGATGAATAGTGCCTTGCACTAACGCTTTTTTCCCACGTAAATTATCATTAAAACAAACTTTGATTTCGGGCGGCAGTGATGAAGAAAGAATCGATAAAATATTAATAATCAGTTCACGCAAATCTACTTCCGATACAATACTTTCATCCCAATTTGATATAAAAGAAAGTTTTTTTGTCAAACTGCAGCTTTGCTGAGCGGCAGTTTCTATGATACTAATCATTTCTTTGAGTTCGGAATTTTCTTCTGGCAACTTTTCAAGTTCGAGTTTTGCCAAAAATGCAGCTCCCATAATTGCACCTAACAAATTATTAAAATGATGTGTGATAGTATTGATTAATCTTTTCGTATCTTCAAGCCAAAAACCGTCGAAGATTTCGTTTTCTTTCATAATTGAATTTGTAATGTCATCAAGCCGGATGATCCCGCAGACTCCGTTTCTGTATTCAAAAGGATTTATTGTTAATTTGTAATATTGTTCTTTATACGAACATTGAAATGTCTGAATTTTGCGTTCTTTTAAGCTGCTGAATATCAAATTTATAAGATTTTCGGTGAAAGGCAAAACCGAAGACAGCGGAGTTTTTACAAAATCGGAATCGGCACCTATGAAATCCCGCAGCTGATCGTTTATCTGTGTAATCATAAGTTCTTCATCGACAACTGCGAGCATTGCCGGAACGAGATTGAATACTGTATTCATGTATCCTTGAGCCGAGCGTTCGCATTCTTCGGCATAAATTCGCTCTTTTACTTCTTTTTGCATCTCTTCATTACTCAGTTCAAGCTGGCGAATCAAAAAAGCTTTGTATTGAAAACTTTTTGTTAGATCTGCCATTAAGTCGTTGAATTCTTGAATCAGCAGGCTTATTTCATCTTCGGACGAGCCGGAAGGAACCAGAGTGACGCTGATATAGCCTGATTTTCGATACTGCTGGACATGTTTTATCAATATGTTAAGGGGATGAATAACGGTAATTTGCAGGAAAATAAATATTATAAGCGATGAAAATATAATAATGAACATTAATGAGAACAATATATCGCTGAATTTGCTGAATCTGTTTTTACGCGCTATTTTGTCGGAAAGGATTATTTCGAGATTTCCCATCTTTTGACTATCGAAAATTATGTCTTCTTTCAATATATTTACAATTCGTGGATCATACTGAAAATCAGGCTCCGCTTCCATACGTACCGGTTTCCATTCATTGTCACGGCCGATGTACAGCTCCAATGATTTATCTGCGGCATAAAGAGCGATTGACTGAATAAATGAATTGGCTTCGATTTCATTGTTGAAAAATTGTTCTGCGTATTTTATGTGATTTTCACTTGGTTCGCTGGAATACAGCATTGAAGAAATGGTCAGTAGGCGTGTCATTACTTTTGCGCCTTCACTGTTTATTTGGCGCAGATTTTCCGTACGGTTTGAGTACATAAAAAGATATAAAAAAAATGAAAAGGTAAAAATTATTGTCAAAACCAGAGTTAGTAAAATTTTCGTTGAAA
>JAFLVQ010000034.1 GCA_022508205.1 Spirochaetales bacterium
CTGTATTCAATGATACTTTTATGTCATTCTATGAAGATTTTATCTATTTGAATGACAGCAAAAAAAATATTCTAATACTTGACAAAAACACACTAAAACAATTAGAAGTACTGGAAGAACACTAATTATTTGAATCTGTGACTGCTTTATGACCGCTGAGATAGAAATCCAGCGGTCTATTTTTATAAAATGCGCTTTCATAAAGGATTATAAATGAAACAAATCGAAATTATGGATACAACTCTGCGGGACGGCGAACAAATGCAGGGTATATCTTTTACTCCGAGTGAAAAGCTGACGATTGCAGAAATTTTGTTGTCAAAAGTAAAAGTTGACAGGCTGGAAGTCGCCTCTGCCAGAGTTTCGGAAGGTGAACAGAAAGGTGTAGAAAAAATTGTCGACTGGGCAAACAAGTTCGGTTTTACGGAAAAATTGGAAATTTTGACTTTTGTCGATTATGATAAATCCGCAAATTGGGCAATACAAACCGGAATCACATGCATTAATTTACTGACAAAAGGCTCACTGAAACATTGCGAACAGCAGCTTAAAAAGACTCCGAAAGAGCATCGGGATGATATAGAAAAGACTTTGAAATATGCTTTCAGCAAAAATTTATCTGTTAATGTGTATTTGGAAGACTTTTCCAATGGCATTCTCTGTTCGCCGGATTATTTATTTGCCCAAATAGATTTTCTGAAAAATTTTCCCATCAAAAGAATAATGCTGCCTGACACACTCGGAGTTATGGAGCCTTTTTGTGTATTCGAGAATATTAAGAAAATCATAGAAAAATATCCTGATCTGCATTTCGATTTTCATCCGCATAATGATTACGGACTCGCAACGGCAAATGCACTTGCCGCAGTAAAAGCCGGAGCTGCCGGAGTTCATCTTTCCGTAAACGGCATGGGAGAACGCGCGGGAAACGCTTCGCTTGATGAAGTCTGCGTCGGATTAAGAGATTTTCTTAATGTAAATATCAATATCGAAGAAAAAGAATTATTTACAGCTTCACAATATGTTGAAATATTCAGCGGTCAAAGAATGCAGGCAAATAAACCTATCTACGGGAAAAACAGCTTCACTCAGACGGCCGGAGTCCATGCCGACGGTGATAAAAAAGGCGATTTATACGTAAACCGTTTAAAACCGGAGCGCTTCGGCAGACACAGAGAATATGCACTCGGAAAACTTTCCGGCAAAGCAAATCTCGAAATGAACTTAAAGGAACTCGGAATATCTTTATCGGAAGAAAAGAAGAATACTCTTCTGCAAACCATAATCGAACTCGGAGATAAAAAGACAATCGTATCCGTTACAGATCTTCCTTTTATCATCAATGATATTTTTGAAACAAAAACCAATAACGATTTTAAAGTGCTGAACTTTTCAATCAATTCAACGTATAAACTGAAATCCATTGCCAATGTGCGCTGTTCGTTTCAAGGTAAAGAAGCGGAAGAATCCAGTCAAGGCGACGGCGGATACGATGCCTTTATGAATGCATTGAAAATAATTTTGAAACAATTTGAAATTCAAATGCCGAAACTTATCGATTACACCGTCGAAATTCCTCCCGGAGGACGAACAAACGCCCTAGTACAAACTATAATTACATGGGAAATAATACAACCAAACGGAGAAACAAAAAGGGTAACAACAAAAGGTCTTAACCACGACCAAAATACAGCCGCAATCGAAGCAACATTAAAAATAATCAACTTTATTCTCAGTGTTACACCGTCTGTTATAACGTAATCTTGGTAGCAAATGTATTTTGTTGTAAAGAAAAAAATAATTGACTGATTATTTTTTTTGTATTATACATTGCCGTAAATTATTATGGCTTTTTCAAGAGAGAGTCTTTTCAAAAGACTCTTTTTTTATACGTGACCCGCTGTACTGTTTGTACTATTGCAAATGAGAGGTTTTTTAGAAAAATGCAGGATAAAATTAAAACAAAAGAATTTCTTACTATAGAACAAGGAATTGAAGAGCTTTTGTTAAAAGAAGGTTTTCATCTTGTTGATATTGAAATCAAAAAAAGCAAGGATAAAATCGTAAGCATTTTTGTATTCAATCATGATTCCGAAAAGATGAAAATCGAATCCATTGCAAAATTGAACGATATTGTGTCGCCGTTTTTGGAAAATCTCGATTTTATCGGAGAAAATTTTTTATTGGAAATATCAAGTCCCGGCATATTCAGAAAAATCAAATTCATCAAAGAATTCGATTTGTTCAAAGGGAAAAAAATGCATGTGTTATGTTCATCGAACAGCTATATCGGAATTTGCAACGGAACAAAAGACGGCAAGCTGTTTTTAAATATTAAAAACAAAGACAAAACGCACAAAGAAGAAGTTATTCTTATAGAAGATATAAAAAAAGCTGCTTTGTGTTAGCAGATTAATTATGCAATTCAGGAGAGAAAAATGACATTAAATCTTTCAACAGCAATAAAAGAAATTAACCAGGAAAAAGGAATCAATGAAGAATTGATTCAGGAAACAATAGAAAGTGCGTTGACTAATGCTTACAAAAAATATTACGGAACGCTCGAAAATCTTTCTATAAAAATAATCGATAATTATACTTTCACTGTTAATTCCATCAAAGAAGTTGTTGAAGAACTCGATGATGATTTGTTTGAAATCGAATTATCGGAAGCAATAAAATACTTTCCTGCCGCGAAAATAGGTGACAAACTGGAAATTCCGTGTGATCCTCAAGAATTCGGTCATATTGCAATTCATTCTGCCAAACAAACGATTCTTCAGAAGTTGAAAGAAATCGAAAAGAATACAAAACTTTCCAATTTCAAGAGAAAAGAAAACGAGATCATTGTAGGATTTGTTCAGCGTATCAAAGACGACAATATTTTTGTGAATTTAGGCGATCAAGAACCGGAAGGCATTCTGCTGAAAAAAGATCAGTCTCCGCTGGAACTGGGAAGCTACTCTGTTGGAGACAGAATAAAAACCATTATCTACAGGGTTGAAGCAGACAAACGCATGAACAACATTTTAATCAAATTAAGCCGCCGCAATGAAGAGTTTGTGAAAAAATTATTAATGCTGGAAATCCCCGAACTCAGTGATGAAACTATAAAAATAAAAGAGATTCAACGTGATGCCGGTTATAAAACAAAAGTAGCTGTTTATACTGAAAAAGAAGAAATCGATCCTGTAGGTGCCTGCGTAGGAACCAAAGGAAACAGAATACAAAATATAACGAAAGAATTGTCCGGCGAAAAAATAGATGTTATACAGTGGTCTTCAAATCCGAAGATTTTTATTGCACATGCATTAACACCGGCACAAGTCATAGATGTTGTTATTACAGATGAAGAAGAAAAAACAGCGGTTGCAGTTATGGATGAAAGTCAACTTTCGTTTGCTATAGGAAGCAGAGGAGCAAATATAAATCTTGCAAAGAAAATTTCCGGCTGGAAAATAGACGTAATGACTAAAGCGGAAGCTCTTGAAAACAATTTGATTATAGATCAAATTCAAAAAGCCGAAGAATTATTTCGCCAAATACCGGAAACAGAAGAACAGGAAGAAAACAATACCGAAAAAACAACGGATAATACAGAAGACACTTCAGCAGAAAATGATTACATGCTGGATGATTTGGAAATCAGTGATGAAATTAAATCTATTTTGTCGGCAAATAAAATTTATTCAGTCGAAGATTTAATTAAGATCGAAGACTTCTCCACTCTGCCGGGAATAAATTCCGAAATGGCAAGCGAACTGCAGCAATATATAGATGAGAATTTCGATATTATCGACGAAGATTTTCAATGTCCAGAATGTGCAAGTGCGTTACCTGAAAATGCGGAAAAATGTCCGAACTGCGGTATCGATATTTATTACTGTCCGGATTGCGGCGCACCGATTTCTGTTAATGATACAAAATGTTCAAGATGCGGAATAGAAATAGAATTTGAGAAAGAATAAATAGATTGAATTTCTTCATTTTTTCGGATAAAATAAGAGGATTCGTCAAATCTTTCTAACGAATATGAATAGATTATTTACAGGCAAATCTTTTTATATCATTCTTAACATTCGGATTACCGATTCTTGAAACGAATAGAAAAGACAATTGGTTTGTTAATTTCTTTATGGAGATGCTATGTCAGAACAAGACAAAAATGAATTAAACAAAAATAAAGAAGGACACAAAAAAATCCTTATACGGAAAAAAGGTGTTACTTCGCCTACTTCAGGAGCGCCAAAAGCAAATTCTCCCGTTAAAAGAGTTGTAATTAAAAAAACAACTGCACCTTCTTCAGAAATTTCTACAGCAGAACCAAAAGAAACGAAAACTGCTGCTGCCGAACAAACCGAAAATATTAAAAAGGAAGATAAAAAAGGAGAAGAAAAGAAAATTTATACAAATAATGACTATTCTTCTCATCCGAGAAACAATTACCAAAACAGAGAATATAATAAATATCCGCCTCGCCAAAATAATTATAACCAAAATAATAATCGTTCCAATTATAATGGAAATAATAACAGGCAAAACAGCGGTTTCAGTCAAAACAATTTTCAAAACGGAAATAACTATAACAAAAATAATAACGGTCAAAATCAACAATTTGGAGACAGAAGACAGTTTAGCAATAACAGAAACGGATACAATAATCAGCAGCGCGGTGATTCAAGACCATTTACAGGACGTTCTGGACAGGGCAGCGGCTTCAGACAACCTAAAATAGAAATTCCGGCAGCAACCAATGATAAAATACGTTCCAGAAAAAAAGAGAATAACAAGAAAAACGACGGAAAAAAAGAACTGTTTTCAAATAAACCGGAGCTTGAATTAATCTATAAAAAGAAAGAAGAGAAAAACGTAGTAAACGCAGTTCCGGAAACTATCGATATTGTAGATGTTATCAGCATAAGTGATTTAGCCAAAAAAATGAATCTGAAGGCCAATGTCATAATTTCTAAATTAATGGCTTTGGGCTCTATGTTTACCATTAATGATAAAATCGATGCCGAAACTGCGGCAATTGTTGCATCTGAATTTAATTGTAAAGTAAATGTTGTTTCTTTATACGATGAAACCGTAATCGAAGAAGAAAAAGTCGATGATATAAAACTGCAAAGGCGACCTCCTATAGTAACTGTTATGGGGCATGTTGACCATGGTAAGACAAAACTGCTCGATGCAATTCGTCATTCAGATAAAGCTTCTACCGAATCTGGCGGAATAACGCAGCATATCGGTGCATACAACGTAACACTTGAAAACGGAAAAATTATTACCTTTATCGATACTCCGGGACACGAAGCTTTTACAATGATGAGGGCGAGAGGTGCACAGGTCACTGATATTGTTATCCTCGTAGTTGCGGCTGATGATGGAGTAATGCCGCAGACAATCGAAGCTATAAATCATGCAAAACAGGCAAATGTACCTGTAATCGTTGCAATAAATAAATGCGATAAGCCCGATGCAAAACCGGACAGCGTAAAACAGCAGTTGAGTGAATACGGTTTGCTGCCGGAAGACTGGGGCGGAACTACAATGTACTGCAATATCAGTGCCTTAAAAAAAGAAGGTATCGATGAATTACTGGATACGGTTATTCTTCAAGCCGAAATTATGGAACTGAAAGCTCCGTATGAAACAAGAGCTTCCGGTTTTGTTCTTGAATCGAGAGTAGATCCCGGCCGCGGTTCCGTAGCGTCCGTACTTATTTTGAAAGGTACGCTGAAAGTGGGAGATTTTTTTGTTGCCGGAGTTTTCAGCGGCAAAGTAAGAGCTATGTGGAATGATAAGGGCAAGAAAATAAAAGCTGCGACTCCCGCCACACCAATAGAAATTACAGGCATAGAAGACGTTCCTAAAGCTGGAGATCCGTTTAACGTTCTTGAAACAGAAAAAGAAGCAAAACTGTATTCTGCCAAACGAAAAGAATTGAATAAAATGAAAGATGCGGAATCCGTAAGAAAATTGACTTTAAACGATTTCTTATCGCAAAAAAAAGAAGGCGAACTGCAGGAAATCAAAGTTATTATCAAAGCCGATGTTCAAGGTTCTGCAGAAGCTATCCGCAACAGTTTAAACGAATTATCGAACAGTGAAGTTAAATTAACTACAGTTCACATGGGTGTCGGTGCTATTAATGAAACCGACGTTATTTTCGCAGTCGCAAGCAAAGCCATCATCATAGGGTTCGGTGTACGTCCAAATGCAAAAGCCTCGCTTCTTATTGAAAAAGAAAAAGTAGATGCACGACGGTACAATATCATTTATGACGTTATAAATGATATAAAAGCCGCAATGAAAGGGCTAATTAAACCGGATTTACAAGAAGAATTAATAGGTACTATTGAAGTAAAACAAATCTTCAAGATTTCAAAAGTAGGAATTATCGCCGGCTCAATCGTTACAACCGGAAAAGTTAAGCGCAATTCTTTGATTCGTTTAATGCGTGACGATGTCCAAATTTATTCAGGGAAAATATCGTCATTGAAACGTTACAAGGACGATGCTTCCGAAGTCATCGAAGGTTCCGAATGCGGTATCAGTTTAGAAAACTGGAAAGATATAAAAATCAGCGATATAATGGAAGCGTATGAAATAAAAGAAGTCGAAAGAAATCTCGATGATGTAGAGAAAAAAGAAAAGAAACTGGAAGAAGAACGAAAAGTTTCCGAAATGAAAGAACAAAAAAGAATCGAAGAAGAAAAACTTCGCGCACTTCTGGAATTAGATGAAAAAACAGAAGATTAAAAATAAATAAAGTAACCTATGTCATCACATATAGAAAAGAGAGGATAACTTTGGGTATCAGAGATGAGATAATAAAAAAAAGCATTGAGAAAGAAATAATGAAGCTCATTGTTTCGGGAGCAATCAAAGACCCCAGAGTTCCTACTCTGCTTACAATTACAAAAGTGACTTTAAGCAAAGATAAACATTATTCACATATTTACATTTCATTAAACGAAAGAAAGCAAGTCAAAGATTTAGCGGTCAAAGGTTTAAACAACGCAAAAGGCTTTATTCAATCCCAGTTAGCCGAAAAATTGCAGCTGCGTTTTACTCCAAAAATTGAATTCAGACTTGATCCGTTTGAAGAAAAAGCGAATCGTGTTGACGCAATATTGAATATGCTTGCTCAAGAATCGCAACAGTCAAATGAGGAAACAAATACCGGAGACGATAATCCAAATGGAATTACAGGATAGCAGCTTATTATTGATAAATAAGGAAAGAGGTATTACTTCCTTTCAAGAAATAAACAGAATCAAAAAAGAATTAGGTGTCTCAAAAACCGGTCATGCGGGAACTTTAGATAAAGATGCCGAAGGACTGCTTCTTGTTTGTACCGGGAAAGCGACCAAACTGCTTAAATTCTTGGTTGGTTTAGATAAAACATATATTGCACAAATACATTTTGGCATACAAACAACCACAGATGACGCAGAAGGTGAAATTTGCGCAGAGAACAAAGCACCTTGTTTTTCACTCGATATAATTAAACAGCATTTGAAAAAGTATCATGATAAAATTTTACAGCGGCCGCCCAACTACAGTGCAGTGCATATAAATGGGAAAAGAGCATACCAAATAGCAAAAAACGGAGAAAACCCGGCAATAAAGGAACGTGAAGTTACAATTCACAGTATAAAAATTATGGATTTCACCTCACCTATCCTTACATTGGAAATTTCATGTTCATCGGGAACTTATATACGATCCCTTGCAAGAGATTTAGGAATCGACACGGGATATTTTGCTCATATCTGCGCGCTGAAACGCACGAAAATCGGTAATTTTTCACTGGAAAATGCATTTTCATTTGAAGAAATCAAAAATAAAAATTTTAAAACGTATTCCCCAGAAACAATTGTTTCAAATATACCGACTCTGAAGTTAAAAGAGGAATCGATGCATTATCCATGCAATGGCAGACCGATATTTTTAAATATGCTCAAAAGCAGTCCGAAAAATTCGGGATATTACAAACTGATGAATGAGGATAAATTAGCCGCTATACTCATTTATAACGGAAATACATTACAGTATGATTTGGTATACAATACCGAGAATGCCGAGATTCAGTCATGAACATATACAATGATTTTTTTAAACCAAAAGAGTATAAAAGAAATGGAATAGTTTCCATCGGAGCCTTTGAAACACTGCATATCGGACACCAAAAATTATTGCTCAATATGCTTGATATTGCCAAAAAAAATAATTGGGAAAGTTACGTTTTCACATTCACCGAATCTCCTAAAAAACTCAGCAATGATAAAAATATTTTAGAAATCACAGACAAACTCGCAATGCTGGAAAAACTGGGAATTCAGAATATAATTCTTTGCGATTTCAGTAAGGAGCTGAAAGAACTTTCGCCGACGGTTTTCTCAAAAATGCTGAATAAAAATTTCGGAATAGTCAGTTATTATGAAGGCGAAGATTTTCATTTCGGAATAAATAAAAGCGGAAATCTTAAGCTCCTGCAAGACGAAGGATTTACAGTATTTACTGAAGAAACTTTTAAATTCGATGGAAAAAAAGTATCGACATCCGAGATAAAAAAGTATATAAGAAACGGGTCAATTACCGAGGTAAATAACAGACTTGGATACAACTATTTTATTAAAGGAATTGTTACTAAAGGAAAACAAATGGGCAGAACCATAGGTTTTCCCACAATGAATATACAAAATAGCAACGTATTTTACCCAAAAACAGGAAGCTATTTTACTGTAACGGAAGTTGGTAATAATAAATATCCGAGTATGACTTTTGTAAGTAAGTCAATAATTGAAACGCATCTTATTGATTATGAGAATTATGCATACGGTTTTCCGATAAGAGTTGACTTTTTGCAAAAGATTAGAGATAATAAGCTGTTTAATTCATTCGATGAATTGAAAGAGCAGCTAAAAATCGACTTAGATATGGCAAAAAAATATTTTAGACAATCATAAATGATACGAGGAGCGTTTAAGTGTTAACCAAGGAGAGCAAACAGGAAATTGTAAAAAAATTTGGAAAGGGAGAAGCTGATACCGGTTCTATAGAAGTGCAAATTGCGCTTTTAACAGAAAGAATCAAGTATCTAACGGAACATTTCAAATCACATGCAAAAGATTTCCACTCCAGAAGAGGAATGTTGAAAATTGTAGGAAACAGAAGAAGATTGTTGGATTACGTAAAAAAGAAAGATATCGAAAGATACAGAACAATCATTAAAGATTTGAATCTCAGAAAATAATACATATTTCCAAAGCAAAAAAACGTACGGGATGTAACTTATATGTTATTCCCGTATTTATTTTTATAGGGGTGTAGTTAAAATATATGCAACCACTTTTTCACCACAAAATTATTGTACGAAAATTAAAAAACGGAGTAACCTTACTTCTTGAGCCTTTGCCGTATTTTTCTACGGTTTCTCTGGCTTTTTATAACAAATTAGGTTCCAGAGACGAAGCTGAAAACGAAACCGGATATTCCCATTTTACAGAGCACATGCTTTTCAAAGGAAATGAAAAGTATTCTAAAGATTTTCTTTCCTTGAAATTCGATGAGATGGGTGGTTATGTTAATGCCTACACTTCCAGAGAAGAAGTGTGTATTTACAACACAATACCAAACTATTACTTGGAAGATTCGATCCATCTGATGGAACAAATGTTCAACCGTTCAATATTTGATGACAAGGAATTAGCTTCCGAAAAAAGTGTTATTTTGAATGAACTGAATTCCACATTGGAAGACCCACAAGATAAACTGTGGGAAGATTTTTTTGCAAATCTTTTTCCGAACTGCGGATTAGGCCGTCCTATTATCGGTTATGAATCAATAATCCAAGATGTAACGCGTGAAAAATTGATAACTTTTTATCACAAGAATTTTACCGCGAACAACTTGATTATTTCAATTGCGGGAAATTTCAATCCCGACAAAATAACTCATCTAATAGAAAATTTGACTTTCAGAACAAATTATGACTGCTCAAGCAATGGGAAAGAAATCAAAATCACTTCTGAAAAATTCGGTTTTACAAAAATGCAGTCAGAGCATGTCCACGTACTGTCAGGTTCCGTTATAAAACAAGTTTCGCATGAACTTAACATGAAAGCAAATATATTGAGTACTTTACTCGGTGATTCTTTTTCATCGCGTTTATTCAAAAAAGTTCGTGATGAACTTGGGTTATGCTACAACATTTCAACTCAGACCGACAGATTGAGAAATGAAATTGTATTCTCAATCTACTTTTCCGTCGAACAATCTAAATACAATAAAACAATCAAAGTTGTAAACGAGGTAATTTGTAATTTGCTGGAGCATGGACTGAAAGAAGGTGAACTGGAAAAAATAAAAAAACAAAATATAGGAGAACTGTTATTAACCAGTGACAGTCCGCATAGAAAAATGAATTCAAATATTTACTATCATCTATTAACCGATAATAAAATAAATCAGCAGAAGACAATAGAATTCATAAAAAATCTTTCGGAAGAAGACATTATGTCATTAGCGCGCGAATTTTTGGATTCCAACAAAATGTATACTCACGTTTTATACAAAAAAAAGGTAGATATGCCAACATGGACATTTTAGTATCCAAAGTAAAAATCAAACGCCTTTCAGCAACAGCGCATATACCCGAAAAAGCAACTCCCAACTCTGCCGGATATGATTTGTACAGTGATGAAACCGTTCTTTTACCGGCCAAAGGTTATATTGCCGTATCAACCGGCATTTCAATGGAGATGCCGTGTAATATGGAAGCGCAGATTCGTCCCAGAAGCGGTTTAGCCATCAATCATGGAGTTACAATACTCAATGCACCGGGAACAATCGACGCAGACTACAGGGGTGAAATAAAGGTTTTACTCGTGAATTTTTCGGACAGCGACTTTTTGATAAAAAAAGAAAGTCGTATCGCACAAATGATTTTTTCAACCGTCTCTCCCACACTTTTGGAAGAAACTGCCCGCCTTACTGAAACAACACGTGGAAACGGAGGGTTCGGTTCTACCGGTAATGAAAAATTGTAACATTTTGATTTTATTTCTGTGCTGTGTATTTCCCATTCAATCCATCACTATTCGTGAAAAAATCAAATTAAACGGTGAAATCAGCAAAGTTACGTCTTTTCTATATAAAAATGAATACGACAATGCAAAAAATATCTTATTAAATATTAAAAATACTTATCCGACTTCGGAATACAACACTATTGCAAATTACTTTCTTGCACAAATAGGATATTCGACACGCGATTTTTATTCGGCACTTTATTACATTGAACTGGCAAAAGAAGAACTTACCGACAATCGATTGACACCTTCATATAAAGAAAAAATCAGGATGCTGATTGCTCTTTTGTACTACGAAACTGGTGCGACTGTAGAAGCCGAAAAAGAATTTCAGGCTCTTCTTGGCTGCGAAAATATCAATTTCATCGAAACATCTCGACTGTATCTGGGACTTTTGTCATACGAAAAAAATGATTTAGCAAATGCGCGATATTATCTGCTCAATATAAATCCCAAATTACTGCATTCAAAAGAAAAAGAAATATATCACTATTTAATGAATTTTGTGAGCTGGTCAAAAATAGAGACGAAAGACATCGGATATGGAGACCCGAACATCTGCACTTTGTACGCTAAAAACGATGTCATTTACATCGGTTTATGGAACGGCGGACTGATACGTTACAATTATATACTTGATGAATACAACTTTTTCCATGCCCCCACACTCCCGTCCAACGAAGTCCGTGCAGTTTACGAAGCAGGCAATTATTTGTGGATTGGCACAAACAACGGAATCGCAAAATTAAACAAGCGCGATGATACATTTACAACAATTCCGTCATTTGAAAATATGAGAATTACTGATATATACAGTGACAATAATAATGTTTACATCGGAACACTGGGAAACGGCTGCATTATTTACAACCTTGAATCGGAAGAATACTACCGGATTTTGGATAATGCCAACATAAGCGTCATGAAAAAATTCCAAAACAAACTTTTTATAGCAACTTACAATGCAAAATTATATTCATTTAACATAAGCAACAAGAACCTGAAAGAAGAATCACTCCTGAAAAAAAACCGCTGCGTAATAAAAGGGATTCAATCCAATGCCGATGAAGATACACTTTGCTTTGTGACATACGGCGGCGGTATTTTCTTGTACAACGATAGGACAAAAAAGGTAAAAAATTATAATCAGAAAAATTATCCCGAAATCACAAACGATTATTTTATGACAGCCGCCGAAAACGAAAATATTTTTTATTGCGGTTCACTTGGCAATGGGATATATTCATTGGATAATGAAGGATTGCATAAATTCTCCGTTTCCGATTTCTACATAGGAAACGATATTCAGAAAATTCTTTATCATTGTGGTTATTTGTTTATCGCAACACTGGGGGAAGGTGTATTGATAAAAAAAATGACTCATAATTAACTTGAATTTTACCTATATCGAGAAGTTACAAATGAAAATCGCAACTAAGTATATTTTAAGTGAATATTTACCGACTTTTTTTATTTGCTTTATATTCTTTTTTATGATGTACATAATCAATCACATTCTTGTAATCATCAAACCGTTGATTGAAAAAAACATTCCGTTCGATTTGGTTTGGATGATGATTGTTACAATTCTGCCGACTTACACAATGTTCAGTTTTCCTTTCAGCATACTTTTGGCTACGTTAATGACAATCGGGCGTTTTTCCGGTGACAACGAAATTGTCGCTTTTAAATCAGTTGGAATCAGCCTTACTACAGTTTTCAAGCCTGTTTTTATTACAGGAATTATAGTAATGCTCGTGGCATTCGGAATAAACGACAGGCTCAAGCCGCTGGGAATGAAAAAACAATTTGAAACAAGAAACAAAATCGCAACTATTAAACCGACATTATATTTCAAATCCAAGACCGTAAAAAAATACGGCAGCAAAGTACTTTTCACCGATACTGTAAAAGATACAAGCATTAACGGAATCATAATCATAGACAGAGACAATGATAATCAAAAGCGTATAATTTCCGCAAAAAAAGCATTGTTTCAAACTCCCGAAGAAATGAAAGAAGCCGTTGAAATACAAATGGAAGATGCAATGGTTCAGTTTCAGCAAAAAGATCGTCCGCAGGAATTCCACTATGGATTTGCACAAACAATCAAGTATTATATTAAATTTATGGATTTCGATGATTCAAACGCTTTTCGTTCCAATGCCGACGTAAAAAATACGCTGGAACTTTTAAAAGATGTAAAAACACAGCGCGTAAATTTTAACAATGAAATAAGCAATAAAGAAAGCGAATACATAAGAAGTCAAGAATTATTCAGAGAAACCGCTTATTCCACTTATTTTCAAAATAACCGTTCGCTAAATTCCAACAAAAACAATTTAAGAGGTTTGGACAATTATTTAAATTCAATGAATACATTAAAAAACGACAAACCAAACACATACTCACTCAACAGAAGAAAAATAGATTTTTACGACAAGTTTTCGTTACCGTTGGCATGTATAATTTTCGTAATATTCGGAGCTCCAATCGGAATATACTCCAAACGCGCAGGTTACGCTTTCGGTTTTATTATAGGACTGATGCTTTGCGGAATTTACTGGTTTTTCTATTACGGCATGATTGTAATGGGAAAAAAAATGATTCTTCCGCCATTTTTGTCCGTATTTTTGCCGAATATTGTATTTTTTGTCATAGGAATAATAATCCTGATTAAAAGGTTATTGGAATGAGAGAAAAAGTTTCTGCCATAAAAGTATCTTTTACGCTTTATAAAATGTTATTTGCCAGTTTTATAAATTGGTATCTTCTTGCTCAATTTCTCGGAATATTCGTTGTCGTAATTGCGGATTTGTTCGGTCAACTGGATATGTATCTGTCTAAAAATCTTTCCGCACTGGAAATTCTGAAGCTGACCGCGCTGCTTATTCCGAAAGCAATTTGGTTCACAATGCCTTTTGTTATTATGTTTGGAATCATTATGGCAATAAGCAATTTCTATCAATCAAACGAACTTATTGCAATCTTTACTTCCGGCATTTCTTATGCACGATTCACAATGCCTATAATCATATTCAGTATATTTTTGTCAATTCTCATGATTTTCATAGATAGTTTCGGCGTAATTTACGCAATGAGATACAGAGATCAGGAAATGCAGAAAATAAACAGCAAAAAAAACGATGATTATTCCAACATAACACTGCGAAGCGAGAAAGAAGGATATTTTTGGCATGCGGCGGATTTTGATGCTGGCAAAAACAGATTGGAAAGACCTATAATATTCAAAATAAACGAAAATTACTTAATCACCGAAAGAATCGATGCCAATTATGCGATGTATACTAAAACAGGCTGGCTTTTGTATTCCGGAACCGAACGTTTTTGGGACGACAGCGGCATTCTTACCAGTGAAAATAACTTTGAACGAAAAACTCTTTTACTGCCGGAAAAGCCGTCGATTTTCAAAAGCAGCGAATATGAAATCGAAAATATGAATATCATCGAAGCATACGAAAGAATAAAACTGCTCGAACGAATAAATGTAGAACACAGAAAAGAATCTACCGATTTCTATAAGAAATTTTCTTTCCCTTGTATATTGATAATATTTTCAATATTTTCTGTAGGAGTTGCTACACTTTCAAAAGTCTACATTTTAATTGTAGGTTTAGCACTTTCAATCATGCAAGCAATAGTGTATTATGTAGCGCAATTTCTTTTACTGGACAATCTTGCATACACGGGAATAATATCGCCTGTTGCCGGAGCTTGGGCAACATTCTTTTTATTTCTTCCGGTTGCAATTACATTAGTTATACGCTCAAAAACGTAATATAAAGGAGAAATTATGGGTAACAAACTATTTGCCGGAATAGATATCGGCGGAACTACAGCTAAAATAGGCTTGGTAGATGAAAATGGGAATATAGTAGTAAAAACACAAGCCAAAACCGAAAAAAAATCTCATTGGCAAGCTATCATGAATGCCTATATTGATCCTATTGCTCAATGGAAAAAAGAAGGTATGGAAATCGCGGGAGTCGGTGTCGGCGGTCCGGGAGCTTTCGATAAAAACAGACGAGTTTTAAGAACATGCGTAAATATTCCGCCTCTTAAATACGAACCGATTATTGAATATATCGAACATCGATTAAATGTGCCGGCATTCGGTGACAATGACGCAACTTGCGCTGCCGTCGGAGAACATATTTTCGGAACGGGGAAACACTTCAAGAATTTTATAATGCTCACAATCGGCACGGGAATAGGCGGCGGAATTGTATTAAATGACAAAGTGTACCGAGGAAGAGACGGTTTTGCCGGAGAATTGGGACATGTTGTCGCCGTGCCGGGCGGTCATTTGTGCAGCTGCGGAAATCGAGGCTGTATAGAAGCATATTCATCCGCTACCGCAATTATTAATGAAATTCGCAATGGAATATCAAGAGGCAGCATAACTTCTTACGAAGGAATCGATCCACAGGCAATTAATGCACAAATTATTTTCGACAAAGCAAAAGCCGGAGATGAAGCATCAATATTTGCTGTTGATAATGCGGCAAGTCATTTAGGAACAATCATAGGAAGTTTTATCAATATGCTGAACCTTGATGCCGTAATCATAGGCGGCGGTGTTGCAATGGCGGGTAACTTTTTCCTTGATAAAATTGCTTTCTATACAAGACAATTGGCATGGCCGTTATTCATGGAAAATCTCCAAATTTTACCTGCAAAACTTCAGAATGATGCCGGAATCATCGGTGCCGCATCGTTAGTTTTGGAAGAGGAAAAATAATGTGTTCACTTTAGAAAAAAAAGATGAGAAAACCTTTGCCAGAGCCGGAACTGTACATCTTTATCACGGAGATATTCAGACGCCGGTTTTTATGCCTGTAGGAACCAATGGTCCGGTAAAAACATTTCTTCCGTATGAACTAAAAGAAATCAACGCACAAATTATGCTGTCAAATGCGTATCATTTGTATCTGCGCCCCGGTCTTGAAGTCATTGAAAAAATGGGCGGGCTGCATTCTTTCACAGGATGGGACAGAAATATCCTGACTGATTCCGGCGGTTTTCAAATTTTTTCATTGAATTCTCTGAATAAAATAAAAAATGACGGATTTGAATTTCGTTCCCATATTGACGGCTCAAAACATTTTTTGTCGGCAAAAGATGTTGTTGATATACAAAAAATTTTAGGTTCGGACATTATGATGGTACTTGACCATTGTACACCGCCGCAAATTACTTATGCGCAAGCAATGAAAGCCGTCGAAACCACAACTCGTTGGGCAGTACGCTCACGCGAACAGTATGCAAAAGTTATCGACCATGAAAAGCAGAAACAATTCGGAATAGTTCAAGGAAATTTCTTTAAAGATTTACGGGAAAAAAGTGCAAAAGAAATTATTGCAATCGATTTTGACGGTTACGCAATAGGCGGGCTTTCCGTAGGTGAATCAAAAGACGTATTTACGGATATTTTGTCTTATACTACCCCACTGCTTCCGGAAAACAAACCTCGTTACTTAATGGGAGTCGGTACTCCCGAAGATATTTTTACAGGCGTTACTGCGGGAATCGATATGTTCGACTGTGTTCTACCTACACGTATAGCACGAAACGGCAGTGTATTTACAAATTACGGAAGAATAAATCTGCGCAATGAAAAGTACAAAACCGACCATTCGCCTATGGACAGCGAATGCAATTGCTATATGTGCAAAAATTTTTCAAAGGCATATATTCGTCACTTATTGAAAACCGGAGAAATATCGGCACTGCGTATGACAAGCTACCACAACATCTATTACATGAAAAAATTAATGGAAAAAATACGCAATTCGATATTCGATGGAACTTTTGTTGAATTCCGTGATGATTTTCTAAGGAAGTATAAAAATGAAACATTGTAATCTGTATATTGTATTTCTGCTGATGTTCGGTCTGATGTATTCGCAGCTGATATATGCTGCCGAAAAGAACGAGGATGATAATGAAAAAGAATTTACCGTAAAAGATATTTTATTATACGGAATCGAAAACGAAATACAAAGTTTTGTAAGGGAGCAGAAATCCGAACTCTCAGAAGAGTACATGAATATTCTTTATGAAAGATACGTAAGCTCGGTGCTTATGCAGACAAAAATCGAACTGGTACGCTATTTTACGCGCTGCGAAAACCTATCGGATAACATAAAAACGTATATTATATCCGAAGCAACGAATGAAGATACAAATAAAGAACTGCGCTTGATTGAATTCTCGTTTCTTGCAAAACACGGCGGTCAAAATTCAATGAATTATCTTATAGAGCAGCTTTCAAAAGAGGACATTATAACACAGCAGAGCGCAGCGTCAGCATTGGCAAAGGCAACAGGTAATCCGACGGCAGAACTTGTTCTTAATTATTTGAAATCGACAGACAGCAGCATTATTGACGATACTACAGATGATGTTTCAGAAGATGATGAAAATATCGAGTTATCCGACGATATTAAAACAATTTTACTGAAAGCTTTGGGTGAATGGAAATATCAGCCGGCAATCGATTATTTAAAGCAGCTTCTTGAAAGTGACATTTCGGGAAAATTCGTAAAAATGTACGCAATGTCTTCACTTGCACAAATAGGCGACCTTTCGGCAGTTGAATTAATACGTGAAAAATTGGGTGATGAAGATGTAAAAGTGCGGGAATATGCAGCTGCATCATTAGCTACATTTGAGAATACGGCAGTTTTACCCATTTACACGGATATGCTGCGCCATAATGACGCAAAAATAAGAGTTTATGCATGCCAGGGCATTGCAAAAAATAAAGATACGGGAAAAATCGACCTGCTGCTTTACAAGTTTAAAAAGGATCCGGATGCATCTGTTAAAAATGAAGCATTGTGGACATTGTTATCGATGGGAAATACCGGTATTAATCCGTTAAAGGAAGCTCTCGGAAAAAAGAAGCTTCCTTCGACAACATTAAGTACCATTGCCGCAGGAACAGTGAAAAATCCATCGGTTGAAAATGTTGCATTTTTGAAGGAACTGTATGAAAATGCAGATAAGGCCGGGCAAAAAGCTATCGAAAAGGTTGTGTACAGAGCAGAGTCCAATCTGTTGGATCCTATTTTTGAATTACTGCTGAAATCGGACAATGCAGAAACACGACTTGCCGCAGCCGGAACATTAAAAAAGATTCCCGATACTACACTCGTAAACAAACTGAAAGATTTAAAAGAAAATGATTCAAGCGCAGCCGTAAAACGTACTGCAGCGAACACTCTGGATATTATCGGAATACAATGAAGAAATTATTTTTTATAACGTTTACAGTCTTCTGCATGATAAGCTGTACCACAAAACCTAAGATTAAAAAATATACTTTTAAAAGTACAGCCAATGTAGCAACATTGAACTTATCACTGCCAACGGGAGAGATTGATATTTGCGGCTGGAACAATAGCTTTATCGAAATAAACGCAACCAATCATATTTACTCGCCAATCTTTTATGAACAAAACTTAATTAAATTCCAAACGGAAGAAATCAGTAAGACTTTTAATCTAACTGTTGACATGATGAAATCATTAGTAGATGCAGAAATAACCTTGCAGATAAAAGTTCCTTTTTATCTGCATAGCTTAAATATTTCGACGGACAGCGCGACTTGCAATATCACGGACACATTCGGCAATTTCAATTTTAACGGGGAAAAAAGCACCGTTAACGGAGATTTCAAAAACTCCATTGTGAAAATAAATCTTATTGACGGAAATATTAATGCGACATTCGATATAACGCTGTCAACGGATGTACTGCTATTAAATGAGCAGGGAGATACAAATATCAATATAATTAAAACCGGAGAGAATTCATTTATTAATGCAAAAACGTATAATGGAAATATTAACCTTGTCTTAAATACCGCTGTTCCCTACCTGCTTGTATCTTCAGCATCTGTACCTCATATACTAAATTTCCTGACGTCTTCTCCTAAGATATTCGAGAATAACAACTACCAATTATTTATTAATAATGCATCAAATGATACTTTTAAGACACAAATATTTTTGAATAATCAAAGCGGAAAAACAAAAATCAGCAACGCATTTTTCATTGATATAAATTAGATTAATTTTTGGGCGGATAACAGGGACAGACCTTTATTTCGTTTTAGAATATAAGTTGACAAAACAAAAATTAACTGATTAATTAGGGACAGCCCCTTATCCTATTTTGGTATTAGGGTCTGTCCCTGTAAAAACATGTAAAATTATATTAAA
>JAFLVQ010000035.1 GCA_022508205.1 Spirochaetales bacterium
ATATCCACGAAAATGGGAACACATTGCCTACTGGCCGCGCCACCGCAGAAACCCAGCTGTCAAACGTCATAATCTGGCAGAGCGTCAGAAACGATGCGCCGAGGCTGCCGAAAAAGTCCGGGAACTGCTCGCCAAAGACATTCGTTCCGATTATCGCATACGTGTACGAGAAGATGGCGAGGAAAAAGAACGTCCACAGGATGCAGGGCAGCGCGCGGATGAGTGCCGTGAACGTGTGGCGCAGCTCCGCAAAACTGTTCACCAGCTTTAGGGATTTTACCGTCCGCAGCGAGCGTATCACGCGCAGAAGCCGGAGCGAGCGGAACAGCCGGAACGTGCGGAACACGGTAAAGTACGACAGCGACGAAAAGACGGACACAAAGACGATGAGCGCGTCGGAGATGTTCCACTTGTTCACGGCAAAATACGGCTCGCCCTTTTCGTCAAGCATTCTCTCGCCAAAGAAGTCCTTGTTGTAGACCACCGCCTTGAACAGCAGCTCGATGATGAAGATGCCGAGGCAGATTTGGTCTGCCCAGAATAGAATGTTCCTGAAATCCTGCGGGAGGCTTTCCATCGTCTCAAGCCCGAGGCAGACGCAGTTGAAAACGATGACAAACAGCATGAAGTATTCATAGGGCGTGTCGGCGTTCCCGTCGGCGAACACCCGAAGACTTTTCAGCTTTTCCGATATATTCTTGGACATACCCTCTTCCCCCTCTCATTGCCTGTCATCGGTTCCGTAAAATACACTCACCATTATACCCCCCCCCCCCCAGTCACCTTTGTCAAGTGTTTTTTCCTCTTTTTTTGCGCCGCCGTTAGAAACACTCTACAAACTGCAAAATGTGTTCAACCGCCAGTTCTTGGCATTGCAGGATTATGAGATTAGCACCATGAGGAATGCTTAAACAGTGATTTACTATAATTTTTTGCGTGTGCTATCTAATTTTGAAAGTTATTTTCCTTACTATGCAAAAAAAATCTCCCAATCTTTGGGAGATAATTTCAAATTTTAATGGCAGCACCCGGATTCACTGCACCCGCCGCCGCAACTGCCTCCATCATGACCGGAACAACTTCCCTCCCGATCTGTCAGCTTCTTTTCAATATAAAGCTGAATAATCGACGAACATTTTCCGACACCTACGCCGCGAAAAATTTTCATCCCAAAAGAACGGCAAATAGTTGCCGCTTCATTTCCCATCCCGCCGGCAATTACGACTTCGACGTTCTTTTCATTTTTCAACCACGCTATTACATCGGAATGACTTCCCTCTACTGCGGAAACCTCTTCCTGCGCAGACACCGTTTTCTGTTTGATTGTGTACAAAGTAAAATATGTTGTGTGACCGAAATGAGGATTCAGCATGCCGTTTTCCGACGGAATCGCAACAACAATTTCCCTGTCGACAAGTTCTTCTACTTTATTCATAACTTTTTTGCCGATTTGCGCCATTGCTTTCCCGGCAGCAGTTTCCGCATAAAGCGTGACATAAGGCTTGCCCGAATCAGTCGCATCTACAACCTGCGGGTCCAGCGGAATTTTTCCCAACACTTCGGTAGAAAAATCTTCTGCAGCCTTCAAAGTTCCGCCCATTTTAAAAATATCTACCGTTTCACCGCAGTGAGGACAAACAAAGCCAGACATATTTTCTACAATTCCTATTACGGGAAGATTCAGCAGATTGGCAAATTTTAATGACTTGCGAACATCAAGCAACGCAACCTGCTGCGGAGTCGCAACAACAACAGCTCCGGAAACATCGTTGATTGTTTGAATTACAGACAATGGTTCGTCACCTGTTCCCGGCGGGCAATCCACAATTAAAAAATCAAGCTCGGGCCAACAAACTTCTTCCAAGAATTGACGTATCACTCCGTTCTTTGCCGGACCGCGCCAAACAACCGGGTCATCCGGTGATTCCAAAATCGACGCAACTGTTACAATGTACAGATTTTTTTGATTCGCAGCTTGTATCGGAACAGGTCGACCTTTTTCATTCACTTTCAGCCGCATTCCTTCGATTCCTGTCATCTTTGCAATAGATGGACCGTGAACATCGACATCCAGTAATCCGACGTTTTTCCCTTGAGATGCAAGATAATACGCAAGGTTTACACTCACCGTACTTTTACCGACTCCTCCCTTCCCGCTCATTACTACGATTTTATACTTCATCTTGCTAAGATTTTCCTGTAAAAAAGACTGTGCCGTATCTCCCATTTTTATCTCCTTCTCCGTAAATCAATTAATACAATGAATTTTGTCTATCCGCATTTTTTTCACTCTTTTATTACGCTTCATTCATATCAATAAATAAAAAAAAGAACTTCCAAATAATGAAAGCTCTTTTTTAATATCAACATTGCACAAACTTATTTTATTTCCAATGTCCAACCGAATTCATCTTCGATTTCTCCAAGCTGAATGCCGGTAATAGTATCGTAAATTTTCTTACTTAATTCACCGATTCCGCCGTCTTTTACCTGAAGTACATGATCTTCAAAACGCAAATGTCCCACCGGAGAAATAACAGCCGCAGTTCCGGTTCCGAAAACTTCTTCCAAAGTTCCGTTCTTTGCTGCTTCAAACAATTCATCTACCGAAACTTTACGTTCTTCTACGGGAATGCCCCAATGTTTGCATAGGCTGATTACCGAATCTCTCGTTACTCCCGGCAAAATACTTCCGTTCAGCTTCGGTGTTACAACCGTTCCGTTAATCTTGAAGAAAATATTCATAGCGCCGACTTCTTCAATATATTTACGTTCCACACCATCCAGCCACAACACCTGCGAATATCCTTCATCGTGCGCTTTTACCTGTGCCTTTAAACTTGCACAATAATTTGCACCTGTTTTAGCTTCTCCGACACCGCCGCGTATTGCACGCACATAATCATCTTCTATCCAAATTTTTACCGGATTCAAACCTTCGGGATAATACGCGCCTACCGGTGAAAGGATTATCATAAATAAATACGTGTTTGACGGGCGAACGCCAAGAAACGGGTCTGTCGCAATAATAAACGGTCTTATGTACAAAGATGTTCCCGGTTTTGTCGGAATCCACGCTTTATCCATTTTTACAACAGCTTCAATGGCTTGTATAAAATCTTCTTTCGGAATTTCGGGAATACAAATTCTTTTGTTTGTATTATTTGCGCGTTCAGCATTTTTATCCGGGCGAAACAATAAAATTCTGCCGTCTTTTGTTTTATATGCTTTCAAGCCTTCAAACATTTCTTGTCCATAATGGAATACCATCGATGAAGGTGCCAATTCCAACGGTTGATACGGAACGATACGAGGGTCAAACCAGCCTTTACCTGTTTCATAATTCATAATAAACATATGATCTGTAAAAATCGTTCCGAAATTCAATGGATTATCTTTTCCCGGAATTTCTTTTGGATTAGTAGTTTTCTCATAACGAATATTTAACATAATGTCCTCCATCTAAATACAATTTACAATACAGTAAAATTGGCGGCATTTTATGATTATTTCATGTAATTGTAAATGAGAAAAATTATAACCTTCCGTATAATGCCGTTATTTCCGCAAGAAACCGCTCATGTTCCGGCATTACATCGGCCCACTCGAATCGCCACTGCCAATTTCCCGAAGCACTTCCCGGCAAATTCATTCGCGCTTCACTGCCTTTTCCGAGTACGTCCTGCATCGGCGCAACGGCAATATTCGCAGTGCTTGCCCACGCCGCGCGAATAAAATCGTAGTGCAGCGTATTTTTATCTCTGATTCCCAAATATGTATCTGCCATTACTTTGTCAATATCTTTTGCGGCGTTATACCATCCACGAACGGTATCATTATCATGCGTTCCCGTATAAACGGCACAGTCTTTATCATAAACATAAGGGAAAAAAGTTTTGCTGCTGGATTCCTGCGAATCAAATGCAAACTGAAGAATTTTCATTCCGGGCAGATTATATTTTTCACGCAGTTCAACGACATCTTCCGTTATCATGCCCAAATCTTCCGCTAAAATAGGAATATTGCCGAATGTTTTCTGCAATGCTTCAAGCAGTTCATTACCCGGAGCCTGCTTCCATTCGCCGTTCATCGCTGTTTCTTCGCCATAAGGGACCTGCCAAAATGCGCATAATCCACGAAAATGATCCAAACGCAGAATATCAGCCCAAAGCAAATTCATTTTGATTCTTTTAATCCACCATTTAAACCCATTCGCTTTCATATAATCCCAGCGATAAATAGGATTGCCCCAAAGCTGTCCCGTTGCCGAAAAATAATCCGGCGGAACTCCGGCGACTTTCAGCGGCAGTCCGGTTTTTTCGTCCAATAAAAACAATTCAGGAGAAGCCCATGCGTCACTGGAATCGGCCGCAATATACAGAGGAATATCACCGATAATCTGAATAAAGTTGCGGTTTGCATACGCTTTCAATGCCAGCCACTGTTCAAAAAATTCATATTGCAAAAACTGGTAAAACATAACTTCATCGGCAAGCTCTTTTTTGTAATATTCCAATGCACTATGTCTGCGCAGACGAATATCTTCATCCCAAGTAACCCAGCATTTTCCGCCGAATTTATCTTTTAAACTCATAAACAAAGCATAGTCATCAAGCCAATCTTTATTCTTGAAAGTGAAATTTTGAAATTTCGCACTTTCAGAAGCATCTTTTTCCCGTTTAAAAGTTTCAAACGCTTTCTTCAAAATAGGGAATTTCCATTTAATTACTTCTCCGTAATCAACTTTCTCGGAAGTAAAAGATGTGTTACCAATATCATCTTCCGCAAGAAAATGTTTGTGCATAAGAGTTTCCAAATCTATTAACAGCGGATTGCCGGCAAAAGCGGAAAAGCATTGGTATGGAGAATCGCCGTAACCAGTATGCCCCAACGGACATATCTGCCACAAAGATTGCCTTGCGCGAATCAAAAAATCCACAAATTTATATGCTTCTTCTCCGAAAGTTCCGATACCGAATTTTCCCGGCAACGATGTAGGGTGAAGTAAAATTCCACTTTTGCGTTTTTCGTTCATCAAATAAACCTCCGCTTCATATTTACAAATAAGATTTTCTATACTCATCTGCCGCAGTATGAAGCTGTTTTATCCGATTCATTACTTCATCGACTTGACATTGACGAATTTCATCTTTCTCTTGAATATGCGGATTTGCGGCTGCAACTTCGGCAATGAATGATTTTGTATCGATTACTTCTCCAAAGTTAAAGACCATAACATCCTGAAGAAAAGATTCACGTGTCATATCTTCATGTTCCTTAGGCGGCATATTGTTTCCGTTAATCGAACAACAGCAAATATAATCAAAAATATTCAGATATGACATAGTTTCTTTCATTCCTTTGCCACTGGACGGATCCCACGCTCTGTAACGTGTTCCGGCCGGATAAAGAACAAAAATGTTGCCTTTGTGTTTTAATTCCATAATTTTTCGGGTTGCGCGCATGTTTATTTTTTTTGCCAGTTCGTATTCTTCCTTTTTGCTGTTATCCTGCGCGATTTTATTCAGTCCGCGAATCGGATAAATAACAATTCTGGTAAACATTTCCGTATAAAGTTTTACCAGCGGAGTCTGATTCAGTTTCACTCCGGCAACGAAAATCAGCTTGTCGAACAACTGTGCGATTTCTGCATCTCCGCAGTCTTCAAAACGCGTAAACATGCTGGGTACATCCATATTGGAAAGGTGTTCCGACAAAATCAAACAGGACTTGCCCGACTGCGCAAGCTGTCCGAGCTTTCTTATATTTTCCATTCCCAAAATAGTGCTGCCCGGAAGATGTCCCAAACGCATAATTTCAAGCAGCATAGGACGATTTTTCGTATACGCCTGCTGATAAATATTCTCAAGTGTAATTACCGTATCTTCATTCATCTTTGAATTCTGCATCATTCTTTTTGCATAATCAAAAAACTCTTTTGTTTTTTCTCTAATCTCACTCATTTTCATTTACTCCCATATTATCTTCAATTATGTTTTTTTCCCATTGATAAAAAACCAATACATTGATTCCGTAGCGGCGATAATCGGTCTGAACAAGTTTTCCGATTTGATTATCGAACGAATCGGTATATTTTGCGTGAATTACGATTATACCATTATCTTTTAATAATTCTTTCAGCTCCAGCAGTTCCAAAAGCGACTGTTTGTTTTCCATTTTAAACGGCGGATCAAGCATGATGAAATCATATTTTTTTGTGCAGCGGCGGATGTAAGTAAACGCATCCGAAATTATCGGCTTGATTTTCCCCGTAAGTCCGAGCTTATCTATATTTCCATTCAAAATAGCTCTTTTGCCATAATCCCCTTCCACAACATCTGCCGACTTTACCATTCCCCGTGAATATCCCTCAATGGAAATTGATGCCGAACCCGAAAAAAGATCCAGCATTTCCATATCTTTGCGTCCAAACATAATATTGAACAACGCTTGTTTGCACATTGAAGTCATCGGACGGATCTCTCCCGGCGGGCAATCAAGCTTTCTTCCTCTCAGTGTCCCTGACGCAACACGAATGGATAATTTTTTTATATTGTTATTTCGTGGATTTCTTTTCGTTCCGCCTTTTTGCATAATTTATCCTAATATCGGAATAATTTTAGGGTCTACCTTCAAAATTCCGGCATTCTGCTGCCTGATTTTTTCAATTGCACGCTGAATCTGAACAAAAGTACAAGGCATTGTCGCAACGGAAAAAATTGCTGTTTCTCCGGAAGTTCTTACATTGTGGCTTACTGTTTCGATATTGATATTCTCACTGCCGATTGCCGTAGTAATTATTCCGGTAATTCCGGGAATATCTTCAGTATCAAACGTAATATTATAAGCAATTTTCATTTCGTCAAATGAAAGAAATTTCAAATTCTGTGACGGATAACTGCGCAGACTCGAAATTCCGTAACGAGCGATAAATACAATATCGGAAACAATCGCACTTCCTGTTTCCGTAGAGCCGGCACCTTGTCCAATCAAAATATTTTCATGAGAATATGCTCCGGTAACTTTTACCGCATTAGTCGCATTGTCGATTTCCGACAAGAAATTTTCATTACGCACCATCATCGGACGCACCGCAGCATACACACCGTCATTTTCTTTTTTCGCAAAGCAAATCAGTTTGATCACTGCTCCGATTTCTTTTGCAAATGCAGTATCTTCCGCCGTAATTGTGTCAATTCCCAAAATCGGCAGTTCATCCACACTGACATCCAATCCGTAAATAAGTTTAAGGAGCAAAATCAGTTTATGACCGGCATCATGTCCGTTAATATCAAGAGTCGGATCGGCTTCCGCATACCCTTTTTCCTGCGCACTTTTCAATGCGTCCGCAAAACTTTTGCCCTCGTTCGCCATTTTTGAAAGTATGTAATTACTTGTTCCGTTCATAATTCCTTGAACACACGTAATTTCATCTCCGGTAAAACATTCATTTACACCTTTGATTATAGGAATCGCACCGCAGACAGCTGCTTCAAAACCTATGGTTTTGTTGTTTTGAAATGCTGTATCGATAATAGTTTTATTATATTTTGCAAGCAAAGCTTTGTTCGCCGTAACAAGATGCTTTCCTGAATTCAAAACGCCGTTTACCGTATTAAGTACGTTTTCCGATGAACCGCCGATAGTTTCCACAACCAAATCAATCGAATCATCGTCAAGAATTGCACGTGTATATTTCGGCATATCATTTTCGGTCAGCTCTTTTTCTTCGCCGCAAAACAATTCGATAGGAATTCCGTGCCGTTCAGATGACTTTTTAGGGAATAAATCGAGAATTTTAGCTATCTCAATTTGTTTTCCGCTTTTTATTGCTAATGACTGCGCTTGTTCCAATATGATTTTGGCAACCCCGCCGCCGACCGTTCCGCACCCAAGAATAGCCACTCTGAATTTCTTCATTTATATCTCCCTTATATTAATTTTTGATTAACAAAAGACCAATTGTTAATTCATTAAAAATTGATTATCGATTTACTAAAATTTTCACTGTTATAATTGAAGAGTATAAAATTGTCAAATCTTGCCATTTTGTCGGTTTTCCGCTGGATTAATCAATAAAAATCCGATACAATCACCCGATTTTAAAATGTTACAAGAGAAACAGCTGTTTTAAACTATAGATTTTGTCGTACCGTATAAATATTTTAACAGTTGTTCAATGGAGGGAAAATGGGTGTTACTGCAATTTGCGGAATAAATTGGGGAGACGAAGGAAAAGGTCGAATGGTCGACTATTTTGCCGAAACAGCGGATTATGTTGTTCGCTTTCAGGGAGGAAATAACGCCGGTCATACCGTTATAAATCAATTCGGAAAATTTGCACTGCATCTGCTTCCATCGGGAATTTTCAATAAAAAAGCAATGAATATCATCGGTAATGGTGCGGTTGTAAATCCGCAAGCTCTATATGAAGAAATTCAAACAATCGAAAAATCAATCGGAAAGATTTCAAATCTGCTTATCTCTGAACGTGCCCATGTTATTTTTCCATATCACATACTTCTTGACGAATTGGAAGAAGAGCGATTGAAAGATAAGAGATTCGGTTCTACAAAACGCGGAATTGCTCCTGTTTACAGCGATAAATATCTTAAAACCGGTATTCTTATGTCTGATTTATTAAACCGTGATTATTTAGCACAGCGCATAAAAAATAATCTGGAATATAAAAATATTATTGTACGAAGTGTTTACAACAAACCGGCAATCGATACTTATGAAATGATTGAATGGGGCTGGAATTACGGACAGAAATTGAAAGAATACATTGAAAATACCGTAATTCCGATTCACGAAGCAATTAAAAAAGACAAAAAAATACTTTTGGAAGGTCAATTAGGCGCACTGCGCGATATTGAATTTGGGATTTATCCTTACACAACGTCATCATCGCCTATTCCGGGATACGCTGGCGCAGGTGCTGCGGTACCGCCTTACGAAATCAAACGTATTATCGGAGTGATGAAAGCATATTCTACATGCGTTGGAGAAGGTCCGTTTGTTACCGAACTGTTTGATGAAACGGCAGATGAAATCAGAACAAAAGGTCATGAATTCGGTGCATCTACGGGACGAGCAAGAAGAATCGGTTGGTTTGACGCAGTTGCATCTCGTTACGGATGTGATATTACGGGTGCAACCGAATTGGCACTTACATTACTTGACGTTTTAACGGGTCAAAAAGAGTTGAAAATCTGTTACGGATATGAAATAGAGGAAAAAAAAATAACAGTTGATTTTCCTACAACCGAAAAATTATACAATGCAAAACCACGTTACATTACATTGCCCGGCTGGGAAGAAGATATTACAACAATTCGTGAATATAATAAACTTCCGCTTAATGCACAAAAATATATAAATAAAATAGAAGAAATCATTAATGTAAAAATTAAATATATTTCCGTAGGACCGGAAAGAGAGCAGCTTATTAAAAGAGATTAAATCCGTAAAATGTAATTTCATAAAAAGGGGAGGTTGAAATGTATTTGATTTCCCTTTTTTCATCAAAAATGTCGGGATTCTGATATGTCAGTCTTATTCTATACAAGTATTTTTTATTAAATTTGATTTTATCAGACCGCAGTTTTTTTTTCTGCAATTGTTGAAACAATGTTTTTTTTGCACAACTTTTCCCCAATTCCGGCAATAAATAGCCAGCAACAAATTCTTCTTTATCATTTTTTTCGTACAACAAAAATTCCATTTCCGTTAAATACGGCAGATCCTGCAATTCCCACTCAATCGTATTAAAATCTTCCGATAAAACCGTTACCGTCGGCGCACCGTAATTCGGACCATTTCTATTGCCGTAAATATCTTTGAGAAAACAACTGCTTTGAATAATACCATTCTTCCCCAAAAAAAATTGAACATGATATTCTCCGCATTCGATATAATCATTATGAGTTGAATCTTTGATATTTGAAATTATTTTATATACATTATCATCCAATGCATCCGGAATTATGTCCCAATAAAAATCTTTTGACGGCGGAATCACGCGCACTTTTTCAAGAACAGTATCATCCGCCGTTTCCGCATAACAGGAAAACACAAGCGAAACATTTCGTTCATTATTGATAAAGTCCGAATTAATCGACTGAATATCAAAGTTTAGTTCTTTGGGGTAATACGCATTTCTGCATTCACCTTCAAACGTTTCTAATACTTCTTTATCTTTATTCTTACATGTAATTTTGAATTTTATACTGTCATAATCAAAATAACTTGTGACCGGAATACTTTCCGAAAAAGTAGATTGAAGCTTATTTTCACCGATTTTACCATCGGTAAGAAGAATATCATCTGTATCGAAAAGCTGATACTCAAGAAAAACTTTTTCTTCGGGAAAAGAAACTGTAAAAGAAAAAGTATATTCTACGGAATAAAATTCCGAATTATTTTTTTTTTCAGCATTTGTTACAGAAAAAGAAGAATTAAATTTCCGGAGTTTTTCTTTTGGTAAATCAACATCTGAAAGCGTCTGTTCTTTTTTAATCTTTTCTTCTCTCACTTCTGCTTTATTCAAACAAGAAAAAAACAGAAGTGGGAAAAGAAAGAATAAAAAACCGTAACGTTTCATTTTCTTACAACACTTGCAAGACGTTCCAAAACTTTTACGCGGTCTAAAGGTTTAATAATGAAATTTTTTGCTCCTGAAAGAAGAGCCTTTTTTACTAACTCTTCTTTACCCAATGCACTAATCATAACAACTCTTGCATTTTTATCAAATGCCATAATTTGTTCCAATGCAGTAATTCCATCCATTTTAGGCATTGTTATATCCATTGTAACAAGATCGATATTCGGATAATGCTCTTTATATTTTTCTATGGCTTCTTCCCCGTCCCCAGCTGAGTCAACAACTTCATAATCTTGAGATAAAAGAATTTGTTGCAGCTGTTTTTTTACAAATATAGAATCGTCAACTAACAATACCCGATATTTTGAACCATCATCTTTCAGTCCATCCGGGATTTTTGCATTAATAGTGGGAAAATCCGATGTAGATTTCATAATACACCCTTCCTTTTTATTTATAAATATTTTCTTTGATTGCTACATTTATACAAAGACTACCTTCTTCCAATTCCAATGGAACAACCAACGCTTCTACTTTACTATCTGTCAACCGTAAATTACTGCCAGCAAATAAAGCCGGTGGAGTTAAATCAAATTTAAATCCAAGTTCATGCAATTTAGTAACAGCATTTCCGGTAATCATATTGCCAAGTTCTGTCAAAGTTGCGGATACTAACTCATCCAAACTGTCTAAACGTTCGCCATTCATAGATGAGGCAATATTCAATGCAGTTTCTTCTGACATATCCAAAACTACACGCCCCGAAACCTGACCTGCAAGACCTACAATAATAGCAACTCCTTGAATATTATTGATACTTGTAGATAGTTTCGGCGTTCCTCTTTTGACGTTTTCCGAAACAGTTGACTTTAATACCGACATAGCAGATTCTACGAATGGATTGATATACTCAACTCTCATTTTGTTTTCTCCCCATAAAATTTATTTTTTTATAAGAACAGAAAAATCCTGTCCTTCCATTCTGATAAATGTATCGGAAGTAATAACTTCCGAATCCCCAACAATTAAAATTCCATTAGGAACCAGATGCTCCGCAACATCTTTGATAAATTGGACATACTCTGATTCTTTCATGAATAGAGACAAATCACGTGCAACGATAATCTGGAATTTTCTATCATCACTCGACAAGTTTTTCGCATCATGGAATTCAAAGTAAATCTTATCATTTATTTCTTTTTTTATCTTGTATCTATTTCCGTTGACATTGATAAAGTTTTTATCAGCTCCCATCCAATTAGGGATTTCATTTCCGTCTACTTCCAGTCCTGATGCATTGCTGATTGCTCCCAAATTACTGTCTGTAGCAACCAATTGAACATTGGAGAAAGTTTCTTGCAGTATGAAATATAAAGAAAACGATTCATATCCGTTTCCGCAGCCAATATCTATCCCCTTTATTTCCGACGAAGCAACTTTCTTCAACAAAGGACAAATTTCATTTTTAAAAGAGCTGTACTGTTTTTCATTCCAAAAACCTTCCGTATTTACGGAATAGAATTGTTTCACAATTTTATCTGCATCATCCTTTGTCAGTTTAGGCATATCTTTTACATTATTTTCTTTCACATAAGCAGCATACAGTTTTCTAAATTTATTTTTATTTACAGAATGAATATGCACACCGCCGAGTTCTTCGACTTGGTTAGAGAAATACATAAAAACTTCTTCTGCCAAATCCGATTCTTGCGCCAATATTTCCTTTTTAGCTTTTTCTTTATTACCAAAAATCGCTTCGGTATCCAAAATAACATACAATCTTTTTTCTATATCAATAATTCCAGAAATATATTCTTCATTGATACTGCCTAACAACGAGCTTGGCGGTTGTATATTACTATTTTGGATAGGGAAAACTTGCATGATTTCTTCCACAATTACGCCGATCAACAAATTTTCCACTTTTAGGATAATAACAGACTCACCTTCTTTGGGAACTTCATATTCGACATCAAGATGAAACAGTCGCGAAAGTTCTATAATCGGAATAATTTCACCGCGCAGATTAAACACCCCACGCACAAAATCCAAAGCATTCGGAATAGGAGTAAATTTTTTTTCGCACAAAATTTCTTTTACCATCATAATATCGATTCCGTAAAATTGATTACCTATTCGGAAAGATACTATTTTTGAATCATATTCTATTATTTTTTTATTATCCCGTTCCTGAATAGAAAGTGAACTATTAATTTTCTGCTGATTTTGCATTAAATAGTTAAAATCCATACCTTTAATATCGCTCATAGTTTAATCCTTCCTATTATTCTTTCGATTTTGTTGATTTTCCTGTTCTTGTTTCATTCCCAATTCTATAATCTGAGACACATCAAGAATTAAACTAACAGTTCCGTCTCCAAGAACAGTTGCGCCTGCAATTCCCGGAGTCGTAGTATATTTATCTTTTAACGGTTTGATTACAATATCTTCTTCTCCGATTAGAAAATCAACAAGCAGTCCCATTTTCTTATCATTTATTCCAACAATTACAACAAAATAAGACTCCAGCTCTTCGGATTTTTCCAAGTTAAACAAACGACTCAATCGCAGCAATGAAAGAACTTCAGTTCTTACATTAATAACTTCATAATTGTCAATTGATTTTATATCTTTTGGACTGATTCTGATACTTTCAATTACGGAAGATATTGGCAGTACATATATTTCAGACTGAACCCTTACCATTAATCCTTGAATAATGGCCAAAGTAAGCGGCAGTTTAATGATAAACGTCGTACCTTTACCATGTACTGATGTAACGCGAACCGTTCCGCTCATTTTCTCAATATTTTTCTTTACAACATCAAGTCCGACTCCACGACCGGAAACAGAAGTTATTTTTTCTGCTGTAGAAAATCCCGGTTCAAAAAGCAATGCAAATATATCTTGTTCGCTCAGCTGTTTATCCGGCGAAATAATTTTTTTCTCAATCGCTTTTTTTCTGACACTTTCGGCATTAATTCCGCATCCGTCATCTGAAATGTAAATCGAGATCAAGTTACCTTCATTAGCCGCTTTCAATTTTACTGTTCCCGGAACAGTTTTTCCCGCTGCAATACGCTCTTCCGGTGTTTCCATTCCGTGGTCTACGGCATTTCTTATCATGTGAATCAATGGATCCGACAAATCATCAAGCATGGCTTTATCAACTTCCGTCTCTTCACCTTCCATCACCAAATTTATTTCTTTATGCAAATCTCTCGACAAATCTCTTACCAAACGAGGGAAACGACTGAATACCTGCTTAATCTGAATCATCCTCACGCGCATAACACCTTCACGCAAATCCGAAGATATTCTGTCCAAATTCTGAGACGTCGAGCGGAATTTTTCTACTATATCTTTATATTCATTTAAGAATGCATCAAATTCACTCGAAAACCTTGCGACATCTTTCTGGTATTCATTTTTCAAAGCTTCCGTACCGCCGTTGGCTGTATTATGAGCCAGCAGTCCGCTGAAATGTTTATTTTTATCTTTAAAAGAGTTCATCAGTGTAGAAAAATTATCAATACTTTCATAATACTTGATAGACAACTGATTGAATGTCGCCTTGTTAATAACTATCTCCGACACCAAATTAAGAAGTTCATCTATTCTCGACGAATCTACACGAAGTACAGAAGATGCTACATTTTTAGTATCTTTTGCCGCCGCCTGAGCCGGAGCTTTCTTTTTAATCTCTTCTTGACTCTTTTTTACTTCTTTGGCAACCTCTGCGACTTGAGGTGGCATTTTTTCATCGACTTCTTCGATATAAGCATTTACCGGCACCTCTTTTGCAGCTTTTTTATCAGATGAAACGGCCGGCTTCTTCCCTTCATCTTCAGATTCCAATTCCGGAAGTGTAAAAGGCACAATTGTAATTTTTTTTGTCATATCCGGCAAATCGATAATTTCCCGAAGTTTTTCTGTCGGCTCAGAAGATGCAACAATATAAATTACCGTCTGAAAAAAATCATCAGAATATAAAGAGTCGAAATCCGGTACTGTCTTCAAAACAGCTCCAGCACCTCGCAAAGACGTAAAAACTTGAATTCCGCCAACAGTTCGCATAGGATTGTCTTCATTAAAATCTACACTTACCTGCCACATTGGCAAATGTTCTGTATTCGCCTGTTTAATTTCCATCAAATCATATTCACCAAACTCATAAACTTCTTCATTTTTAGTTGGTTCTTCCTGACTTTTTGCTGCGGCAGGCTCTTTCTTTTTTGCTAATTCGGTTTTCTTTGCCGGCTTTTGGGCAGAAGCACTGCCGCCAAAAGAATGTTCGGCGATTTTTTTCAATTCGTTTAGAGTGTCATCAATATTTTCGGAATAAACATTGCCCTGAGATCTTGCCCCTACCATCTCTTTTATTATATCAAGTGCGCGCAGCAGAATATCTACAATCTCGGACGAAACTTTTACCGCTCCATTTCTGATTTCATCCATTGCATCTTCCATTGTATGTGTAAAATGGCTTATTTCAGAAAATTGAACCGTTGCAGATCCGCCTTTTAAAGTATGTGCTGCACGAAACAACGCATCGATTGCTTCTGTATCCGATGTATTACTTTCAAGGACAAGCAAACTTTGCTCTATTCCGTCAATTAAATCATACGCTTCTTCAAACCATTCTTTTAAAAGCTCTTCATCAATAAAATCACTCATAAAAACCCCTTACGAACTGATGATACGAATAAATTAATATAATTTACTATATTTTTTAAGAATATAGCAAAATAATTGGTTTTCACAACAAAGACAGTATCTTACTCTTTCCTTTTAAAAAAGTAAAGTTTTACTTGAAATCAAGTTTACTTGTAAAACATTCGGAAAACAGATATAATTATGAGTTATATAATTATAAATTACGCTAATCAGCACAACTACTTTAATTGTCAATTAAAATAGTTGTCAATTCATAATTCCAGGAGGCGTATTATAAATCCGTCTAACCCATTAATTGTGCAAAGCGATAATTCACTGCTTCTTGAAGTTTATAATCCTATTTTTGAAACAGTACGAAACAAACTTTCAAAATTTGCTGAATTAGTAAAATCTCCGGAACATATTCATACATATTTTATAAGTTCTATAAGCATTTGGAATGCATCTGCCAGCGGCGTTACACTGGAAGAAATTATTTCAACAATAGAAAATTACTCAAAATTCGACGTTCCGCAAAACGTTATCGAAAATATAAAAACAATTTATCAGCGTTTCGGGAAAATAGAATTAATCAAAGGTCAAAGTGACGAAGAACTGCTTCTTAACATAAAAGAAAAAAATATCGAACTGGAAATTTTAGCCAATCCGAAATTAAAAAAATATTTACAAATAAAAGATAATTCCGGAAAATACAAAATCAGCCTCGAAGTCCGCGGCGATTTAAAAGTCGATTTTTTCAATTATAATCTTCCGATTAATGACATTGCCGGTTATACTCCGGGAAAGTCTCTCGATATAAATCTGCGCGAAACGACATCGGAAAATAAACCGTTTTCATTGAGAGAATATCAAAAATTGGCTTCGGAATCTTTTTATCAGGCTGGAACAAATTTTGGGGGGCACGGAACAATTGTTCTTCCGTGCGGTTCGGGCAAAACAATAATCGGAATCGACATATTGGTCAAAGTAAAAATGTATACTCTTATCTTAGCTACAAGTGTTGCGTCTGTTCATCAGTGGATCAGAGAAATTCTCGATAAAACCACAATAGCTTCAGAGCAAATCGGCGAATATACGGGAGATAAAAAAGAAATTAAACCAATTACAGTAACTACATATCAAATGCTGATTTACAGAAAAAAACAGACTGAAGATTTCCCTCATTTCGGAATTTTTCAAGCACAAGACTGGGGATTGATTATTTATGATGAAGTTCATCTGCTGCCGGCTCCGGTATTTAAAGTTACATCCGGAATTCAAAGTAAACGCCGGCTGGGGCTTACCGCGACTTTAGTTCGTGAAGACAGTCACGAAAAAGATGTTTTCTGCTTAATAGGTCCTAAGCGTTTTGATACGCCGTGGAAAGTCCTTGAAAAACAAGGGTGGATTTCTGAAGCACTGTGTCATGAAATAAAACTGCCTTTACCCGAAGACGAAATGATTGACTATCTGACAGCCGATCAAAAATCGAAATTTGCACAATCATCTCAAAACCCGTATAAAATCGATGCGGTAAAAGATATTTTGCTCAAACATCAAAATCAGCAGATTTTGATAATAGGTCAATACATAGAACAGTTAAAAGTCGTTGCAAAAGAATTAAACGTGCCTATGATAACGGGGAAAACTCCAAATGCGGAACGTGAAAATTTATACGCAAAATTCCGTTCAAAAGAAATTCGCATTCTGGTTGTAAGCAAAATCGCGAATTTCTCAATAGATTTGCCTGATGCAAGCGTTCTGCTGCAAATCAGCGGAACATACGGTTCGCGTCAGGAAGAAGCGCAACGATTAGGCAGAATTCTGCGCCCAAAAGAAGAAAACGTTTCATATTTCTATACATTCACGACAAAAGATTCACTGGAAGAAGACTATGCACACAAACGGCAAAGATTTCTTACAGAACAGGGGTATTCTTACCAAATTGACTATTGGGAACCAAGGAAGTAAAATTATGCCTAACGAATACAAACTAAATTCTTTGAAAGACGATGAAATTTTAAAATTATACGAACTTTTCTTCGGTCCGGTTCTTATGCGTCGGGAAACCGAATTTTATTTGGAAAGCTTGAAATCATTTTTAAACAAAGATTCTTCAATCGAAAAAGTTTTTAACAAACTGAATGCACTGGAAATAGAAATAATCAAATTATTATCGCAGTTAGCGCAAGTGCCTTCCGAGTTTTTAAACGAAAAACTGAGCATTATCTTCGGAGAACATCCGTCGCTTATCGGGAAAATGACGCAAAACCTTATCGCAAAGAATTATATCTTCACACACGACGAAAAATATTTTTTTATTCCGGAATTGCTCTCCAGACATTACGAAAAAGAAGGAATAACAGCAGTAAAAGTCAATACGGCAGAACAAATTTACAACAGTGAAAAATTCAGTGATGTAATCAATATCATTATTTACTTTCTTTCCAAAGGGTTAAAATTTTCCAAAAGCGGAGGATTATACAAAAAAGATTTTGAAACTCTTTCCACTGTTTTTTGTACGTCTTCCGGATATTTACGAGATGAATATGATATTATCGGATATTTCTTTTCGACTTCATTTATATATGAAGAAGAACTTCAAACCGAAAAGATTCAAGATTTTTTCAAATTATCTCAATTAGATCGAATGCTGACATTGACCGAAAATGTTTTTCCCTATTTAAAACCTATTATATCCCGAATTTACGCAGACAAAGCAAGCTATAAAATAAATAAAAACGATTTAAAAATGCTGTTTAAAATTTTACTACTGGCATCTGTGCTGAATCACGAACCGTACAGAGCCGATTTTGACAGCATTATTGACTTTCTCACAAAAATCGGACTTTGTCGCGTCGAAAATGATGATATTATTTTTGTCTATTACGAATCATCAAATGTCCTTCCGATGGAACTCAAAATTACAAACAACTTTGCCATATACACAAATTCCTGCAATACCGACAGCGATTACTATTTATGCGCATTATTCAGTGAATTTATCAAATACGACAAAATTACGGAATTGGAAATCAACGACCGTTCTATCTGCCACGCAATACAAAACGGCTGCACATTTGAACAATTTGAAGATTTCATTTTGCAGCACAGCATTAATCTCGGGTCAAACGTCAGCACAACAATAAAAGAATGGTTTTCCCGTCATAATTCATTTTTCTATGTAGAAGGGACTGTTTTCTTCGCCGAATCACGCGAAAAAGGCAAAACAATTACGCGCTTGATAGAAAACGGGACAATCAAAGCATTTCCGGTAAAAAAAGATTCGGTATTTTTGATTCCCGATGACCAAAAAGAATTATTTTTCTCATTTATGTCGCGTTCCAATTTCACATTTTTCGAGAAAAAACCGCGTAAAATTCCGGATAAAAAAATTCAATTAGAAGAACCGACCGAATATAAGACTTTTCTTACTTTTAGCAGTAATTAAAAGAAAAAAAATAATATAATTCTATGTATCGAGATTACATTTAGGAGGAAATTATGGCTATAAAAAATTTTGTTTTAGATACAAACGTTATTCTCCACGATCCAAACTGCATAATGAATTTTGAAGACAACAACATCTTCATTCCCATGGCAGTGCTTGAAGAAGTCGATAAATTCAAAAAAGGCGATGAGCAAAAAAATTTTCACGCACGCTATTTTATAAGAATGCTGGATTTGCTGTATGCCGATGCCGAAATTTACACGACTATCGAAAATAAACCCGATTCCAGTACCGAAACCGAAGTCAATAACAATAACAATAACAATAACAATAACAATAACAATAACAATAACAATAAC
>JAFLVQ010000036.1 GCA_022508205.1 Spirochaetales bacterium
AGATAATTACAGTGATTGGAATAAGCGCAACAGGAAGAATTATTCCCAATAATTTCCATTTTAATCGAACGCTTCTTTTTTGCAAAAATTTCATTATTAATAACCTCTAAAAATAGTTATGCTATTCTTTATAACACTCTCGTAAACATAAGAGCAACAAATTAATTTTTTCTCAATTTAACAGACTAATATTTTTATAAATTTCGACTTTTTTCTTTTAATTATTAGAATCTTTTCATTAGTGCTGAAATTATTTTCTCTGCATTGAATAAATGTTAGACATTTTTTTTGACATCAGGAATGTATTTTGTATAATCGCCTTATGAAAAAATCAGATATATTCAATATTCCAAATTTTTTGTCTTTTTTACGAATTCCGCTCGGATTTATTTTTCTTACTCTCTTCTTGATTGTACAAAAAGGAAATTTGGAGCCTAAGCTCAATTTTACCTTACATCTTATATCTTTCTTGGTTTTCGTCTGCGCAATAATCACAGATGCATTAGACGGATATTATGCGCGTAAAATGAATATTGTAACTGATATAGGAAAACATCTCGATCCGCTGGCGGACTGCTTATTTTTTATAATTATATTTTCGACTTTTACCATTACCGGCTTAATGCATCCAATATTGTTAATATTGATTTTACTACGCGAAAGTTTCATGCACTTATTTTTACGTCCATTTGTCAAAAGAAAAGGAAAATCATTGCCTGCAAGTATTTTTGGAAAAATAAAAACTTTTTGCCAGTGTGTATTTTCATTAATTATTCTTTTTCTATTCACCCTGAAAGAATTTCTATCGATGCAATCGCAAGATATAAGCTCTCTCACAAACATAATCAACATTATAGCACCAATACTATTTTCCATAATAGTATTCTTATCATTGGCAAGTTTGATTATCTACCTAATAAATATGTCCAAAATTTTGAATGATTAATATTTTGTTTTTTTTATTTCTTCCGAAGATTAGTTTTGGGAGGAAAAAAATGAATTCTATAACATTATCAACTTACAATCAAATAGCGCAAATGAATTTGCAGCTGAATAAATTTATATCGCAGGCAATCGTTGCAAAAAGCAATGTAACCAGTCAGCTTTCCGCTGTTATTAACCAAACAGTTATAAGCAATAATAATATTGGAATTGGAAATAAAATAGATACGTATGCTTAAAGCTATATCTTAAGTTCTTTTTTAATCATATCGATAACCAATTGTGCAACATGGGCTGTATCATCCTGATAATTTTTCTCTTTCAACATTTGCTGGTATTGCCCCAAATGAGCAAGAAATAAAACAAGTCGTTTCTTGTTGAATTTCCTATGGGTACACCCATCACCGCAGCCACTGTTGCAAAGGGCATTTAAACTCAAACGCTGTTCAAATGCAAGCACTCCACCTATACTTACAGCAAAAAACGGTTTATTCAGTACCATAGCCTCCGATATAGAGGTATAGCCCGATGCTGATATTATAGCTTTGCACCGTCTGAAATAATCGGGAAAAGTAACCGGATCTATATCATGAAATTCTATATGCGATGCAAAATATTGATTTTTTTCTTTTTCAGATAGAGTATCGGTAAATACAACAAACTTGCAATCGGTCACTTGCTTTATTACGGGCAACAATTTTTTCTTAATAGCACCTCGTGCATAAACCAAGACAAAGTCTTCGGTAACGACATCCGATGCTAAATTCGATATTTCTTTACGCACCAAAGGACCGACTTTAATTATTTTATTTTGGTATTTATTTTTCAGCGGATAATCATAAATTGTCGTTATTATCGCGGGATTTGACAGCGGAGCCTCGAATTGAGTGAGAATTTTATTGATTTGTCGATAAAGCCAATCTTTAAGATTCATTCCGTAGCCTGAAAATTTCCCGCACAATAATAAATTTATACTATCTATCGTAATAAATTTTTTATTTCTGATTTTCGCGACTCGTGGCAACAACGGTTCGTAATCGACAACTGCGAAATCAAAATCATCAATATATTTTTTAGTATAGTTATAACCTAAAAGAGAATCTTTATTAAAAAAAGTCACAATCGGATTAACAAATTTCGCATATAAACCGACGCAGAATATTTTAAAAAAATTTGAATAATTGGACTTGCTCAAAAAAATTGTTTTAATAAAACTAATCGTTCCTCTTCTGTTATAATACATGTGCATGCCGAGATTCTTTTTGATTGAAACATTAGCAGGAAGTGATAAATCTTTTGAGATTATAGAATACGTATTATAGTAACAATAAACATCAATTTGAAAGTCAGAAAAATAATTTGCCAAAAACTTTATTATTCCTATGCTTCGCCCATAATGACCGAAACCTTCCCCATTTAGAGAGTAAGCAATCTTTTTTGATATCATAACACTACTACCCTTCCAATTACTTCTTTCATATTTTTGAATACGTCAATCTTGTCTCTCTAAAGAATTTTCCGCAATATTATAAACATAAAAATTGTCGATTTTCTTTAATTCACTCAAGAAATATTTTCCTACAGGAAAAACTCTTCCATTTTCACCCAAACGCCCGAATAAATATCCGTACGGATACGCCGGATAAGGTCGTTTTTTGTCGGCATCAACAACTTCCGATACAATTCCATCGGACGAAAAGCAAACCGTATAATTTGATTTTTCAAAACGGATTCCTGCAGTTCCTACAAACAAACTCGAAGAAACAATATTTTTGCCATTTTTTTCAAACTTATACGGGAATTGCCGTAAATCAAAAGTGTCGTATGATGATTCAAACAAAGGTTTACCTTCTGCCTTTTCAAAAAATTTCAGAATGGAAAAATAAATCGAATTTTTTGTACTGTAAAAAATATTTTCTGCATTAAAAACAGGAAGTTGTTTCTTTATCGAAACTTCAATAGGAGAATTGGTTAGATTTATTTCTTCATTATTGAAGAAAACGGATAAATCCTTACTTTGTATTTGAATAAAATCCGAAATCCCCATAAACTCTTTTGATACAAGTTCGCCTTTTTCATTTTTTGTATCAACATGTATGCCGCTGTTAATAACGAATTGCTTCAATGAATCTATTTTTATTTTGGAATTGTACCAAGACTTTTTAAAATCAGCTAATTTTATATCTATATAATCAGCTGTCATATCAATGTTATTTGCGGAGATTTCAAAATGTCCCATATAATCATCCGACACATCTTCATCACATGCAGGAACATTCAATAAAAAATATAATTCCGGAATGTCAACATCTCCAATTTTTAAGATCAAATCTTTTTTCTGAATATCAACATAATCCGTAATAGAATAGCTGATTTTATAATAGCCCGGTTTATAAAAAACAGCTGAAATTTTACTCAACTCATCATTTTGGCTTTCAGGAATAAAATAACTGTCAATTAGTTTATTTTCCAGCACTCTTAAATCTTCGTCCATATTTTGAGAAGAATAGAATTCATATTTTTCCAATGAGATTTTTTCCATTTCCCAACTTTGGAAAAAATCCTGAGAATATGTTTTATCATTTAAATTAGCCTGAAACTCAAACATAATCTCATTACTTTCGGTATCGATTCCGCTGAAATAAGGTGTTATATTTTTAACGCCGAAATCATTCTTTTCTTTATTCTCTTCCGAAGAACAGGCCAAAATAAATATTATACAAGCAAAAAATAAAAATATTCCTTTTCTCATGAAACGTAAAATACAATTTTTGATGAAATTAGTCTATACTTATAAATAAATAGTTAGCATCAGAAAAAAACTTGCCCATTAATAAATAAACCTTTATAACTTTTCTGCTGATTATTGATTATAATGTAAGCGAAATATTTGGAGGATTAAATGGCTTTTAATTTTAAAAGTTTATTTTGGAATGTTCTTCCTAAAAAAATTTACGGACTAATTGGAGCTCCGGGAACCGGAAAAAGCTTCAGGGCTTTTCTACTCGCAGATAAATACAATATCCATTATGTTATTGACGATGGTCTATTACTGAAAGACCAGAAAATTCTGGCTGGGTATTCTGCAAAGGAAGAAAAATTTCATGTAAGCGCAATAAAAAGAGCTATTTTTACCGAAACAAAACATGCACGTGAAGTCAGAAAAGCACTTCAAAAAGAGCATTTCAACTCCCTTTTGATTTTATGCACAAGCGAAAATATGCTAAAAAAAATCATTCAACGTCTTCATCTGCCTAAAAAATACAAAGTAATAAAAATAGAAGATATTGCAACAAAAGAAGAAATCCAGTTAGCTCAAAAAAGCAGAATAAAAGAAGGCAAACATGTTATTCCGATCCCGGTTATCGAAGTTAAAAAGAAATACCCTACACTTGTATTAAATGCAATTCACTTATTCAAAAAGGAAAAAGGCAAAGAAAAAATCATAGAAAAAACAATTGTAAGACCAAATTTCAATGAAGAAGGTAAAATTCAGATTTCACCCGAAGCATTAAACCAGATGATAATTTTTTGCATTGAAGAATATTCTCCCGACATCAAATTGTTGAAAAACAAACTGATTCATGAAGACAGTCTGCGTTACTCAATGAAATTATACGTAGCTGCCGATTATCAAAAAACCACACCCGACATTCTGTTGAGACTGCGCAATACCATTAAGGAAAAAATCGAGAATTTCACCGGTTTAACAATCTCTAAAATTGACATAGAAATAAAAAAAACCATAAGTTAAGGTAAGACAATGATCGTCCACTGTCCGGCAAAAATAAATGTATTTCTTGATATAACAAAGAAATACAAGAATAATTTCCATCGAATCGAAAGTATTTTTTTTGAAACAAACCTCGCCGATAAATTAATCTACAAAATTATATCCTCGCAGGAATGTATCATAAAAGATTCAACATCGATTATTGATACTCAAGATAATTTAATCCGCAAAGCTTACGAAACTTTTTTCAAGTACAGTAGAATAAAAAAAATAGGAATCGAAATAGAAGTAAAAAAAAATATTCCGTTAGGCGGAGGATTAGGAGGCGGTTCATCGGATGCAGCTCAAACACTGAAAGTATTGAACAGTTTCTGCAAAACCGGCTTTTCGTCGAAAAAATTGAAAGAAATCGCAGCATCAATCGGTTCGGATGTTCCCTATTTCATTGACGGCGGAGTGCAAAAAGTCACCGGTACAGGAGAAATTACCCATAATATCAATTCCAAAATAAAATTTCATTCTTTAATGATATTCCCTAAAGTCCATGTATCTACACCGTTTGCATACAAATGCTTGGATGAAGACGGATTAGTTTCAAATTCATATAAAAATCAAATCAAACAAAAAATGATTATTACAGCCATACAAACCGGAAACTACAACCTTTTTATCAGCAATTTATATAACAAATTCGAGCAAAGTATTTTCACAAGATACAAGGAACTTGCCTTAATAAAAACCGATATTTTAAACAGCGGCGCCGATGGTGCTTTAATGTCAGGCTCCGGTTCGACAATACTTGGTTTTTTTGAATCTTTTGAAAAAATGAAGAAAAGTATTGAAATGTTAGAAAAAAAAGGATATAAGCTAACCACATTTGAAGCGGGGGTATAAGAGATATTTTCCTGTTTCAAAAAAGTTTTGGGTCGTCGGCAAGTGGTAAGCCACCAGTTTTTGGTACTGGCATTCCGCAGGTTCGAATCCTGCCGACCCAGTTTTCTATTAATATGAAAAATGACTAAGGAGAGTTTCACAATATGTCAAATTTTGTACTTGAAGCTAAAAAAAGAGATTTGTTAAAAAAAGAGGCTTCCAAAAAATATAGAAAAGAAGGTTTTATCCCTGCTAATATTTATGGTCAAGGCGAAAATGTTAATATTCTGATAAAAAAAGATGCGTTTGAAAAAATCACACCTAAAGTATCAAGAGCAACAATTATCGATATAAGCCTTGAAGGAAACAAAACATACCAAACTTTAATAAAGGATTATGATAAAGATCATTTGAAAGGCAATTTTTTGCATGTCGATTTTTATGAATTAAAAAAAGGTAAACCTGTTCATGTTTCTATTCCTTTGGTTTGTACCGGCTCCCCCATCGGACTGAAAAAGTTTGGCGTTTTTGAAACTATTAAAAATACAGTTAAAGTAGAATGTTTGCCTGAAAATTTGGTTGAAAATATAAGTGTTGATGTATCTAATTTAGACATTAATCAATCTTTCTTTGTTAAAGATTTGGTTATTGATACTAAAAAATTTAAAGTTTTAGATCATGAAGATGAAGTAATTGCAAATGTTATCCCGGCAGATAAATAAAACAAATAATAAGTGGGAGGCTTCCTTTTTCGGAAGCCTTTTTTTATTTGAGGTAAATTATGAATATTAGTGAAAAAGAAAAATTGCTAAACAATCTATATCTAACTACAAAAGATTGTATGAAATGCAAATTGGGAAAATGCAGAAACTGCTTTGTATTCGGTGAAGGAAATCCAGATGCTCCTGTTATGTTTATTGGCGAAGGACCGGGCAAACAGGAAGATTTGCAAGGAAGACCTTTCGTCGGACCTGCCGGCGAACTATTAACAGCAATAATCGAAAAAGGAATGAAAATCCCACGCAGTCAAGTTTATATAGGAAACGTTGTAAAATGCCGCCCAACCGTTGATTTAAAAGGCTTTCGTGACCGCCCGCCGGAAAAAGACGAAGTCAGCGCATGTTCATGGATATTATTGGAGCAAATCAATATAATTCATCCGAAAATAATCGTTACACTTGGAAATCCGGCTACTAAATTTTTGCTGAATACAGAAATCGGTATTACCAAAATGCGCGGAACACTCAATTACTATAAAGATATTCCAGTTATCCCAACTTATCACCCGTCGTATATTCTTCGCAATGATTATCCCGGCTCTACAACAAAACGAGAAACTTGGGAAGATATAAAAAAAGTGATAAAATATCTGGCTGAAAACTAAAATTGCATGAACAAATACAAGATTATAATTCCATTTCTGTTTATTTTTACTGCAGTAAACATATTTCCAAAAGAATTGGAACTTGGTATATCCCCGTATTTATGGGCTCCGACATCTTTCAGCATAACTTCAACGACAACTTTAAAAACAAACATCGGTATATCACAAGGAATATTGTTCACCAATTATGCAAGAATAAAATTATCAAGAATACTTGCACCCGAAATAAAAATTGCGTTCTTCACCGATGAAAGAATAATTGACCGCTTCAGCATTAGAAATAATTTTTTCATACACAAATTTTTCTCGGCATGTCAGGGATATACTATTTGGAACTACAGCAAATACAAGGTTGTAGAACATAATCTTTTCACAACATTTCAGGTACAAGTACCGATCAAAAATGTTTCCCTTTTAATTATCGGCTGCGGCGGAAATATGAAGTTTATTGATTATAACATCGAAAATACATCGCCCTCAAATGAAGATATAGTACTGCATCTGGCTCCGATTATGAAATTGGAAACGTATTTCACTCCTATACGTTTTTATAACTTCGGATTTAAAATATCCAACTTATTCGATGACGATTTAAATTCAATTAGTTATTTTCAGATTGAACTGCTAAATCGTATTTTCCCAAATAGGCAAAAAAATTGGAATTTGGAAATAAATGCGGGAATAGGCTTTGTCGGATCAGGTGCTTTAGCCGGATACCCCAATCAATTTTGGATTGCTTTCGGAGGAACGTATGAACATTTTTTCCTTCATTAAAAAATTACCGATTATTATGCTTCAAGTACTCGTAATAAGCTGTGAATACTTGGATATACCAGCTATTTTTTGTACGGATACGGCAGATAATCGTTTCGAGGATAATAAAAATTACTTTGACCATCCTGCACCGGAAATAAAAGATGTTGAAAATTTTTCATTTTTTGTTGTTTCGGATACACATTATTATAAGAGTACTCCTCAATTCGAGGAAAAGCTAAATAAACTTCGTCAAAAATACAATGCCGATTTTCTCATTGTAAACGGAGATATTTCTCAAAGTGGATTGGAAAAGCAATTTAATCTGTTTTTGGAAGATATGAAAAATTACAATGGAAATATTTATCCTGTTTTGGGAAATCATGACGTCTACCACAATGGCAGCAAAATATTCGGCAGGCTCTTAGGCAAGTTTATTTATTCATTTGAAATAGGCAATACAAAATTAATTTTTTTGGATACAGCAACGGGAACATTCGGTAAAAAACAAAAACAATGGTATGAAAACGAATTGTCACATGACAAACAATGTATTGTTTTTACCCACTATAACTTTGTAACAGGCACAGTACAAGAACTCACATCGGTAACCAATGCGGAAGATGAATATTACTTTTTCGACATTAACAGTAAGTACAATGTGAAATACGTAATTTCAGGTCACTTGCACCAAACCAATGTGAAGAATATCCGCGGCGTAACATATCGCACAATAACAACTTTGCGAAAGAAAAAAGATGCGGTTTTGCTGGTATCGATTAACGAAACAGGAATTACAACATCGCTCTTAGATTTACCGGAGAATTAATCAGTAAAAAAGGCTGTCGTTTTACGAACAGCCTTTTTATTCACCTATTTGGAGTTTTTATCTTTAGATGAGAACACCGAAATAGCAGCAGTCAGCCGCAATCTAAAATTATTGTCATAATAGTAACCGGAACCTTCGGGTTTGTTGTCTGAAGAATAAAATGCAGCTTCCAAATTCTGCAAATCCGCTGCCAAATCAATTGCCAAGCCTTTTCCTACAACAAAACTGCATCCGGCAGTCCATGTAATTCCGCCGATAAGAGTAAATCTATTATCCCAATATTCACCATTTGTATCTGTTTTTTCATAATGATAATACTCATTACGACAAAAATAATGGCTTAAACCGGTACGAAGTGTAAACCAAGACAAAGCTTTCGCTTCCACACCTGCATTCAATGTAGGATTTAAAGTAAAACCGAAATAATGTTTATCATTTGCAAAAACCGTTTCTTTTCTATTATCAACGGTAACGGTCGCATTGCCGAAAGATGTTCCAATATCAATTCCGGCAAAAAACAATAACGGATCATTTACCTTGCCGATAAGCGAAACACCGGCAGAGAACGGTACGATAACATGGCATGTAGAAGGACTTGCATAAAGGTTGACATCTGCCCTAGCCGGGAAACGGATTGTAAATTTTTCATTCAGAGAAAAATCATCAACAAAAATAACTCCGAACTTAAATTTTCCGCTTAAATCACCTGCATCAACATAAACCAAATCAATAGGAACCGCCAAAGACAGCATATTTTTCTTAAATGAAAAAATAATTCCCGGAGTAACAACTCCGCCCAAAATCAAGTCACCGTCATAATCCGCAACAAACTTTGCATCGATACCGAACTTAATCGCATCTTTTATATTAAAAGCGAATAAGACTTCGGGACTGGCGTAAATATATGGATCGGCATGCGGTTTACCGTTTACATCTTCATAATTAAAGCCGACATCGACGGCTCCTCCAACACCGAAAGTAAACTTTGAAAAGTTTATCAAAAACATCGGGTCTGCGCCCGTATAAAAATTGACCCGATTTGTAACAGTGCCCCCCTCTTTGGTACCATGTGTATTTAATCCCAACGCAGTATTCGTATAAAATCCCCACTTTTTCTGCAACATAACAGCAAATGCGGGGTTTACCATTAGCGTATCAGCCCAAAAATCAGGAACAAAATTATTCCCGTTTTTGCTGATTCCGTTCATTCCTCGCAAAGAAGATTCCGTTGAAAAAATTTGCGGTAAAATAAAAGTCAAAAAACAACATATAAAGCATAATTTTCTTTTCATTTTTACTCATCTCCTTCTAAATTAGTTGTTGTATCTTGTTCATTTCCATTTTCCGAATTAAAGATTTTTTTAACACCGTTTCCTTTTGGATTTAATTCCACACCATTAAAAAAATTAGTGAAAACCTCCTTTTGTACTTTATAATTATCTTTGGTACACCAAAAATCCAGCCGAAAATTGTATATCGTATCTTTAAAAAAAATAGAATCGTATATAAATATATTATTTGCATTCAATGTCAACTCCATAACAGTATGGTAGCATTCAAAATTTTTCAATTCCAAATCTTCTGCAACGGAATAATCGATTTTGTATTTCTCCAAAGAAACCGATTCTTGCGCCTTTAATTTTTCAAAATAATCTTGATTTTTCATTCCAAGTTCGGAAACAAAGCAACGTACGCCGCACTTGTCTTCATCATTATATCCGATAAACAAAACTTCATTTGATTCCGAATTAAACTGATCTACAAACATTTTTTCAAAACGATCAAAATGTCTGTACTGATTTTTCAGCGTCCATTTTTCATTAAAATAAATGGAAAGATTCAAATCCACATTTTTATACATATTATCAGACACATAATCCTCATAATGATCGCCTACTTGAAAATTCTTCCCTATATTATTTTTCATTGTCTTACAGCCAAAAAGCAGCAGACAAAAAGAAAGAACGGCTGCTATTCTCGAATGCATTTATTCTCCTTGAGTCGTTGTTATAAGTTTATAGAGCTTTTCCAATTCATCGCTTACATTATTGCCGTTATATATGCTGTTGCCGGTTTCAGTAACGATTTTTTCAGGAATCGAAAAATACCAGTCATTGCCGATGTGCTTTGTTTCTGCCGCATCTTCATCCGTAAATGATATTCTTATATTTTCCTGCAATAATCGCTTTTTCTTTGCATAATCAATCAAAAGTTTTGCCTCAAGGTACTCCTTTACCGCACTGCATACATCGTCACTCGATTTCAATTCCGCCGTCAAATATATTCGCGATATATGATTTGAAACATTCAAAAAATTTTGATTCAGACTGCATTCCAAATCGTCCAAAACTTCTTTCTTCAAAGATGTTATCGAACTGATATATTCGTCATTCGGATCGAAATCATAATGCACCGCAAGAAAACGCAAATACTGAATATTTAAAGAACAGCGCTTGCTCCATATATCTTGATACCCCGGAATGGATTGAGACAGCAAAGAAATATCCGAATAAGCTTTTTGATACATATTTTGAACAAAAACTTTTATATAACTTATTTTTTCATCGTTGTTTTCCTGCAAAAGATTCTCAAACTGATTAATTCCCATCTGCATCATCGATAAATGGTAAGAAAAACTGTTATTCAGTACATAAGGATTTCGAGGCATTGCTTTATGCGCCTTTTGCAGCAGCATTTCTTTCTGATCTTTTGAACGCAATGCCTGGATTAAATTGTATTCAGCAGAAAACAAAGGAGCTGCCAGCCGCCAGCCAATCAAAACCAACAGTAATGCGGCTGCGGCAATGATAAAATTCGGTATTGTAATTTTTTTCTGCCATAAGATTGACAGTTTCCCATTATCCGCCGGGCATTTCAATGTAAGAAAAAAACCCGCACCTATTAACCAAAAAAACGCCGCCATCGTAACACTCATTCTCAATGATAAGTCAAAACATTGCTGTCCCAACATCGAACATATTCCAGCAGCAATTCCTAATGCACAGTAACGCATTATTTTGCTTAAGTCTTTTTTGAAATATATTCTGATCATATTCACTACGATAAAAAAACAGAGAAATAAGAACAGCAAAAGAGCAATAACGCCGCCTTCCCCCAATAGCTCGACAAATTCATTATGCGCATGTTTAAAAGAATTACTGTCCGAATAAATATAAAAATATTTCGACATATATTTAAATGAAGCAGGATAAATAGTCCCAAGTCCGGCGCCGGTAATCGGATGCCTTACAAAAAGATGCAGTGCCGGAGTCCAGCCGTTAAGTCTGTCACGAACCGCAAATTCAGGTGCACTCAATTTCTTTATTACACGTGGGAACAAAGTTCCAATTAAATCAGGCAGCAGCAGCCACAAAATTACCGGCAATATCAAAAAAATAAAAGCTTCGGCCGACAGCAGAATAATTTTTGTTTTTCTTGAAAATGAAGACGCGCAAACAATTGTCGGAATAATTAAAAAGACTCCGGTAACGAATAATCCAAAAAATGCAGATGTTGTCTGTGTAAACAGCAGGGGAATAAATCCAAGCAAAGCCATTGTTCCGTATATTACGGCTGTTTTATTTTCCTTTATCGATTTTCTTCTATCAAACAAACAGAAGAAAGACAGTATCCCCAAAGGCAAAAGCCCTATTAAATATGCGGCAAAATAATTTGTATTGCCGAAAGAAAGTGCCGGTCTGAAAAATGTTATCAAACTCTTATAATTTACGGAAGTGTAGTATTTTCCTTTCTTCAGCAAATGTTTCAAAATGGTTTTATTTTCCTTATTCAGGGAAACATTCAATTTATAATTTTTTGAATTGCCTTTATAGAAATAGTCAAGCTGAGCAATATCGTCCGTCGATACATTGCCGCATACGGTTCTGTACAATGTAGGCGTAATACTTTTCGGATACGAAACATACTGTATAAAATCATGCATAGAAATGCAAAAAAACACAACCATACATACTGCAATTAATTTCATTCCCCATAACAAGTCCGATTCTTCGCTGAAAAACATACTTGTAAAAAAAGAAAATACAAGCAGAAAGATATAGTTTGCAATGTAGTATTCACGGTCATAACTGATTTCACCGGAGAAAAAAGTACCGGCATACTGAAAAAAATACAGAAATAAAAAAATACCGAAAAAAATATGCAGCAACGTCAGTTCGGATCTTTTTTTGCCGGAAAGAAATACAAACAGTATCAAAATCATGCAGGAAATCAAAATCAAACTGGTTTTGAAAACTTTTTGATGATATGACAGTGTTGTTGTTTTTACCAAACCGATAAAAAACAGCAGCAGCAGCGGCATTAATCGGTACATTTTTGTCATAATCAGCGTTTTATTCAGTGTACTTTTTTTATTCTTCATTCCTGCTCCTCTGTCAGCCAATTGAGTTTTTCTATTATATTACCGGAAATTTTCATCTCAAACAGAACAGCGTCGTTTCCATACGGCGGAACATACAAAAACACCGGAAGATCGGAAAATTCCAATTTCTGCGCAATGGAATTTTCTGTATCGATAAAAGTCGGGAATTTCACTCCGGTTTCATCTATAAATGCTTTAGCATCATCACGGCATTTTTGAATATCATGATACAACGTATCAACAAGCAGAAATTGTTTTTTCTGTGCAAAATGTTTCTTTGATAAATACTCGATTTCTGTCCTGCAACATTGACAATCGGTATTGAAAAACATTGTTACATAACCAGCGGCTCCCGGAAAAACAGGAACATTCAGCGGTTCAAGCGACGGATTGGCAAAAGTTGTTTTATTGACTCTGCGGAACAACAACCGTTTTAAACGCTCTTTGACTCTTGCTTCCATTTTATTGAAAACCGTACCGTCATTATTTACAACCCAGCGCGCTTTAAACTGTATGTCATCAATCAAATTGACATCTTTTTTCAATAAATAATCAAAATAATCGGACTCAATTACGCGATATTCGATTTTCGCTTTTTTTGCGGCATTATGAATAATTCCCGTAAAACGGAAATCATCTTTAAATTTCATTGCTCTGTCTGCGCGCAAAAGAATTTGTTCGGGGCTTTCGTTATTTTCCTGATTAAGAATAAAAGCCAAATCGGCAAAATAATGAACTTCATCGTATTCGCTTTCGGGAATAATCTCATTCTCAATACATTCCGACAGATACTCATTTGCATCATTCTGCCACAAGAGATTTTCCCACAATGCCTTTTGTGATTCCAACGGCATTTTTTCTTTAATAAACAGCTCAATGTCTTTATTGCGGCCATACTTTTTTATAAAAACACTGTTGTAATTCAAATAAAGTTTGGCAAGCATCTGCGACTGATCATTTTCTCTGACAAACGCAGTATTCCATTCTTGTATATTAAAATTTCCGTTATCCAGCTGATTCTCAAGACTTTCATCCGCAAACGATGCAAAAATTACCATTAATAGAAACAAAATGAACAAATATTTTTTACAATCCATAATATCCTCAAAAATTTTCAATCTTTATACAACAAAACGCTGCAAAAAACCTCTACGGCTTTGCCTTTGCCCACAGCGTCGACTTTTTCTTTTGTTTTGGCTTTTACCGAAACTTTGTTCAATGACAAATCCGTTAATTGTGCGATATTTTCACGTATAGACAAAATATACGGTGCCAATTTAGGAGCTTGGCAAACAACGGTAATATCGATATTGCCGATTCGTGCATTATTTTGTGCAACAAGTTCCAGTGTTTTTTTTAGTAATATAGAAGAATCTATATTTTTATACTCAATCGATTTGTCGGGAAAATGTCCGCCTATATCTCCCAATGCCAACGCTCCAAGCAAACTGTCAATAAGCGCATGAAACAAAACATCACCGTCGGAATGCGCCAGAAAGCCCTTGTTATAGTCGATTTTTATTCCGCCGATAATGAAATCACGCCTGCTTACAAGACGATGCAAATCGTATCCGCTGCCTATTACAATTTCCATTCGCTTCCCTCCGAAAGCAGTTTTTCCGCACGCTCAATATCTTCCTTATAAGTAATTTTAAATAAGCAAGAATATCCTGCTACCAGTTTTACTTTTCCGACTTCGGCAAATCTGGAATAAATTTCCGTATCATCGGTTACGTGAACATTTTTCTCTTTACAAATCCGAACGGCTTTCAAATACTGGCTAAAATTAAAAACCTGCGGGGTTTGTACAATTTTCAATCTCTCACGAATAGGATTAGATATAATAAAACCGTCGCAATCAATCTCTTTTACCGTATCGACCAACGGCAATGCCGGAGCAGAACCTCCGAAAACTTCAGCTGTTTCATATAACTTTTTAAGTAAATCATGCGGCAAAAAAGGTCTCGCACAATCATGAATCGCGATTAAATTATCATCGGGAATAAAATGATTTGATATTTCGGACATTGCATTGCATACGGAATCTTTGCGCTCTTTGCCTCCGAAAAAGGGATACGTAAGTTTTGAAAACTCAGTTCCGTATTTTTGAAGAAAATCATCATATAAATTTTCAGCATCATGGGAAATAACGACACTTACATGTTTTACCAGCGGACTTTTTTCAAAAGCGTTCAGACTGTAATATAAAACCGGCTTACCATTCAGCGGCATATATTGTTTCGGCAGATTTCCGCCCAGCCTTCTGCCGCTTCCTGCTGCTACTACAATAACATTCATAGCAGGCACTATATCACAAAACGTAAAAATGCAAAACCGACAAATTACTCAAGCTCGATGACGAAACTGTAGCCCGATTTTTTACTATTCTGTATTTTCCCATTCTTCGTACAGTTTTTCCAAAACAGCCGAAAGCTCTTTATATTCCGCATCGATTTTTTTCGTTCTTTCAAAATCAGAGAAAATGTCCGGCTGCTGCAAAAGAATATCCAGTTCGGCAATCCGTTTTTCCGCAGCCTCGATTTCACTCTCTATTACCTGCGGTTCCCGTTTCCGAGCAGAGCGTTCCTTTTCCCTGTTTTCTTTTTTCCGTTCCTGATATTTCTGCCTGCCGTCCGAATTGGCAGCAACCTTGCCTTTTGAATTATGCTCTTCGGTCTGTTTATAATTCTGCCAGAATTCCGAATAGTTTCCTTCAAATACGGAATATTTTCCATCTTCGAGATACATTATTCGATTGGTGATTTTATCAAGAAAATATCTATCGTGACTGACTACAAGAATTGTTCCGGTAAATGAGCAAAGCGATTCCTCAAGCGCCATCTTCGCAAAAATATCGAGATGATTAGTCGGTTCGTCCAATATCAAAAAATTTATACCGGATAAAATCAATTTTGCCAATTCCACGCGGCTCCTTTCTCCGCCTGATAAATTTTTTATAACCGCAAAAACATCTTCATCATAAAAAAGAAACTTTGCCAAATAGCTGCGCATTTCCTGCATTGTCTTTTTGGGATCTGCCGGCCAGACTTCTTCTATTATAGTATTCTCGGGATTTTGATTTTCAAGATTCTGCGAAAAATACCCAACATCGATATGACTTCCCAATGTGATATTTCCGCTGTCCGGCGGAAGTTCTCCGATTATCATTTTCAGCAGCGTTGTTTTTCCGCTTCCGTTTGCACCGATTATTCCAATCTTATCACCTTTTCTGACAAGATAATTGAGTGAAGAAATAACGGTTCTGTTCTCGAAACTTTTACTTACATCTTCGATGTACAGCACATCATTTCCTCCGCGCTGTCCGTCATTAAAGGAAAGCCGATAATTGATTTTATGCGTCGGAGCAGCTATTTTTTTCATTTTTTCCAATTCGATAATACGGCTTTTCGCTTGTTTGGTTTTTTGTCCGGCTATATTTCGACGGATAAATTCCTGCTTTTTCTCAATATCTGCTTTTTGCAGCATGTACAATTTTTCCTGCAGTGCAAGCTGCTCTGTTTTTTGCTGAATATAAGCCGAATAATTTCCGCGATACCTATTTATCGAACGGTTTTCAAGTTCCAATGTTCTGTTTGTCACACTATCGAGAAAATAGCGGTCGTGGCTGATAATTACAACGGTTTTTTTCCACTGTGCCAAAAAATTTTCAAGCCAATTGATTCCTTCAATATCCAAATGATTTGTAGGTTCATCCAAAAGCAAAATATCCGGCTCACTTAAAAGCAGTTTTGCCAAACGGACACGATTTTTTTCCCCGCCTGAAAATTCCGTAATACTTCTGTTGTAATCTGCTTTGTCAAAACCGATTCCAAGCAGTATATGAGAAATTTTGTATTCGAGCTGATAGCCGCCTTTTTTTTCAAAAGTTTCCTGCAAATTTCCGTAATACAATGTCAATTTTTCCAGATCAGCATTTTCTTTTTCCATTTCATTTTCAATACGTTCCATTTCACGGCGTATCGAATGAATTTCCGTAAATGCCTTATCCATTTCATTAAACAGTGTTTCGGTACAATCTGCAAGCGGATGTTGCTCCATGTACCCTATAACAACATCTTTTCCAATCGTAACTTCACCAGAATCTGAAAAAAGTTCTCCCGTAATCAGCCGAAACAACGTAGTTTTCCCCGCACCGTTATTACCTACAATTCCGACTTTTTCTCCCGGATTAATCTGAAAATTTACATTTTCTAAAATACTATTTGCGCCAAAAGAAAAGTTTACATCCTGAAATTTAATTAATGACAATTGAATATCTCCAAAAAAAATCAAGTCATTTTATCGTATAACAATAGTATAAGTGTATTTGATAAAATTATTATGTATCTATACAGATAATAATGCATAATTAAAAGCAAGTTAATTATATGTAATATATAGTATCATATAAGATACACATACATTTAATACAGCAATTGCTTTTCGGCAAAAAACACTGCTACAATTTACATAAGCATGTCTATTTTCAGATACATTATAATCAAAAAAAGGATGAATTAACTGTCTGCAAAAAACATTCACCCTAATCTTGTGATTTTTCTGCTTTTCTTTCAAAAAATGAATTAAAGTAAGTTATTCTGCTTTGATCATAAGCAAGAAAAGGATTTTCAGTAATCTGCATGACAAACATTATCGAAAAGTTTGAGCTTTAACTGGAAATTTTTATGGAAAAATAAGTTCTAATTGGTGTTCCGTCGGCTCAAAATTAGAAATAGTTATACCTACAAGACGTATTCCGGAAGAAACATCAATATTCCCGTCATGCAGTAATTTTTTGACATCATCGAAAGTCTGTTCAAAATCATCGATAAAATCCAAATACGATTTGCTTCTCGTTATCTGAATAAATGTTTTATATTTTATTTTCAGCGTAACGGTTTTCCAGCGCAGTTTTTTACTGTTCGCTTTTGGTTTAATTTCTTCGATTTGCCGTTTTAGTTCATTGAAAACTTCATCTTCCGTATATAAATCCTGCGAAAAAGTATCTTCCGTCCCCAGTGACTTCATTTCCCTTTGCGCTTTTACAAGCCGGTCATCGATTCCACGAACAAAATAATACAATTTCTCTCCGTAACTTCCGAACAACCTAATCATATCGATTAAACTGATCTGCTGCAAATCTCGGCATGTTCTCCCAAGTTTCAAACTTTCAATTTTTTTCGCGGTTTCATTTCCGACACCTTGAATATCCCGAATATCAATATCCGCAATAAATTCCGCTACGTCCGACGGTTTTACAAGCAAAAAACCATCTGGTTTGAAATAATCGGAAGCAATTTTAGCAATCAATTTGTTGCATGAAACCCCGACAGATGCAGTCAAACCATAATGCATTCTGATTTTATACTTTAATTCTTTTGCTATCAAAGTTGCCGAACCTTTTCCTGTTACATCAAGATAACATTCATCAAGTGCTACTGGTTCCACTTTGTCCGTATACTGACAGTACATTTGATAAATTTCTTTTGATATTTTTTCGTAATTTTCAAAATGAGGCGGTAAAAGTATCAAGTTCGGACAAAGCCGAAACGCTTCCGATACACTTAACGCAGAATGAACGCCGTACTTTCTTGCTTCATAATTGGCCGTTGCTATTACACCGCGCTCCTCCCGAGCCCTTCCGACAGCAACCGGTTTATTTGCCAAATCAGGACGAGAAAGCAATTCCACGGAAACATAAAAAGCATCCATATCGATATGTATTATTTTACGATTTTCGGTTTGTCCCTTCATTTTTTTATCTAAAATAATTTTTAGGCAGTTAAAGTTTTTCTTGTGTTTCCCCGAATATATATTATTGCCGGGTACTTACCCCTCCCGCCTTAATGTACCCGGTAGCTTAATTGCTTAGAGCAGTCTTCTGAGACTGCTCTTTTTTATTGGGCCCATGAAAAAAATAGTTTCACAATAAGCCGCCCCCTTTAAAGGTGGTTATGATTCTGAAGAAACATTATTACTCAATTTCTTCTATAAC
>JAFLVQ010000037.1:0-4468 GCA_022508205.1 Spirochaetales bacterium
ATTTCATGAAGTTATAGTTTTCTCCACGCCAGTGGAGGTGTTTCTCGAAGTGTTATCGAGTGATTTATTAGACGGAAGTTTTCTCCACGCCAGTGGAGGTGTTTCTATGGTTAAGCGAATATGGAAAACATTATCAGGGGTTTTCTCCACGCCAGTGGAGGTGTTTCCAAAAAATATTATGATGTGATTAATCGTTTGTGGTTTTCTCCACGCCAGTGGAGGTGTTTCCACCCCTTTATTTTTTTATTTTACCGCCACAAAGTTTTCTCCACGCCAGTGGAGGTGTTTCTACTTAGCGATGTCTCCCGATGATTTAGATAAGGTTTTCTCCACGCCAGTGGAGGTGTTTCCCCTTAAACGGCTGAAATTAGCTTCAAGCCATAGTTTTCTCCACGCCAGTGGAGGTGTTTCCGACATTTGCTTCCGTCATCTTTTCTGTTGTAGGTTTTCTCCACGCCAGTGGAGGTGTTTCTAATTTAAAATAGATTCTTTTGTCAAATCTATGGTTTTCTCCACGCCAGTGGAGGTGTTTCTGTTAGGTTTGGAGCTAAAGCATTATATAAGCTGTTTTCTCCACGCCAGTGGAGGTGTTTCTTCTTCTACTAACTCAACATCACTGAACGTGAAGTTTTCTCCACGCCAGTGGAGGTGTTTCCTACAGAGAACAGAAACTAAGAATAGATTTAGAGTTTTCTCCACGCCAGTGGAGGTGTTTCTTCGTTAGCATACGCAATCAAATCCATTTTGAAGTTTTCTCCACGCCAGTGGAGGTGTTTCTTACAGCGGTGACATCTGTAGCAACTTGGATGGGTTTTCTCCACGCCAGTGGAGGTGTTTCTTTTTTTGTAAAGATGATAACCGTTCGCCAACGGTTTTCTCCACGCCAGTGGAGGTGTTTCCCCAGGTCCGGATTCTACCCAGACCAAATACAGGTTTTCTCCACGCCAGTGGAGGTGTTTCCGAGCTAATTCATGATTACGGTTTTAAGGCGTCGTTTTCTCCACGCCAGTGGAGGTGTTTCCCTTTAGCCATTTTGATATATTTAGATATATCTGTTTTCTCCACGCCAGTGGAGGTGTTTCTTACCCAAACCCTCAACAGCATATCTTTTCGGAGTTTTCTCCACGCCAGTGGAGGTGTTTCTCTTGAAAGTGCCTTTCTATACCGTCCGCATAAGTTTTCTCCACGCCAGTGGAGGTGTTTCTCGATTTTATTGGGGTTAAATCCAAAAAAGACCGTTTTCTCCACGCCAGTGGAGGTGTTTCGGAAAAAAAGTATTATCTTTATTCCAAACTCCAGTTTTCTCCACGCCAGTGGAGGTGTTTCTTTATTAATTTGTCTTATCAAGATATAACAAGAGTTTTCTCCACGCCAGTGGAGGTGTTTCCCGTAAAGAAGGAAAAGAGAAAGAAGCGAACGAAGTTTTCTCCACGCCAGTGGAGGTGTTTCTAAGAAGAATCTACATTTTTTTGCATTAATTTAGTTTTCTCCACGCCAGTGGAGGTGTTTCTTTTTTTTAATTTCTAAACTTGAATTTTCCGATGTTTTCTCCACGCCAGTGGAGGTGTTTCTGTTTTATTTTTCTTTGTCCACGATTTTTTCGCGTTTTCTCCACGCCAGTGGAGGTGTTTCCGTTATAAAACACCCGCCTTGACGCCTTGAATTGTTTTCTCCACGCCAGTGGAGGTGTTTCTTGATTTCAGTTGTGGGTTGGGTGTATTAGGAAGTTTTCTCCACGCCAGTGGAGGTGTTTCTTCGATGTTTCGAGACAAGATATGTATGATTCTGTTTTCTCCACGCCAGTGGAGGTGTTTCTGAATAGTTTTTTTCGTTGTTTTGTGTTATACTGTTTTCTCCACGCCAGTGGAGGTGTTTCTGATATTTATTCTATTCCGCCCGATTTGTGGTGGTTTTCTCCACGCCAGTGGAGGTGTTACCACATCTTGATAAGATGTCAAAACTGTCTGATGCACAACTTATAGAAATTGCAAATAGAGCCGACTTCCGCGACGTAGTAAAACTTAAGGAGATCAAATCTGATATTTTCAACAGTGTAGTAGTTGAAGTATATAAATGCATTAAATAATAAAAATAATTATTATGAAGAGGCCGAATTTAAGTCCAAAGCAAAGGAGATTAAAAAAGAATATAAAGTTTTGATGCAACAGCGTGACAAAGAGGCAAAAGAAGAGGCTAAGATACAGAAGTTGCGAGAAAAAGAAGAGAAACTTAACAACCTGCGCAATGTGGCTAAGAACAAGGCAAAAAGAGCGTTGGATAAAGCAAGTGAGTTCCTTTCTACAGAAGAGGAAGAGACTGAGTGGAGCGTATCAGCTTAAATGCTTTGTCTATGACTTCATTTGACCTTGTAAGTCTATATCCTGCATCGCAATAATACTGTATCATATTCAACCCATTTTTGAATGCATACGATTTTTCATTAAAAGCTGTAATAACTCCATAATTTTGTATTGCAACAATAGAGGCCTCTTTTTTAGCCTTATTAATGCTGATGATGATATTCCAATTTTCTTTTTCAAGGTCACGCAGCTCAAGCTGCTTAAAGAGTTTGATTACTTCCATATCTTAATTAGCCTCCACTTTTACACAACATGAGGGTTTCTGTGCTGCGGTGTTGAGTTTCAGCCGCAGAAAATCACCAATAAAACTTGTTGTATTTGCGCAAATCCGAATACAATAGAATAGACCTGGAATTGTTATCCACTCCTTCAGAGAGCAACGAAAAATCAATGAAAATTAAAAAAATTCAATCCTGTCTTTACTGTTTTTCATTCAAGCAATTGTAAAGTCATTACTGGAACCCAAATTAATTAAATAATTTTAGCTGAAAATGAATAGAAATAATATGTGATAAATCTTATATTTTTTCCGTTTTATTGGATGGAATCTTAAAGATAATTATTAACTATGTCATTTTTGATATTACGTGGATGCAGCACAGGGGGGAGAGATGAATAAACTTTTAATGCTTTCTATTTTAATTTTGGCTTTTGAGCGTGGTATCAAAGTAAAATCAGGTTTTCTAATGAACTTTTCTTCATTTATTATCATTATTTCGTCGTTAGTAATTGTAATTGAAACAGTGATCGAACTTAATGGAAGCATTAAAAGAGAGAAAGTAAAGCTGCTATTTACAACGCTGGAACTTATTGTTGCCGCTTGTCTGCTGATTTATGCGGTTTTATCTTTTATGAAAATCACGGCTTCGATGGTTTAAATATAATTACTTTAAAGCAGCGCGACCTTACGCCTCTTGTGCAAATAGTTGCTGCTTGTTATTGCGGATAAAATTTCCCGTTAATGTAATATCCCGGCGGATCTTCACTTATAACGATCTCGAATTCTTCGACAATTTCCTTTGCATCCATGTTTTGCACTGTTCCGAAGTAAATATTGTCGATTGCAAAGTCATTGCCTTCATTAACCGTAGTGTAATTCACGATATAAATATGACACCAATCAAGATCACTTTGAGGTGTGTATTCGGAAGTGTACTCTTGCCATGTCGCCAATTCTTCGGGAACCGTAAATTTAAGCAAATCGTGTCCATTGGAATGTTCCTTATTTTCTATAACAAATTTCAACTTCGCCAAACTGTCTTTACCATGCTTTTCGTATTCTACATCGATGTTTGCGGCAAAGCAGCTGAATTGATATGTAACTCCGCCTTTCAATTTCAGATTTCTTGCACTCCATACTTTGGCATCTGCACTGTTGCCCCCGTCGCAAACAAGGTACCATTCTCCTTCTTGTGCCGATAAATCCGCAAAATATTGCGATTTTACATCCTTCGCATTTTTTGCCGTAGTTATGCTGCCCACACGTATATCTTTGTTATTCGGTTGAAAGTTCGGATACTCATAGTTTATTGTATCTCCGAGCCTATTTACTGCACTTCTTATCGGATTATTCGGTTCAAATTCAAAATCTCCGGCAGTAATAAGGTTGCCCGTATCATAAATTCCGCCCGGATTTGTTATGGTACATCGAAATGTTCCGCTTTCGGTTACTTCGATTACAAGCTCTCTTTCCGTTTCGCCGTTTCCCCAGTCATACTTTTCGCCTTCTTCCGTTGTTTTAAGGATAATTGTGTACTTAGGCTTTACGACGACGGTACAATTTGCGTAATAGGCGAAATCGTCGTTTTCGAGTTTTATTTCAATGTGAATGTTGACCGTTCCCGATTTTCTGCCGGTAATGTCGGCTGTAGCGCAGTTTCCGGAAAAGGATTCATTTGACAGTGACGCAGTATTTCCGTCACTTACAGTCCATTTTACGCTTGATATATTTCCTTTGGTTGTTGTGCAGATTAATTCAAGCTGCGTCGTTTCGTTCATGAAAATTTCGGCATCATTGACTGTGAATGCCGGATCTCCGATGACATACACGCGACATGTTCCTTTTACGCCGTTTGATGCAGCCGCCGTGATTGTGGCGTATTTTGATT
>JAFLVQ010000037.1:4568-18553 GCA_022508205.1 Spirochaetales bacterium
TTGTTCGGCAAAATCGTCGGAATAAGCAGCAATGTATCGCCAATATCGATTGTTGTATTATTCAATAAAATTTTTTTTACTTCGGGGAGTTTGTCGTCGGTTGGTAAAAATGGATTATTCATGGAACATCCGGCAAAAATCAGAACCAGTGTAATCAAGGAAACAATTTTTTTCATCATAACAAACCCTTGTAATTTGGAAGTATATTTTGTCATGAAGTAGCAAATAATATTCCATATAGTTTTATAGAGTTGAAAAAAAGGTTTCACTCCGGCGCAGCAAAACTGCATAAAATTGATTGTATTGTGTTTGCTGTGTGATAAAAGCGGCAAAATAAAAAAAGCTGACTGCTGAAAATGTATTTTTCATAACATTTCATGCTGTCAGCTTTTTTGGCAAATGAATGGAATTATAAATTTTTTCCGGTAAGTTCTGTCGTTCTTTCCAAGAATTTTACAAGTTTTTCGCCTTTCAAATTATCCTGTGCCAAAAGTGCCGAATCGTAAACATTGAGAATCAGCTTTTCTACAAGCTCTTTTTTGGTTTCGTCGTCTTTAGCCGAAACTAATTTTGAAATCAATTCATTTGAGCTGTTGATAATCAGCGTGTGGTCGGAGAAAATATCGGCACCGCCCATTTCCCCGCGGAACATTGCGTTCATCTCTTTAAAACGTCTCATGTGTTCGGAGAAAACTATGATTGACGGAATCTTCGTATCTTTAAGAGCTTGAACTTTGATTGTAAGCGACTTATTTTCTTCCGGTTTCAAAACGGATTTGAATAATTCTTCGATTTTGTCATCTGCGGATTTATTGTTTTCATCGACGATTTTTTCTTTCTTATCGTCCGAAAGCATCGCGTTTGTGTCGCTGTCAATGCGGATGAATGAAATACCCGAATCTTTCATTTCCAAAAATTGAATAAAGTGAACGTCAATCATTGAGTTAAAATAAATGACTTCAAGTCCCTGACCTTTGCACATGTCAATCAAGGCTGCTTGTTTTTCCGGATCCGATGCATACAGAATTACTTGTTTTCCGTTTTCTTCCTTATTGACTCCCTTATTTTTTTCTTTGTATTCATCAAGTGTTTTGTAAACATTGTCGGAAGTTTTAAACATCAAAATATTTTTTGCCTTATCAAAGAATTTTTCATTATTCATCATACCGTACTTTACGAAAATACTGATGTCGTCCCAAAATCCTTCGTATGCGCTTCTGTCTTTTTTGTAAATTTCATTCAGCTTGTCCGCAACTTTTTTCGTAATGTGCTCGGAAATTTTCTTTACATACGGATCATTTTGCAGATAAGAGCGGGAAACGTTCAGCGGCAAATCGGGAATATCGATACAGCCCTGAAGCAAAGTCAAAAATTCGGGAATGATTTCTTTTGCATTGTCCGTAACGAAAACTTGGTTGCAGAATAATTTGATTCTTCCTTTGGAACTGTCCAGTTCGTGGCGGAGTTTCGGGAAATACAAAATACCTTTAAGATTAAACGGAACTTCTACATCGAGATGAATCCAAAACAGCGGTTCGCTTTCCATTGGGAAAAGTTTACTGTAAAAATTTTTGTAATCCTCGTCTTTTACTTCATTCGGATGTTTCAGCCATAAAGGATGTTGATCGTTGATTTCTTTTCCGTTTAATTTGATAGCGTACGGCAGGAAGTTACAGTATTTTTCGATTACTTCACGAACTTTGTATTCTTCGAGGAAATCTTCGTTTTCTTTATTAATGTGAAGAACGATGTCGGTTCCGCGCTCTTTTTTGTCGCATTTTTCCATAGAAAATTCGGTTCCGCCGTCATTTACCCAGTGAACGGCATCTGCACCGTCCTGATATGACAATGAGAAAATTTCGACTTTGTCGCTGACCATGAACGCAGAGTAGAATCCGAGTCCGAAATGTCCGATTATTTCACCTAAGTCGTTGTTTTTTTCATGCTGTGAAATAAAATCAGCCGCGCCGGAAAATGCAATTTGATTGATATATTTTTTTATTTCTTCACCGGTCATTCCTATACCGGTATCACGGAAAGTAAGTGTCTTTTTCGCTTTGTCAATGCAAACATCGACAAATAATTCGCCGGTTTCCTTTACTTCACCGGACAAATTCAACAGACGCAATTTAGTCATTGCATCAACGCCGTTTGATATAAGTTCGCGAATAAAAATTTCGCGGTCGGAATACAGCCATTTTTTAATAATCGGGAGAAGATTTTCCGTGTGTATGGAAAGTTCTCCTTTTTCTTCTTTTATATCACTCATTTTTTCCTCCAAAAAATATTTGTTTTGTTTTTAATCTGAAATTGAAAGATGGACAGTAATATAATAACCGCAAGATTAAAAGTCAAATTTTTAAGGAAGTTGCTTGTAATAAAAAAAACTACACTGCAATAAAGTACAGTGTAGCTTTCATTGAATGATGGTTTAATTGAGTGTTACATTTTTAATATTATTAATTTGCTTTTGTGAAGTCGTCCCATTTTTCTTCGTTGCCAAATTGAACCGACTTATCGGTAAGATTTTGATATTTGATTTCTGCATCGCAGTCTTTACCGTTGCTGTCTTTGTAAGTGTAAGTGATTGTGTTGTCATTCACGGATTTAACGTCAGCTTCCAATTTGGTGTTTTTATCACTTTTTGCGGATTTTGTTTCTATTACGATTTTGTCACCATCCGTAAATTCAATGGAACATGTCGTTTTAATGACATTGTTTCCGTTTTTCTCTTCGGATGTTCGCTCCCATTTACCGATTAATCCTTGTTCTACAGCCACAGCGGTAAAGCTGCATAAAACCATCATTGCCAAAGCCCCTAAAATTTTTCTTGTCATAGTAATGACCTCCATAAAATAAATTAATTTTGTTGTAAAAAAAAAAAAAAAAATGTCAATATTATAATTGTCTTGTAGTTATTCTGCCGGAGTAATTGTGTGCTTTTCCTCTTTTTTCCTCAAAGTAAATAATTAAACAGTGAAACGGCAGAATTTTAGATTCCGATTGTGAATACAGGTTTGACACCGAATAGAACGGTTTGCGCTGCAATTTTGGTATCAAGGAAAAAAAAAGTAAGCCGATAGTGATAACTGAGAATCATTTAAGGAGCATAAAATGGTAATTCACGGGGGAAGTTCGGCAAAATCTATAGATATTATGCAGATGGCAATGGGAGCGGCGAGCAAGCGTTCCAGTGTGATAATGAATAATATCGCAAATGCAACGACGCCGAATTACAAACGACAGGACATTACTTTTCAAGCACAGTTACAGCGGGCTTTGCGAAGCGAAAAGGAAGAAGCGAATGCCGCTCCTATGCTGACTACCGATTCGCGTCATATTCCGATTGTACGAGCGCAGGATTACCGCAGTGTCAAAGCTAAAAAGATTACGGAATTCAATACATATCAGAACAATGACGGCAATTCGGTAGATATGGATAAAGAAATGTTGGAGCATTCAAAAAATACTATGTACTACAATGCTTTGGCACAAAGAACTGCTAAAGAATTCAACAAGCTGAAATTTATTTTAAGAGGATAGGAGAATAATCTATGGGAATTTTTTCTTCAATGGATATTGCCGGAACAGGACTTTCGGCTCAGCGGGTGCGCATGGATGTAATCAGCAATAATATTGCGAATGCAAATACAACTCGTACACCCGATGGAAACGCATTTCGCCGAAGCATAGCGATTCTGCGTCCGAGAAACGACGAGCGTGTTTATCGATCTCCGCTTTTGCCGGAAAGTTTGCAGACTCCGGATTGCAGCGGAGTAAAAGTTGTGGAAATAAAAGAAGACACCGCACCGTTGAGAATGGTTTATGACCCGTCTCATCCCGATGCGATAAAAAGCGGTCCGAAAAAAGGGTATGTAGAATATCCGAACGTAAATATGGTTACTGAAATGGTAGATATGATTAGCGCTTCAAGAGCATACGAAGCAAATATTTCTTCCATTCAAAATGAAAAGAATATGTTTTTTAAGGCATTGGAAATTGGTAAATAAGTAAAAAAATGAAGAAAAATGAGATTATTTTTTTCTTCTGATTTTTTTTATCATGAATGCCTTGCATAGAAATTTAAACTATTATATATCTTAAATTAACTCTGGGGGGAGGGAATGGAAATCTTATCGACTTCACAAGTTTCAGGCGATATTGTACGCATGAATTCTATTTATGAAAATCATATTACAGACACAAAACGCTCATCGGCTAAAGGCGAAAAAGTTGCATCGTCATTTGCGCAAATGTTCAATAAAGCAATCGGCGAAGTCAACGATTTGGAAAATAGATCAACGGCTTTGGCAACGCAGTTGGCAGTAGATCCGGAAAGTGTCGATATTCATGATGTCCAAATCGCAGCCGAAGAAGCGGAAATGGCCGTACTGTTTACAAAAGGTATTGTGGACCGAGCAATAAGAGCCTACAAGGAAATTTTGAATATGAGATAAAAACGTGTTCAGTGCCGAAAAAATGAAGAGTTTCGGCACTGAACTTCATAAACTGCAATTTTTTTTGATAATTTACAAAAAATGCGGGAATTAAACTTAACCGATTTGTTTTTTTGCCGACATAAAGAATAAGCAATTAAAAAAAATTTGGATATTTCGGGAAAACGTATTTCCAAAGGGGAGGGGAATTGTGCCTGATTTTTTAAAGAAAGGGTTGGATAATCTTTCTAAAATATGGAAAGGAATTACAACAACTCAAAAAATTATAGGCGGTGTAATAATAGGTGCCGCGATTATTGCAATTGTAGTTATTCTGACTGTTTCTACATCGGGAAACGGTGTGCCGTTGTTTAACAATCAGTTGGCCGAAGAGGATTTTGACAGAATTGCTACAAAACTTTCGGAAATGAATGTCAAGTATGTAGCAAAAGGGAAAAATCAAATTTTCGTTGCTAATCAAGCAGTAAAAAATCGAACGATTATGAAATTGGCCGAAACCGGTTTTATGCCTAAGAACCGATATTCGTTTCTTGATATAATCCAATCGAAAAACATTACAAGTTCCAAGTTTGAAAACGACATAAAAGTACGTTACGCGGTGCAGAATAAACTTGAAGAAATGCTGAAAAGTTCTGAGCTTATCGAAAAAGCCGATGTGGCATTTACAATGCCGGAAAAAAGCGTGTTTACGAAAAACGACGATCCGGTAAAAGTTGCGGTTATATTAACTCCTAAGTGGGGCATTAATTTATCCGAGCATAAACGCGAAGTTAAAGGGTATCAGGAATTGATTGTTAATTCCATTGACAGAGCTACTGCGGAAAATGTCGTGATTACCGATGATCGCGGAATAAAATTGAATGATTTTGAGAATGAAAATGAAGAAATGAAACTCAAAATTACAAAAGAAAATCTGAGAATTCGCGAAAACATTATCAAAGATTATGAAAATAAATTGTACAACGCCATTGTAGGAAGAGGAATGGTACCTGCAGACAGGTTGTCCATTACGGTAGATGTAAAAATGAACTTTGATCAGGAAAAAGAAAATCGCCGTGAAATTTTGCCTGTTGTATTAAAAGAAGATGACCCTAACACGCCTTATGATGACGGTGAGAGAAAATATTCGATTACTGTTTCCAAGAAGGACACAAAAGAAGAATTCGTCGGCCCGAATTGGATACCGGAAGGTCCTCCGGGATTTGACACAAATGTTCCGCCGGCATATCAGGGGGCTTTGGAACAGATTACAAAATATGTAAAAAGTGAAAATATCGACAATCAAGTATTCGGTGAATCCAACCGCGAGATTGTCAGAGACCCGTGGGAAATCCAGCAGATTACTGCGGCCGTGCTGATTGACGGTACATGGCAGATGGAATTCAGCGACAAGGGAAAAGTTGTTGTGGAAAATGGCGCAAGAAAGAGAGTTTTTACTCCTGTAGATGATGAAACTATCAGAGCGGTAAGGGCTTTTGTTCAGCAAGGTATCGGATTTAAAGTCGATCGAGGAGATACAGTTGCCGTTTCGGGATTCAAACGTGACCGTTCGGCAGAGTTTAAGAAAGAGGATGATGCGTGGAAACGTCAGCAACAGATTTTCTGGATACTGCTTTCGGTTCTCGGCGGAATTGCTATTCTGATTATTGGTTCTATAATTTACAAGAACATAATGAGAGAAGTTGAAAGACGACGAAGACTGCGTGAGGAAGAACAAATCCGTCAGCACCAGCTGGCAAGAGAGCTTGCTTTGAAGAGTGCGGAAGAAGAAGGAACACAAGTCGAAATGTCTTTGGAAGACAAAGCTCGTCTGGAAATGCAGGAAAATGCGGTAAATCTGGCGAAAGAACATCCGGAAGATGTTGCGCAATTAATCAGAACATGGCTGCAAGACGAGTAGCGTGAATAAAGCCCGGCGGAAAATAAAAAAATCAGATGCCGGGTCTTTTGCGGAATTATTAATTGCCGATAATTAAAGAAATTATAGATTATAATTTACAGAAAACAGAGAGAAATTGCGAGGAATAGAGTATGTCAGATGATATTATCATAGACGATGGTCCAAGCGGAAAGGATAAGCATAAAAAAGGGTCTTCGACTCATAAAAAAACTCTTAATGGAAAGCAGAAAGCTGCGATCTTTCTTGTAACTTTAGGAGCGGAAGTTTCTTCGGAAGTTTTTAAACATTTGCGGGAAGAAGAAATCGAAGCATTAACATTTGCAATTACCCGTGTTGATGTAGTAGAACCGGAAGATCGCGATAAGGTACTGATGGAATTTCAAGAGCTGATGATGGCTAAAGACTTCATCACTTCCGGCGGTATCGATTATGCAAAAGATTTGTTGGAAAAGTCGGTAGGTGTTCAGCGTGCCAGCGAAATTATCAACAAACTTACTTCGAGTTTGCAGGTTCGTCCGTTTGAAGCGGTAAGAAAAACCGATCCCGATCATTTGTACAACTTTATTCAAAATGAACATCCTCAAACGATAGCTTTGATTCTTGCATATCTTGATTCAAATAAAGCTTCCGATGTAATCAGAAAGTTGGAGCATGAAAAACAGTCCGAAGTAGCAAAAAGAATTGCCCGAATGGACAGAACAAGCCCGGAAGTTCTGCGTGAAGTAGAACGTGTACTTGAAAAAAAGTTGTCGACATTGACAAGCGAAGATTTTACTACTGCCGGCGGTATCGATACAATTGTGGAAATCTTGAACTTGGTAGACCGAACTACGGAACGTACGATTTTGGAAACTTTGGAAGAGGAAGATCCGGATTTGGCAGAAGAAATCAAAAAGAAAATGTTTGTATTCGAAGATATTGTTCTTCTTTCGGACAAAGATATTCAGCGTGTGCTCAGAGATGTAGATTCTACGGAATTGGCAAAAGCATTGAAAGGCGTAAACTCCGAAGTTCAGGATAAGGTTTATCGAAACATGTCAAAACGTTCTGCGTCGGTATTAAAAGAAGATATGGACTTTATGGGACCGGTGCGATTAAAAGATGTAGAAGAAGCACAACAGAAAATCGTTGGTATCATCAGACGATTGGAAGATAACGGTGAAATCATTGTGGCAAGAGCCGGTGAAGATGAACTTGTTGTGTAATGTAAATGGCAGGAGTATGATATGATAAAGCACTTTTTTAGCTCTTTTGAAGTAAAGCCTTCCGATGATACGTATATGATACCATTGATTCCGGTTACCGAAATTGCGGAAAAAGAAGAAGAGGAAGAAGTCGAAGAGGGAAAATCAATAGAAGAACTTCGTGCGGAACGTGATGCATTTGAAGCTGAATTTGAAGCACTGAAAGCACAGCGCGAAGCCGAGCTGAATGCCAAAGCCGAAGAGATTATCAATAAGGCAAAAGAGCAGGCGTTTGCAATTGTAAAGGAAAAAAACGATGAGGCGCAGGTCATTAAGATGAATGCGGAAGATGACGCGCGGCTTATTATCGAAAAAGCAAATGAAGAAGCCAGAGAAATAGAAGCCGGAATTTCGGAGAAAGAAAAGAAAATTATCAATGAAGCACGGGAAGCAGGGTATAAAGATGGCTGGGATGAAGGAATAAACAAGGCAAACGGCGAAGTTGAACGGCTTACCGAACGTATGCATGATATGATTAACAGTATTATCGACAAACGAACTTCCATTTTTATAGAAGCGGAACAGCAGATTATTTCTTTGGTACTTTCGATTGCCAGAAAAGTAATCAAAGTGCTTTCGGAAAATCAGAAAAATGTTGTTATTAACAATGTAATTCACTCATTGAAAAAACTTTCGTCACGCAAAAATATTGCAATCAGAGTAAATCTTGCGGATTTGGATCTGACTACGCAATACAAAGAAAAATTTATTAAACTTGCAGAAACCGATAATCTTAAAATTCTCGAAGATACGACTGTAGACAAAGGCGGTTGTATTATAGAAACGGATTTCGGTATGCTTGACGCTCGTATTTCGAGTCAGCTGCATGAAATTGAAGAAAAAATTCAGGAAATGGTTCCTCTTCAGGTTAAAAACAATGAACCTAAAGCGGATGAAGCATAATTTCCGTTAATCCCGTCTGTTTGCTTTTTTGGCTGCATACAGGCGGGGTTTTGAAATTTTCGGCAGTTCGATATTCTAAACTTGGGAGGGTACAGAATGGATGAACATATTCAAAAAGAAGGAAGTTCATTGGAAAATTTTCTTCTTGATATTGGAAAATACAATTCGATGGTTGACCGCCTTGAGCCGATAAAGTTTATCGGAAAAGTAACACGCATAAAAGGACTTACCATAGAAAGCAGCGGTCCGCCGGCAGCCGTCGGTGAAGTTTGTAAAATCATTACATCAACAGGAAAAGAGATTCAAGGCGAAGTTATCGGAATGGAAAAAGGCAAAACTGTTTTGATGACTTACGATGAAATGGAAGGAATTCAAGTCGGCGACTTAGTGACTGCCACTGGTGAAGAATTGTCTGTCTACGTGGGTGATTACCTTTTAGGACGCGTGCTTGACGGAACGGGACGTTCTTACGACGGACGCGGCATGATAGGTTCTTCCGTTGTCGCCCCGATTTTTAACTCTCCGAGCGATGCAATGAAGCGCCGTCTGATAAGGGAGCCTTTGCCGACCGGAGTCAGGGCAATTGACGGACTTCTTACAATCGGAAAGGGACAGAGAATCGGAATCTTTGCAGGTTCCGGCGTCGGTAAATCGACACTTTTGGGAATGATAGCGCGCAATGCCGATGTAGATATAAACGTTATCGCTTTTATCGGCGAACGTTCCAGAGAGCTGCAGGAATTTATCCATTACGAACTCGGTGAAGAAGGATTGAAAAAATCGGTTATCGTATTTGCAAGCTCCAACAAAAATGCACTTTGCCGCGTACGAGGTGCTTATGTGGCCACAGCTATTGCGGAATATTTCAGAGATCAGGGAAAAGATGTTTTGCTCATGATGGATTCGGTAACGCGTTTTGCAATGGCACAGCGTGAAATCGGTTTGTCGCTCGGTGAACCGCCGGCTACAAAAGGGTATACGGCATCTGTTTTTAACTCATTGCCGAAACTGCTTGAACGTGCCGGAACGGGTGAACGGGGAAGCATTACGGGAATCTATACCGTTCTTGTGGAAGCAGACAATATGAATGAACCGATAGGCGATGCGGTACGAGGAATTCTCGACGGTCATATTGTGTTGGATAGAAAATTAGCGCAGCGCCGTCACTTCCCCGCAATAGATGTGCTGCAAAGTGTATCCCGCTTAATGTCAAAAGTTGTGGAAAGAAGCCACAGAGAAAAAGCAGATATATTTTTGAAGCTGATGGCTGCATATAAGGAAAATGAAGATTTTATTTCACTGGGAGCATACGCGAAAGGAAGCAATCCGATGGTAGATGCGGCGATAATGCTGCATGACAGCATGGAAAGTTTTTTGCAGCAGGATGTAGAAGACGGCATGACTTGGGATGAATGTTTGGAATCGCTTGACAGTGTTGTTTCACCTTTAATTGATTCAGATACTAATGAAAATTCGGAAGAATCCGACATTTTAGATGAGCGTTTTTTGTGAAACAGTTTTTTACAGAGTAAAAAACAACTTTTACGGAGTAAAAAACAACTTTTACGGAGTAAAAAATTGTAGTTACGGATTGTTTACAAGCGGAGGATTATGAAACGTTTTCAGTTTAAGTTGGAAAAAGTTCTGAGAATAAGAGAGCGTGCGGAACAAAATGCAAAACTTGCTTATGCGCAAGTTTTACAGAAGAAAAATGCGCTTGAACTGGATAATAAAAATTGTGAACGTATTATCGAAGATACAAATACCGAGCGTCAAGAATATGTAAATGAAAATCACATGTTCGATTTCAATATATTTTCGGCGTTCGATGCAAATGTCCGCGCGCTGCTTCGTCGGCAGGAACTTAACAACCGCGAAATTACGAAATTGCAGCCTTTGCTGGATGAGCGGGAAAGTGCACTCCGAGAAGCTATGAAGCAACGCAAAATTTTAGAGAAACTTAAGGAAAAGGCTTACGCAAACTTTTTGTTGGAAGCGGAAAATGAAGAAACCGACATGATTGACGAAGCGGCTTTGAACATGGTCACGCATTCCAATTATTCCAAAAGCGTAACGGGAGAAACAGATGATTAGTTTTGATTCATTATCACAGCAAAGCCGCAGTCTTGAAAACTTTACTAAAAGAATGGGAGAAATTACTAATATGGGGACGATTCTGAAGTCGCGAATGAAACCGGAATTTGTTTCATCATTTGAATCTCGCTTGCAGGAGGCAATGGCTGCGTCTTCATCATCGGGCAAATCGGGGAAAACGGTATCGGCAAAAGATTCCGCATATCATCCGTTTGTTTACATTACATCGGGAAGTGAAGCATTGGACCCTGTAATGCTGCAGTATGAAGAGCCTGTTACGAAAACCAATAAAGTAAAGAAAACAAAAGATGAACGTATATCCGGAAAAGTTTCGCAGGTAAGCAAACGCTACGGTCTGCCGGAAGAACTTGTTCATGCGGTGATTAAAACCGAATCGAATTATGACCAGTACGCAGTTTCAAGAGCCGGAGCGATGGGGTTGATGCAGCTGATGCCTCAGACTGCGCTCGATATGGGTGTAAAAATGCCTTTTGACATAGAACAAAATATTGAAGGCGGAGCAAAATATTTGAAGCTCATGCTTGAACGTTATGATGGAAATATAGAAAAAGCATTGGCGGCTTATAATGCCGGTCCGCATAAAGTTGACGCGGTAAACGGAATTCCGGCTATTGATGAAACTCAAGACTATGTAGCTAAAATCACAAAGATGTTAAAGAAATAGGATAAAAATATGGCTGAAAAATTAGATATGAAGAAAATAATTCTTCTTTTATTGCTTATTGTGGTGTTAATAATCGGCGGACTGGTTGTAATCGATTTTACCGGACAGCTTCTCGGTGTAAAACTTGACATTCCGATTCCCGGCGCGGACAAAATAAAAGCCGTAAGAATAAGAAGTAAACTGGCAAAGGCAGAAAATGTGTATTTGCTGGAGCGCGAAGAACTTGGCAAGAAAGAAGAAAAAGTTAAGCTGATGGAAGAGCTTGTTCTCAACCGCGAAAATGAACTTAAATCCAAAGAAAATGAAGTAAATAAAAAACATGAAGCATTGATGGAACGCGAAAAAGAGCTTGACCGCAAAAATGCTCTGCTTGAAGACAGAGACCGCCAGTATACGGACAGAAAGAAAAATATCAGAGAACAGGCAGTTAAATTGTACGGTATGCCGCCTAATGATGCCGCTGTTTTGATGGAGAAACAGCCCGAAGCTGATGTAATCGATATTTTGCGTGAAATCGATTCATATTCCGAAGAATTAGGTTCAAGTTCGACAGCTCCGTATCTGCTGAAATTGATTAAAGATATTAACCCGGACAAAGCGGCAAATATTCTTGCGAAATTGAAGTATGATGCAGCCGGTGAGTATTCCGGTGTCGATATACTTGAAGATCCGAATATCGAAGTGCCGCCTGCACCGTGATAATAATTTTTCAATAGTTTTTGGAAGCGGACTTGGTATTTCGTATCAGGATTCCGCTTTTTTTATAAGTAAAATGTATTTTCGTGTTATATTTCAATCTCATTTTGGAATAAATTAATACGTTCAGGATTTGGTTATGAAAGGAAAATCGTACTGGATTTTTATATTCTGTATTATTTCCACGTATAGCTTTGCCGGTGATGTAATGCAGATGTCGCTCAAAGATGTTATCGACTGTGTGATAAGGGAAAATCTTTCACTTAAAAGTGAAAAACTGCAGCAGGAAGAAAAAAAGCTGCAGCGGGATACTTCATGGAATTTCATTTATCCGGAAATGTCGGTATCGGCATCGGCATCGAAAACTGTTTTAGAACGCAAAGGTTCTTTGTCATTATCAGGCAATGTGTCTTGGTCATTAAGAACGCACGATTTTATCGACATTTTCAAATCGATTAACGATTACCGAATCGGGAAACTTGATTATGACGCTGCAAAACAGGAAGTGGAAAACCAAGCCGTACTGTATTATTATTTACTGCAAGTGGATTTTGAACAGATAGAACTGCAAAAAATGCTGCAGAACAACAGTAAGGCACGTTTAAACAATGCAGTGCTTGGATACGGGAATAGTGAAATTTCGCGCATAGAGCTGCTTCGCAAAGAATACAATTACAAGGAAAACAGCGACAGACTTACGTCATTGGAAAATAATTACCGAATTTTGATGATACGATTTAAACAGCTTCTGAATATTCCCGATAATGTGACGCTTACGCTTTCTGATAAACTTCCGGAAATAGAACAGCTGAATATTGACTATCTGAAAAACGCCGAAGCCGAAAAAACAATTTCTGTTTTTAAATTGCAGCTTGAATCCGAAAATATGCGGCTTGACCACAAGAAAAACATATTTAAATTTTTGCCATATCTCTCGATGTCATTTTCCATAGGAACAGATGCTATGCCGCAGGAAAAAAATTGGGTTGATAATTCGCAGCAAAGAATTTCGTTGGGAGCTGCCGTTACATTGCCGCTTACTAATATTCTGCCGTTTTCTGCTGTTCAGGCAAGCATTTTGAAAGACAAGAAAATATTGGAACGAAAAAAACTTGCATTGGAGGAAGAAATTCAAAATCAGCAAACGGAAAAAATTGCCAGACTTACGGAAATTACCCAGTTGCTGACATCGTGCGAAAGTCATAAAGAAAACTGCAATATTACAAAGGAAGCGTATCAGCTGTCGCAAAGTGCGTATTGGGAAGGCGAACTGGATTATCAAACCTTGTCCGATACGGAATCGGATTATCGTGAGGCAATTTATAATTTATCATACGTGAAATATGAATTGATTAAAAGCATTTTGGATTTCGGCAAAAAATTCAATATTTCGCTGCGGCAATTGGGAGTGATAAAGTGAGGAAAATAATTTTTATTATATATTGCTTTTTGTGTTTTATTGCTTCGGCGCAGGAAGAGAAGGATTCTGCCATTGCAAAAGTGCAGGTTTCGATGCTTGAAAAACGCAATGTGCATGAAACGCTGGTTTACGGTGCTCGTCTGGAGCCTGCCGCATTGATTCCCATTTATTCGCCAGGCAACGGGATTGTCAAGGCACTTATGGTGAAAGAAGGAATGAATGTAAGTTCCGGTACGCTTTTGGCGGAAGTCAGACGCAGGAATCTTTCATCTGATTTTTTACCGTGGCAGATAAAATCGCCTATCGACGGAGTTGTTGCTTATGTCGATACGGTGCTTAACAGCGAGGTTTTTGAAAAAACAAAACTGTTTACAATCGGTGATGTATCTTCTTACAAAGTAAATCTCCTTTTGTCGGATAAAGACATTCACAGAATAAAACTTTATGACAAAATTTATATAAAAGGAACGCAAAAATTCGGATATGTCCAATCGATAAGCCTTATTCCCGAAGGTTCATCGGGATTATTCAAAGTCGAAGTTTCTTACGGAAGATACAGCGGCTTGTTTATAGGAAAATTTCTTGA